>DASSBT010000085.1:0-8977 GCA_035698465.1 Agromyces sp. | reverse complement strand
CAGGCCTGACGCTCAGCCGGTCGTGCGAGACGACTACTTCTTGTTGCGACGCTGGTGGCGCGTCTTGCGAAGCAGCTTGCGGTGCTTCTTCTTCGCCATGCGCTTGCGGCGCTTCTTGATGACGGAACCCATCGAAACCTCACAGTGAAAGATCAGTCGACCGCGCGTGCCGCAGCCCAGGGGCGGAAAGCCTCGGGATAGTCTAGCGGATTCGGCGGCTCGCCCCCTGCGCGCCCTCTCACCCGGTTCTTCGCCACCCCTTCAGCCAGGGCTTCCACGACCTTCGCCGGCGCCTCGCCGGCCCTTCGCCGGCCGTCGCCCCGTGCATTAGCGTCGAGGGATGCGTCGCAACGACCTCGTCATCCGCCCCACCGTCGAGGACGACTGGCGAGCGGTGCGCGCCCTCCGCCTCGAGATGCTTCGCGACTACCCGATCGCCTACGCCGAGACGCTCGAGCACGCGCTCACGGTGCCCGAATCGGGATGGCGCCTTCGCGCGGCGCGCGGCACGACGCCCGGCCAGACCTCGATCGTCGCCATCGACGGCGAACGCTGGGTCGGCCACATGGGCGGATACATTCCGGATGCGACGTCGGGCCCCCTGCTCGTCGGCGTCTACGTCGCGCCCGACCACCGTGGCGACGGCGCGGGTGTCTCGCGGCTGCTGCTCGACGCGGTCGAGGACTGGGCGCGCCTGCACGGCGACACGCTTCGCCTCGAGGTGCACGAAGACAACCCGCGTGCCCGCCGGTTCTACGAGAAGCTCGGGTTCACCTTCACGGGTCGCAGCCGGGAGTACGAACTGCCGCCCGGTGGCCTCGAGTTGGAGATGATCAAGCCGCTGCGCTGAGCTCGTCGGCCGCTGAGCTCGTCGGCCGCTGAGCTTGTCGAAGCGCCGTCCCTTCGACGAGCTCAGGGAACGAACGGCAGACTGGGCGCATGACCCAGCTCGTCGACGTGCTCCTCATCGCGACCATTCTCGGCACCGGCATCGCCGCCGGAGTCTTCTTCGCCTTCTCCAGCTTCGTGATCCAGGGCCTCGACCGACTGCCCCCTGCGGATGCCGCGCGAGCCATGCGCGAGATCAACGTCACCGCCGTTCGCCCACCCTTCATGCTCGCCCTGTTCGGCAGCGCGCTGCTCACGGCCGTGCTGATCGTGGTCGCCCTCACGGGAGCACTCGACGACGGCACCTGGTGGGCGATCGCCGGCGCAGTCGTCTACCTCGTCGGTGCCATCGGCGTCACCGCTGGGGCGAACGTGCCGCGCAACAACCGCCTGGCGGCAGCACCGGCGACGGATGCCGCGGCCCTCGCGGCGGCGTGGACGGCGTTCCGACCGGGCTGGCAGGCGTGGAACCACGTGCGCACGATCGCCTGCTCCGTGGCCTGCGTGGGATTCGTGCTCGCGCTGCTCGCCTCCGCGGGTTGAGGAACGAGCACAGCGAGCGTCTCGAAACCCTCAGCGCCGCTTCTTGGCGACGACGACCGCGCTCACCTGGTGGGCGGTCTCGGCGAACGCCTTGCCGATCGCCGAGGCGAAGGCGCGCTGGTCGTCGTTCAGGGCCTCGGCCTCGCTCGTTGCGACACCGGCGAGTGTCGCGGCATCCGCTGCGGCATCCGATGACACGAAGGGAATCAGCCAGTCTTCGAGGACCTCCAGCGGACCCCGGTCGAGGCGGTAGTAGCGATGCTGGCCCTCTTCACGCACGCTGACGAGCCCGGCCTCGCGCAGCACCTTCAGGTGCTTCGAGACAGTGGGCTGGCTGAGGCCGAGCGTCGACACGATTTCGGAGACGCTGATCTCGCCGCCGGAGCCGGGGCTGGTGCTCTCGCGGTCGAGGAGGACCGCCAGGATGTCGCGCCTGGTCGCGTCCGCCACCACGTCGAAGATGTCCGCCATGCCCCAAGGGTAGTCACTCGCGGCGAGGAGTACCATGACACACGCGATCGGTGACGGCACGTAAGGGGGCTCGATGCGCGCACAGCCGCTGGGCCGCCCCAGTCTGTTCGGGAGGCGGTCTTGGCTCGGACGCGTACGCGACGCGATTGACGGCATCGTCAAGAGTTCACCATCCCGCTTCGCGATCCTGGTCTTCGCGTCGCTGATCCTGATCACCACGCTCTTGCTCTCGCTGCCACTCGCGCGCGCGGGCGAACGCAGCAGCTCCCCGTTGGCCGACGCCGTATTCACCGCGGTCTCCGCGATCTGCGTCACCGGGCTGACGACCGTCGATATGGCGACGTACTGGTCGCCGTTCGGCAACGCGGTCATCGTCGTCGCCATGAACGTCGGCGGCATGGGTGTGCTCACGCTCGCTTCCATCCTCGGGTTCGTGATCTCCCGGCGACTGGGCCTCCGTGCGAAGCTGATCGCCGCGAGCGACACGAATCCCTCTCGCATCCACGTGGGCCCCGTCGCCGAACGCCAGGCGGTTCGCCTCGGGGAGGTCGGCGGCCTCCTCGTCACCGTTGCCGTCAGCACGCTGACCATCGAGGCGGTGATCATGCTCGGCATGATCCCGAGCATGCTCGCGGCCGGCTACGACGCCGGCACGAGCATCTGGTACTCGGTGTACTACTCCGTGAGCGCGTTCACGAACACCGGGTTCGCTCCGAACGCGGCCGGCCCCGTCGAATTCTTCGACGATTACTGGTTCCAGTCGTTGCTGATGCTCGACGTGTTCCTCGGCAGCCTCGGGTTCCCGGTGATCTTCGCCCTCGCCCGTTTGTGGCGCACTCCTCGCCGCTGGAGCGTGCATGTCAAGCTCACCCTGGCGACCACCGGCATCCTCTTCGCGCTCGGCGCCCTTGCCTTTCTCATACTCGAGTACGGCAACCCCAAGACGTACGGCGGGATGAGCTTCGGCAAGACCCTGTTCGAGGCCCTGTTCATGTCGACCATGACCCGCTCGGGCGGCTTCTCGACGGTCAACATGCACGACCTCAACGGCTCGAGCCTGCTCGTGTCCGACATGCTCATGTTCGTCGGCGGTGGCTCGGCGTCGACTGCGGGTGGCATCAAGGTCACCACGCTGGCGGTGCTCTTCCTCGCCGCGTTCGCGGAGGCACGTGGCGCACCCTCGATGGAGGCGTTCGGCCGTCGCATCCCGCGCGACATGCTCCGGCTCGCGGTCAGTGTCGTGCTTTGGGGGGCATCGATCGTCGCGGTGTCGACGATCATCCTCACCCAGATGACGAAGGCCCCGCTCGATTTCGTGCTGTTCGATGTGATTTCGGGATTCGCCACGTGCGGGTTGTCCACCGGCTTCACCGGTGACCTTCCATCCGAGGGCAAGTACGTGATGGCCGCCACCATGTTCATGGGCCGGGTTGGTACAGTGACTCTCGCCGCAGCACTGGCGGCGAGCCAGCGCCGGCAGTTGTTCAAGCGTCCGGAAGAGAGGCCCATCGTTGGTTGATCGGATCAAGCACGACGCCCCGGTGCTCGTGATCGGCCTCGGCCGGTTCGGCGCTGCGACCGCCGGGCAACTCGACCGCCTCGGTCGCGAGGTGCTCGCCGTCGACGAGAGCGAAGCACTCGTGCAGAAGTGGGCCGACCGCGTCACGCACGCCGTCGTCGCCGACGCGAGGTCGATCGACGCGCTGAAGCAGATCGGCGCCCAGGACTTCTCGATCGGCGTCTGCGCGGTCGGTTCGTCGATCGAGGCATCCGTGCTCATCACCGCGAATCTCGTCGACCTCAAGATCCCGCAGATCTGGGCGAAGGCGATCTCGGCCTCGCACGGCAAGATCCTGCAGCGCATCGGCGCGAACCACGTGATCTACCCCGAGCGCGAAGCCGGTGAGCGCACCGCCCACCTCGTGAGCGGGCGCATGCTCGACTTCATCGAGTTCGACGACGACTTCGCGCTGGTCAAGATGTATCCGCCCAAGCCGATCCGCGGCAAGAACCTCACCGAGTCGGGCGTGCGCACCCGCCACGGTGTGACCGTCGTCGGCGTGAAGAGCCCCGGCAAGCCGTTCACCTACGCCACCGAGAAGACCGTCGTCTCATATCACGACCTCATCATCGTGACGGGCACCGAGGGCGACATCGAGAAGTTCGCGGCCCTCGAATAGCGGGCGGATGCCACTGCGCCCGTCCGCGGGCGGGATGCCGCTGCCAACCCCGTCCTCACTCGACGAGCATGAGCACCAAACCGGTGAGGCCCGCCAGCGCGGCGATCCCCAGCAGCACGAGTCCGACGATGCGGATGATGCGCCGCCCCGGCGGCGGTTCGTGCATCCGCAGTCGATCGGGTTCGCGCTGCTTGTAGAACGCGGGCTCCTCGTCGGGCCGCTCGACCTGGGCGCGCTCGTCGTCGCTGAGACGGCGCTGGTGGAAGGCACCTTCGGCGAACCATCGCACGGTGCTGCCGTGCTCCTGGTCGACGACGACGGCATCCGTTCGCACCCAACGCCCATCGGCGAGACGGATCAGGAGCGCGACGACGAGGCATCCGAGCCCGCCACTGAGGGCGATCCAGCCGATCACCTCGGCGATGACCGAGATGACGTCTGATGCTTCCATTCGCTCACCGTATATCGAGCACGGCACGCGATGCACCGGATGCCACATGCCTGGAGTGGCATCCACCGGAGCCTTCCTACGTCGAAATGGGCCATGTTCAGGCATTTCGGCCAAGATGCGCTATACTGGAAGGTCATGCATAGGAGGTGACATGAGGAGAATCACACCGTTCTTCGCGACGATGATCGTCGCCAGCTGGCTATTCATCATCGGTTTCGCCATCGGGTTCGAGAGCGAACTCGCCGGCAATCCTGCGCTCCCCAATGCGCACTCCGATGCTGCGCTGACAGGGCTCACCGCGGGTCTCGCCACCCTCGGCGCCGCGCTGGTGATCGCCGTCGGCGTGCGACTGACGCAGGTCGTGCGAGCGCAGCGAACGAGCTCGACGCGCACCGCCGGTTAGCCGCCCGCCACGGCGCCCGCCGATCGCAGGGCGCTCATCATTCGGGCGCTCGCCGTTTGGGGGGCGCTCACCGTTTGCAGGATGAGAGCAGGAACGACCGCCATACCGGCGGTGTTGTTGCTCTCATCCTGCGTTGTGGGGGTCTCGATACGCTCGCTGGCGCTCGCTACTCGACCGACGAGAGGGCGCTCAGGCTCCGGCGGCGAGTTCGCGGGCGCGGGCCAGCGCGGCATCCGTCGCCCGGTCGAAGGTCGCCTTGAGGGCGGCCTCCTCGAGCACCATGACGGCGCGCTCGGTGGTGCCCTTCGGGCTCGTCACGCGCCTGCGGAGCTCGGCCGGATCGTCGTCGGATGCCGCGAGCAACTCGCTCGCCCCACGGAACGTGCCCTGCACGAGCAGCGCCGCCTGCTCGGGCGTGAAGCCCTTGTCGATCGCCGTGGCCGTGAGCTGCTCGATCAGGTAGAAGACGTACGCGGGCCCCGAGCCCGAGATCGTCGAGAGCGCGTCGATCTGCTCCTCGGGCACGACGATCACATCGCCCACGGTCTCGAACATCGCCACGGCGAGCGCGAGGTCGTCTTCGCTCGAGCGGGTGCCCGCGGCGAGTCCCGTGACGGCACGGCCCACGACGGCGGGCGTGTTCGGCATCGATCGAATGACCGCGACCGACGCGGGCAGATGCGACTCGAAGGTCGCGATGGTCACGCCGGCCGCGACCGACACGACGACGGTTCCTGGTTCGAGCGCGTCGGCGATCTCGGCGAGCAGGTCGGGCACCATCGCGGGCTTCACGGCGACGACCACGATCTTGGCGCCGGCGACGGCGGTGCGGTTGGCCGCGGCATCCGTCTCGGTTGAAAGTGCGGTCACACCCGGTACGCCTGCGAGTTCGGCCGCGCGCGCCGCCGAGCGATTGGTGGCGCGGATGCCGCCGTCGACCTCGACGCCCGGCTGCAGGAGCCCCGAGAGCACCGCCCGGGCCATCGATCCTGCTCCGAGGAAGGCGATCGTGGGCAGCCGCACGGGCGTGTCGTCAGGCATGCGTCCATCCTAGGATTGACGCATGAGCGCATCGGGCGGAACCAAGGCCATCATGGCGGCATTCCTGGCGAATACCGGCATCGCGATCACCAAGTTCATCGCGTGGTTCTTCTCCGGCTCATCGTCGATGCTCGCCGAGGCCGTGCACTCCGTCGCCGACGCGGGCAACCAGCTGCTGCTCATCTTCGGCGGCCGTCAGGCGAAGCGGAAGGCCGACAAGGAGCATCCGTTCGGGTACGGCCGCGAGCGTTACGTGTACGCGTTCGTCGTCGCGATCATCCTGTTCTCGGTCGGTGGCGTCTTCTCGATCTATGAGGGCATCGACAAGCTGCAGCATCCGCACCCGCTCGACGTGCCGTGGCTGCCGATTCTCGTGCTCTCGATCGCGATCGTGCTCGAGTCGTTCTCGCTGCGCACCGCGGTGAAGGAATCGAACCACGTGCGCGGCACGCAGAGCTGGGTGGAGTTCGTGCGCCGGGCGAAGGCGCCCGAGCTCCCCGTCGTGCTGCTCGAAGACATCGCCGCCCTGCTCGGCCTGATCTTCGCGTTCATCGGCGTGGGCCTCACTATCCTGACGGGCAACCCGCTGTTCGACGCGATCGGCACCCTGTTCATCGGCACGCTGCTCATCGTGGTCGCGATCGTGCTCGGTATCGAGACGAAGAGCCTGCTCGTCGGCGAGGGTGCCACCGAAGCCGACTTCGAGAAGATCGAGCAGGCGATCCTCGCGGGCGATGAGGCCGAGCGCATCATCCACATGAAGACCCTGTACGTCGGGCCCGAAGAGCTGCTCGTCGCGGCGAAGGTCGGCTTCACGGCCGATCAGAAGCTCCTCGAGGTGTCGGCCGCGGTGAACGTGATCGAGCAGCGCGTGCGCGCCGCGGTGCCCGCCGCTCGCATCATCTACATCGAGCCCGACGTCTACGTCGACCCGAACCTCGCGACCCCGCCGACCGATGCGATCGTCATCAAGGGCCTCGAGTGACGGATGCCTCGTTCCCTGAGCCCAGCGAAGGGAACAGCGGATCCGGCGGCACGCTCGCTTCGACAGGCTCAGCGAGCGCACGCCCAGCGAGCGCACGACCCCGCCCAGCGAGCTCACCCCGCACCGCCCTCGTGCTGCGCCACGATTCCGCGATCGGGCTCGGCAACCTCGGCCCGACGCTCGAGGCGCACGGCTACGAGATCGTGACGGTCGATGCTCCGCACACGGATATCGCGGCCCTCGATCCGCTTGCACCCGACCTCGTCGTGGTGCTCGGCGGCGATGAGGCCGCCTACGAGACCGAGCGTTATCCGTACCTCGCCGACGAGATCGGGCTGCTGGGCGCCCGCATCGACGCCGAGGCGCCGATCTTCGGGGTGTGTCTCGGCGCGCAGTTGCTCGCGAAGTCGCTCGGCGCCGACGTGCGCAAGGGGCCGCGCAAAGAGGTGGGCTGGCTCACGGTCGAGCCGACCGACGCCGGCGCCGACTCCCCGGTGCGCCACTTCGCCGGCGTGCCCACCGTGCAGTGGCACGGCGACACCTTCGACCTGCCCGACGATGTCGAACTGCTCGCGACCTCTGCCCAGTACGAGAACCAGGCATTCGCGAAGGGCGACTGGCTGCTCGCGGTGCAGTTCCACCCAGAGGTCACCGACGAGATCCACGAGGACTGGCTGCGCCAGTGGGGAGACGAGCTGCCCGAGTACGGCCTCAGCCGCGAACGGCTGCGCGAAGAGCGCGCGTCGTTCGGGCCGCGGGCGCACGCGGCATCCGTTGCCCTGCTCGGCGAGTACCTCGATGGGCTCGCAGCGCTTCCGCCGGTCGATCGGTCAGCTCAGGAGCGTTCGCTGGTCGAGTAGTCGACGAAGAGGCGTTGCGAGCCGCCTCGACCAGCGGCGAGCTACTCGTCCACCGGCGGCCGGCGCAGCGGGTCGTCGAAGAACTCGAGCAGCAGGCGGGCGGATGCCTCGGCCTCGACCCCGGCGAACACCTCGACCCGGTGGTTCAGCCGACGGTCGCGCAGCACGTCGTAGAGCGACCCGGCGGCGCCCGCCTTCTCATCCCACGCGCCGAACACGAGCGTCGGGATGCGCGCGGCGAGGATCGCGCCGGCGCACATGACGCACGGTTCGAGGGTCACGACGAGCGTGCAGTCGACGAGGCGCCAGTCGCCGTAGGCCTCGGCAGCGGTACGCAGGGCGAGCACCTCGGCATGGGCCGTCGGGTCGCCCGTGAGCTCGCGCTCGTTGCGGCGAGCGGCGATGACGAGGCCGTCGCGGTTCACGACGATGGCACCGACGGGGACGTCGCGAGTGGCGGGCGCCTGCTCGGCCTCGGCGAGGGCGAGCCGCATCCAATCGCGATGGATCGGCAGTTCCACGACCACTCCCTCCGCGCCGCGGGACGCCCGAATTCGTCAGAGTTCCGGGACCGGGTCGGCAATAGACTCGAGCCTATGCGAGTCCACGTTGCCGATCACCCGCTCGTCACCCACAAGCTCACGGTGCTCCGCGACGCGAGTACGACCTCGCCGGTGTTCCGCGCACTCGTCGAAGAGCTCATGACGCTCCTCGCCTACGAGGGCACGCGCGGCGTGCGGGTCGAACCTGTCGACATCATGACCCCGGTCGCGCCCACTCGCGGCGTGCGCATCGCCGAGCCGAAGCCGCTCATCGTGCCGATCCTCCGGGCCGGGCTCGGAATGCTCGAGGGCATGGTGAAGCTCCTGCCGAGCGCCGAGGTGGGCTTCCTCGGCATGGCCCGCGACGAAGAGACGCTCGAGCCCACGACCTATGCCGAGCGCCTGCCCGACGACCTCAGCGACCGGCAGTGCTTCGTGCTCGATCCGATGCTCGCGACGGGCGGCTCGCTGATCGCCGCGATCGAATTCCTGTTGAAGCGAGGGGCGACGGATGTCACGGCGATCTGCATCCTCGCCGCACCCGAGGGCCTTGCAGCCGTCGAGAAGGCGCTGCACGGTCGCGAGGTGACCATCGTGCTCGGCGCGGTCGACG
>DASSBT010000084.1:0-7424 GCA_035698465.1 Agromyces sp. | reverse complement strand
TGTAATCGACCGGCACGCCGGCCAGGCCCTTGTAGATGACCGGGGCTGCCCCCTGCTGCTGATCGCTCATCGTGCTCCTCGCGTGACGACGCGGCCGCTGCGGCGCGACCGCCCACCCAGCCTAGGGGTAGCACCGCTGGTCGAGTAGCGCGCGCACCATCGCTGGTCGAGGAGCGCCCGACGAAGGAGGACGCGTCTCGAGACCCCCGGGTTGGGGAGCGACGCAGGAGCGTCTCGAGTTCCGCGGGTAGAGGAGCGACGCAGGAGCGTCTCGAAACCTGCTGTCTCGGGGGCGGGTTTCGAGACGGCGCTGGCGCGCCTCCTCAACCAGCGGCAGATGTGCTCAGCGGGCGATGCGGAAGTTGAAGATGTCGGTGTCGAAGTGGTTGTAGCCCTCGTAGTCGATCAGGTCGTAGAGATCGGCTCGGTGCTGCATCTCGCCGAGCATTCC
Source organism: Agromyces sp. (assembly GCA_035698465.1). Classification (GTDB taxonomy): domain Bacteria; phylum Actinomycetota; class Actinomycetes; order Actinomycetales; family Microbacteriaceae; genus Agromyces. The sequence continues at coordinate 6,973 of DASSBT010000084.1, read as the reverse complement.
ATTCAGGCTTCCGGATGCCTCGAGCTCGGCGAGTCCGCGCTCGGCCGCGCCCATGGCAAGCCGCAGCAGCGACACCGGCCAGATCACGAGGTTCATGCCGACATCCGCCAGCTGCTGCACCGTGAACAGCTCGCTCTTGCCGAACTCGGTCATGTTCGCGAGCAGGGGCACGTCAACCGCCGCACGGATCGCGGCGAACTCGTCGAGCGAGGCCATCGCCTCGGGGAAGATCGCGTCGGCGCCCGCGTCGACGAGCTTCTTCGCACGGTCGACCGCGGCTGGCAGCCCGTCGACCGCGCGGATGTCGGTGCGCGCCATGACCAGGAAGTTCGGGTCGCGGCGGGCATCGACGGCAGCGCGGATGCGCTGGAGCGCCGTCGACTCGTCGACCACCTGCTTGCCGTCAAGGTGCCCGCATCGCTTGGGATTCACCTGGTCTTCGATGTGCAGCCCGGCAAGGCCGGCGTCCTCCATCTCCTGCACCGTGCGCGCGACGTTCATCGGCTCGCCGAAGCCGGTGTCGGCGTCGATGATCGCTGGCAGCTCGGTCATGCGGGCGATCTGCTTGCCCCGCCCCGCGACCTCGGTGAGCGTGGTCAGGCCGATGTCGGGCAGCCCGAGGTCGGCCGAGAGCACGGCGCCCGAGATGTAGACGCCCTCGAACCCCTTGCGCTCGATCAGCCGCGCCGAGAGGGGATTGAACGCACCGGGGAACCGGAGGATCTCGCCTGACGCGAGCCGATCACGGAACAACCGGCGCTTCTCGGCAGGTGGGGTCTGGGCGTAGAGCATCAGCTGTCTCCGTTGGTCGAGTGGTGCCCGACGAAGGAGGGCACGCATCGAGACGTCGGGCCATGGTCTCGATACGCTCGCTGGAGCTCGCTACTCGACCGACGACCATGCATCAGAACAAGCCGGTCGGGATTTCGACGCCCACGAGTGCGCCTGGCGCAGCGGTGATCGTGAGACCGCTGAGCTCATCGGGGCCGAGCTCGGGCAGGCGCTGGGCGAGGTCGAGGAAGCGCTCGATCTCGGCCTCTTCGAGCACCCACTCGGAGAGCGTGCGGAACTTCTGCACGTACTGCTCGCGGGCGAACGGGCGGGCACCGAGCGGGTGCGCATCGGCGACGGCGATCTCGTCGACGATCTCGCCGCCGTCGGCGAGCTTGATGACGACGCGTCCGCCGAACGCCTTCTCTGCGATGTCGTTGGAGTGGTAGCGGCGCGTCCACTCGGGGTCTTCGACCGTCGACACCTTCTGCCACAGCTCGACCGTGTCGGGGCGTGCCGCACGGTCGGGAGCGTAGGAGCGCTCGTGATGCAACTCGCCGTCTTGCAGGGCGACGGTAAAGATATAGGGAATCGAGTGGTCGAGCGTCTCGCGGGAGGCATCGGGATCGTACTTCTGCGGGTCGTTCGCACCCGAGCCGATCACGTAGTGCGTGTGGTGCGAGGTGTGCAGCACGATCGACTCGATGCGGTCGGGGTCGTCGAGGATGATCGGGTACTCGTCGTGGAGCTTGCGGGCGAGGTCGATCCACGCCTGCGCCTGGTACTCGGCCGAGTGCTCCTTCGTGTACGAGTCGAGGATGGCGCGCTTGGATTCGCCCTCTTCGGGCAGCGGCACCTCGTACGTGGCATCCGGCCCGCCGAGCAGCCACGCGATCACGCCGTCTTCGCCCTCGTAGATCGGCACGGGGCTGGTTTCGCCGCGCATCGCGCGATCGACCGCCTCGACGGCCATCTTGCCCGCGAACGCCGGGGCGTGCGCCTTCCACGTCGAGATCTCGCCCTTGCGCGACTGTCGGGTCGCGGTGGTCGTGTGCAGCGCCTGGCCGATGGCCTGGAAGATGGTCTCCTGGTCGAGGCCGAGCAGGGTGCCGATGCCGGCCGCTGCCGACGGACCCAGGTGCGCGACGTGGTCGATCTTGTGTTCGTGCAGCGAGATCGCCTTCACCAGGTCGATCTGGATCTCGTAGCCCGTGGCGATGGCGCGCACGACGTCGCGGCCCGTGAGACCGCGGCCCGCCGCGAGGTGCTGTGCCACTGCGACGATGGGCGGGATGTTGTCGCCCGGGTGCGAGTAGTCGGCGGCGAGGAACGTGTCGTGGAAGTCGAGCTCGCGCACGGCGACGCCGTTCGCCCACGCCGCCCACTCGGGTGACGTGCGGCGCGCGGCATCCGCACCGAAGACGGTGGCTCCATCGCCGCCGATCGAGACCGGGTGCGCGAGCGCCTGGCTGCGGGCCGACACGACGGGCGGACGTGCGAGTGACGCCGCCGCGACGGCCGCGTTGTCGATCACACGGTTCACGACCATGTCGACGACGTCGTCATCGAGCTCGACGGGGTCGATCGCGACCCCCGCCAGTTGCCAGGCGAGCTGGCCCTCACGAACGAGGTTCTCGTCACTCCGGTGGGTGCGCAGGTGGTGGGTCTTCACGCCTCAACGCTATCAATCGGCGCTCGTCTCGATATGCGTCGGCCTCGCCGGCGCTACTCGACGGCCGGTGGCGGCCAGACGGGGTCGTGCACCTGCGCCTCGATCACGTGCGCGGCGAGGCCCGGATCGACCGCCTCGAGCGTGGCCGGACTCCATTTCGGCGAACGGTCCTTGTCGATGACCTGGGCGCGGATCCCCTCGCGCAGGTCGTGCTGTTCGATGAACCACGACACGAGCCGGAACTCCTGCTCGAGCGCCGCCTCGAGGGTCGGCAGGGTGCGCGCACGCCGCACGGATTCGAGGGTCATCGTGAGGGCCGTCGGTGAGAGTGTTTCGAGCTCGTCGGCCGCGGCTGCCGCGTAGGCGCGGGCCGCCGGATCGAGTGGGCGGGACGGGAATGAGCTGGCCGCGGCATCCGAGGTCTCGAGATGCTCGCTGGGTTCGCTCCTCGACCCACGGCCGTCAGAGAACGCGTGCAGGCGCGTGATGATCTCGCGCACCGTCGGCGCCGAGTAGCAGGCGTCGACCCAGTCGCGGGCGAGGGCCAGGGTCGAGGGCCCCGGGGTTTCGTCGAAGAGCATCACGATCTCGGCCGGCGTGCCGGGGTCGGCGCGTTCGGCGAGCGCCTCCACAAGGTGCGGCAGCCGTTCGGAGGGCACGAACACGTCGGCGAATCCGGCGTGCATCGCGTCGGCGGCATCCATCGTGCGCGAGTTCAGGGCGAGGTGCACGCCGAGTTCGCCGGGCGCCTTCGCGAGCAGCCACGAGCCGCCGACGTCGGGCGTGAACCCGATGCGCGTCTCGGGCATCGCGACCCTCGACCGCTCGGTGACGACCCGGATGGACGCGTGCCCGGCGAGGCCGATGCCGCCGCCCATGGTGATGCCGTCCATGAGCGCGACGACCGGCTTCGGGTAGCGGGCGATCATGGCGTCGAGGCGGTACTCCGAGCGGAAGAACTCGCGCGCCTCGCCCGCGTTGCCGTTCACCGCGTAGTCGTAGAGCTCACGGATGTCGCCGCCGGCGGAGAACCCCCGTTCGCCGGCTCCGTCGATGACGACGACACCCACCTCGGTGTCGTGGCGCCAGAGCTCGAACACGGCGGTGAGTTCGCGGATCATCTCGTAGCTGAGTGCGTTGAGCGCCCGGGGTCGGTCGAGCGTCACGTGGCCGAGTCCGTCGGCGACGGTCGCGGAGATGTGGTCGCTCACGAGTCACACCGTACCGGCATCCCGCGCGGCGGCGTAGCCTCCAGTTCGAGGAGGGTGTACCTGGTGCTGCGGGTCGGCACGTCATTGTTGGGCATCGGACTCACCGAGTCGCCGCCGTCGCCCGACGAGGAGTAACCCCGCGTACCATCAGCTCATGGTTCCCGTCGAGAGCCTCTGGGCGTTCGTCATCGCGTCGGTCGTGCTCATCGTGATGCCCGGACCGAGCGTGCTCTTCGTCATCGGTCGCTCGCTCGCGCTCGGACGCATCGGCGGCCTGCTCAGCGTGCTCGGCAATGCGCTCGGCATGATCCCGCTCGTCGGCGCGGTCGCGCTCGGCGTCGGCGCACTCGTCGCGCAGTCGGTCGTGCTGTTCACGGTCATCAAGTTCGCCGGTGCGGCATACCTCGTCTATCTGGGGATTCAGGCGATACGTCATCGGGCGGATGCCGCGGCCGCCGTCAACGGCGACGCACCGTCGCGGTCGCACTGGCGCCAGCTCGGCGAGGGCTTCGTCGTCGGCGTCACGAACCCGAAGACCATCGCGTTCTTCGTCGCGGTGCTGCCGCAGTTCGTGTCGTTCGGTGCGGGCTCGATCCCGCTGCAGCTGTTCGAACTCGGCGTGGTGTTCATCCTGTTGGCACTCGCGTGCGATTCGGTGTGGGCGCTGGCGGCGAGTGCTGCGCGTGACTGGTTCGGCCGCTCGCCGCGTCGGGCGTCGCATCTCGCGGCGACCGGCGGCGTCATGATGATCGGGCTGGGCGGCGTGCTCGCATTGAGCGGCAACAAGCACTGAGGGTCGTGGCGCTGCGTCGTCTTCCCGGCGCTGCGTTGTCTTCCCGGCGCTGCGTCGTCTTCCCGGCGCTGCCTCGGCGGCCCGGCGTGCTGCATCGGCGCCCTCTCCCGGCCACCCTCCCTCCGCAGCCCCGACCGGGAGCCTGTGCATGACCAGATCCACGTACGCGCGACCGCCGATACGCTGCGGCGATGATGCATTCGTTCGAGATCGTCGCGGAGCCCGTGCGCCGGCGCATCATCGAGATCCTTGCAGTGGGCGAGCACCCGGTCGGGGTGCTCAACGACGTCATCGCGATGGAGTACTCGGTGTCGCGTTCCGCGGTTTCGCACCACCTGCGGATCCTCCGCAACGAGGGCGTCGTCACCGTCGAACCGGATGGCGGCCTGCCCCAGTCCCGTTTGTACCGGCTGAACGACGAGTACCTCGAACGCCTCGACGATGCGGTCGGTGAACTCTTCACCCTCTGGGATCACCGCTACGGCACCGGCGCCCAACGCGCGCCGATCCATCCGGCGATCCCTTCTCGAACACCGCACGCCCACCGCGCTGGCCGGAAGGGGCTGCGTGGCCGTGAGCGTGGCGGAGGGCCCGACGGTGAAGGTGCCGGTGGTGAATGTGCCGGTGGTGAACGTGCCGGTGGTGAACGTGCCGGTGAAGGTGTCTGACTCGGGATCGGCGGCCTGATCGCGTCGTCGGGGTTCGACGGAATCGACCTCCGGCTGTCGCCTTCCAGCCGGACAAGCGCGTCCGGATCGGCTATGCCAGTTCCACCTCACCGCTCAGCCATCTCACCACTCGGCATAGCCTCTGGATCGGCTATGCCAGTTCCACCTCACCGCTCAGCCATCTCACCACTCCGGGATAGCGTCTGGATCGGTCATGCCAGTTCCGCCTCAGTGTTCTGGCTCGGGACAGCGGCCTCCACGAACTGAGGCGTGCGAAAGAGACCATGGCCGCGACGACGCCCTGGTGCACCAACCCACGCTTCAGCATTGAGGCGGAACTGGCATTCCCGATCGGCGATGAAACTTACCGCGAGCAGGACATGGTCGTACCGCGCTGCGACACGCCGCGAAGGCGAGCGGCAGAACAGGCAGCACTGAGGCGGAACTGGCATTCCCGATCGGCGACGAGACCCGCCGAGCACGGCCTCGGATCCACCGCGAGCAAGGCACTGGATCCGCCGCGGGCAGGCCGTGGGATGTACCGCACACTGCAGTCAGGACGACCACGGTGGCGACCGGCACTTCGAGTGGCATCGAGGCCATTACCGAGGCCGATGCGATGCCGACACCGACGCCGATGCCGACACCGAGGCCGAGGCCGAGGCCGATGCCGATGCCGATGCCGCAGCATCCGCTCAGCGACACCCGCATAGGATCTCGGGGTGGCCGTTGCCAAGATCCTCCTCTTTTACGTCTTCACGCCGCTCGCCGACCCCGACGGGGTGCGGCTGTGGCAGCGCGACCTCGCGGACTCGCTGGGGCTGCGCGGGCGCATCCTCATCTCGAAGCACGGCCTGAACGGCACCCTCGGCGGCGAACTGCGGGCGCTGAAGCGATACGTGCGGAAGACGCGCGATTACCCTGCGTTCAAGGAAATCGACTTCAAATGGAGCGCGGGCACCGGCCTCGACGACGACGGCCGCAGCGTCGACTTCCCGAAGCTCAGCGTCAAGGTACGCGACGAGATCGTCTCGTTCGGCGCCCCCGGCGAACTGCGTGTCGACGAGGCCGGCGTGGTGGGCGGCGGCACACGCCTCACTCCCGACGCAGTGCACGAGCTCGTGGCCGAACGCGGCGACGAGGTGGTGTTCTTCGACGGACGCAACGCGCTCGAGGCGGCGATCGGGCGGTTCCGCGGCGCGGTCGTTCCTGATGCAGAGACCACGCGCGACTTCGTCGAGTTACTCGACTCGGGCGAGTTCGACGAGCTGAAGAACCGGCCCGTGGTCACGTACTGCACCGGCGGCATCCGCTGCGAGGTGCTCTCGAGTCTCATGACGAGCCGCGGATTCGGCGAGGTGTACCAGCTCGAGGGCGGCATCGTGCGCTACGGCGAGCGCTTCGGCGACGACGGGCTCTGGGACGGGTCGCTTTACGTCTTCGACGGACGCGGCTCGATCGACTTCAGCGACGACGCTGCCGTGATCGGCGAGTGCGCAGGATGCGGTGCGCTCACGAAGCGCACCACCAATTGCACGGATGCCGCATGCGACGCGGAGTTCGTCGCCTGCGAAGCCTGCGCGACCATCGCGTGTAGCGCCCACGTCACCGCGGTCGCGTAGCGCTCCGCGCCGGTCGAGTAGCGACGAAGAAGCGTATCGAGACCATCGTGCGGGTCTCGATACGCTGCGCTACTCGACCGACTCGGCGCTGCGCTACTCGACCGACGAGGTGGTTCGCTCTCGATCCTGGCGTGCAAGCAGCCCGGCCGCCGCGGCCATCCGGTCACCCGTCGGGGTTCCCTCGGGGTTCACGAGCCAGATCAGGGCGAGCCCCTGCACGATCGCGAAGCTGAGCT
>DASSBT010000083.1:0-6463 GCA_035698465.1 Agromyces sp. | reverse complement strand
GACCGGCCCGCGCTTGATCCACCCGGTGGCGTAGACGCCGTACATCTGGCGGGCCTCGCCGGTCTGCTTGTCGCGCATCATCACCTGGCCCTCGTGATTCGGGATGATGCCGAACTTCTTGTCGAACGGGATGCCCGGCAGCGGCGTACCGAAGTAGCCGACCGCGCGGTACACGGCCTGCACCGGCAGCTCGCGGATCTCGCCCGTGCCGACGACTCCGCCCTCGCCATCGGGCCGCGTGCGCTCCCAGCGGAACGCGCCGACCCGGCCCGTGCCGTCGTCGACGATCTCGAGCGGCTTCGCGAAGAAGTGCAGGTGCAGCCGACGCGACGCCTCACCCACCGAGCGCTGACGCCACTGGTTCAGCACCTTGTCGATGACGAACACCTGCTTGTTGCCCGACACCGCGGCGCGCGCCGCCTCGTCGTAGTCGAAGTCCTCGTCGTAGAGGATCATGTCGACGTCGCGCAGTTCGCCGAGCTCGCGCAGCTCGAGCGGGGTGAACTTCACCGACGTCGGTCCGCGGCGCCCGAACACGTGCACGTCGGTCACGGGCGAGGCAGCGAGGCCGGATGCCACGTTCGGCGGGATCTCCGTCGGCATCAGGTCTTCGACGTGCTTGGAGAGGATGCGCGCGACATCGAGCGCCACGTTGCCGTTTCCGATCACGGCGACCTCGCGCGCGTCGAGCGGCCAGTCGCGTCGGAAGTCGGGGTGGCCGTCATACCAGCTCACGAACTCCGCCGCGCCGTACGACCCGTCGAGCTCGGTGCCGGGCAGGTTGAGCGACGCATCGCGCACCGCGCCGGTCGCGAAGATCACGGCGTTGTAGTGCTTCTTCAGGTCTTCGAGCGTGATGTCCGCACCGAAGCGCACATTGCCGAAGATGCGGATGTCGCCACGGTCGAGCACCTCGCGCAGCGCGGTGATGATGCCCTTGATGCGCGGGTGATCGGGCGCGACGCCGTAGCGCACCAGCCCGTACGGCGCCGGCAGGTGATCGAACAGGTCGATCGAGACGTCGAAGTTCCGCTCGGCCCTCAGCAGGATGTCGGCGGCGTAGATGCCCGCGGGCCCGGCGCCCACGATCGCGAGTCGCAGCTTGTTCCGTGTCACGTGTGCAGTCTCTCCATCAGGTCTGTCGGTCGGCATGTTGCTCGGCGAGGCGCTCAACTCGGCTCAGGCGCCCAGGCGCGCAACCCGGCGCTCAGCTCTGCCGCTCCACGATCGTCTCGGCGAAGCGGGTCAGTGCCTTCTTGACACCGCCCTCTGGGAGCGGCGCGAGCGCGGCGACCGCGTCGCGCGCCCAGCGGTGCGCCTCCGCGAGCGTAGCGCGCGTAGCTTGGTGATCCCGGAGTTCGGCGACGATCGCATCGACGGTCGCACGCGACGGCACGATGCGAGAGGCGAGCGTGTTCGTGTCGAACGGGTCGCCGGCCGCGACCGGGTCGGTCACGACGATCACGTCGCGCTCGATGCGCTTCAGCAGATCAGCGGATGCCGCATCCGTGCGCGCGAGCTCGGCGAGCCGCAGCAGCGGCAACGTGACGACCCCCGCGCGCAGGTCGGTGCCCGGAACCTTGCCGGTCTCCTCGGGCTGCGGCGACAGGTCGATCACGTCGTCGATGAGCTGGAACGCCACGCCGATCTTCTCGCCGAACTCCACGATCGGCGCCTCGAAACCCGGGTCGGCGCCCGAGAACACCAGGCCCGATTGCGCGGCCGCCGCGATCAGTGAGCCGGTCTTGTCGGCGAGCACCTGGATGTAGTGCACGATCGGGTCTTCGCCGTCGGTCGGACCGACCGTCTCATGCAGCTGACCGAGCACGAGCCGTTCGAACGTGTTCGCCTGCAACCGGATGGCGCGCTCGCCGAGGCTCGCCATCAGCTGGCTGGCGCGCGCGAACAGCAGGTCGCCGGTGAGGATCGCGACCGAGTTGCCCCACACGGTCTGTGCGCTGGGCACCCCACGGCGGCGGTCGGAGTCATCCATCACGTCGTCGTGGTAGAGCGAGCCGAGGTGGGTGATCTCGATCGCCTGGGCCGCCGTCACGACGTCGTCGGTGATGCCCGCGCCGAGCTGTGCAGTGAGCAGCGTCAACATCGGACGCACCCGCTTGCCGCCGGCCTGAAGCAGGTAGCGCGTCGAGACATCCGCGATCGAATCGGCGAAGCTCACCTCGCGAATCAGTCCGGCCTCGACCCGCTCGATGCCGGCATCGATTGCGGTCGCCATCGCCCGGTCGGCGGATGACGCGAACACGCGTTCGCTCAGGCCGAGGTTCGCGGCGAGCGCGGAGCCGCGACGGGCGACCGGGTGGCTCGGTTTCACGCTGACCAGCCTACCGACCCCCGCTGGTCGAGTAGCGACGGCCGGAGGCCGACGCGTATCGAGATCTGGTGCGAGGGTCTCGATACGCGTCCGGCTGCGCCGGGCACTACTCGACCGACTGCTCACCGGCGGCCTCGGCCTCGAGTCGCTCCCGGTCGAGCAGGGCCGTCCATCGGCGGCCCGAGTCGATGACGCCCTCGCTCTTCCACCGGCTCATGACCCGTGAGACCGACTCGGGGGTCGATCGGGCGAGCCCGGCGAGATCGGCGCGCGAGAGCGGGACATCGAGCAGGACGCCCTCGGCGCCGCGGTCCTCGCCGAGCTTTTCGGCCAGGCGCAGCAGCGCGGTCGCGACCCGCTGCGGAACCGTGTCGGTGGTCTGCCCGCCGATGTCGGAGTGTGCCCGGGCGAGCCGGCCCGCCACGTCGTCGAGGACTCGCAGGCCGATCCTCGGGTCCTCGGCGAGGACCTCGCGGAAGTCGTCCTGTTCGATGCGAAGGGTGCAGGAGCCGACCAGGGCGGCGGCGGACTGCAGGTGGTACGGCTCGCCGATGGTGCTCATCGCCCCGAACAGCTCACCCGGAACCAGGATGTCGGTGACCGTCTCGGTGCCGGCGGCGGTGGTCTGGGAGATCTTCACGCGGCCCTCGGCCACGACGTAGAGCGCATCGGCCGGCTGGCCTGCCTGGTACAACTGGCTCCCGGCCGGCCATGAGATCGCCCGCATTCGCCGGTCGATGGCGTCGAGCTCGGCTTCTGACAGCTCAGTGAAATACGGTGCGCGGGCAAGCACTCGCATTCGTACGGGGCGCGGGCACGTGTGCGGCAGGGTGATCTCACGCAGCGGAATGCGGCGCCGACCTTCGATGCTGCTCGCAATGCTGTTCGCCACATCGCCTCCCAACGGCTGATCCCCGCTCTGCTACCGACAACCTCTGGCGCCATCCGGACATTCCCCGACCGGGATTCGACGAGGTCGCCGTTGATTGACGGCCGTCATGGTTCGACGTCGCCGAACTCCGTAGGTTGAAGTCGACCCGAGGGACAGGCCCTCGGAATACCGCCCCTCATCAGGGGTCGAGTAGAGAAGGGATCGACATCGTGACCACCGCAGCCGCCGGAACCACCGTTCACTCCACCTTCCGCGCCGAGGGCTTCAGCTGCCCATCGTGCGTCGCGAAGATCGAGAAGCAGGTCGGCCGCCTCGACGGCGTGAAGGACGTCTCGGTCAAGTTCGCGTCCTCCCGCGTCGAGGTCGACCACGACCCCGCCATCGCGGCGACCGACGACATCATCGCCGCGATCGCCAAGGCGGGCTACCGCGCCACCCTCTCCGCGTTCTGACCGTCCGCCACCACGATCCACTGCGTCTGAAAGGTTCCGTCCGTGAACATCGCCAACCGCTGGCCCGGCAGCCGCTGGGCCGTTCCCATCGCCTCGGGTGCGCTCATCCTCGTCGCCGTGGTCGTGTCCTTTGCGGCAGGCGTGAACCCGTTCGCGGGCGGCCACGCCGAGGCGAGCATGCCGGCCGAGGCATCCGGCCTGCTCATCGCCTCAGACGTCTTCATGATCGCGGCGGCGGCGGTCGCCGGCATCCCGATCCTCGTCAAGGCCGTTCGCGCTGCGGTCGCCCGGGTCGTCGCCATCGATCTGCTGGTCTCCGTCGCCGCGATCGGAGCCGTCATCATCGGCCAGTTCTGGGAGGCGGCCGCCGTCACGTTCCTGTTCGCCATCGGTCACGCCCTCGAGGCCGCGACGATGAACCGGACCCGCTCGGCCCTCGCCGAGCTCGTCGCCGTCGCCCCCGATGTCGCCATCGTGATGCGCGACGGCGAGCAGGTCGAGATCCCCGCCGCCCAGGTCGAGACCGGCGAAACCGTGCTCGTCAAGAACGGGGCCAGGGTTCCCGTCGACGGCGTCGTGATCGGCGGCACCGGCGCGCTCGACGAGGCATCCATCACCGGTGAGTCCATCCCGGTCGAGAAGACCGAGGGCGATCAGGTCTACGCCGGCACCGTCTCGAACGGCGGGTTCCTCCAAGTGCGCGCCACCGGCGTCGGCTCCGACACCACGCTCGCCCGGATCATCCACCGTGTCGAGGAGGCCCAGGACGCCAAGGCGAAGACGCAGACCTTCATGGAGCGCTTCTCCACCTGGTACACCCCGGGGATCATCCTGCTCGCCTTGGCCGCCGGCCTGATCAGCGGCGACGTGGTGCTCGCGCTGACCCTGCTCGTGATCGGATGCCCCGGGGCGCTGGTCATCTCGATCCCGGTCGCGATCGTCGCCGGCATCGGGCGGGGCGCGAAAGACGGCATCCTCATCAAGGGCGGCGAGTTCCTCGAGACCTCGGCGAGGATCGACGCCGTCGCGCTCGACAAGACCGGAACGCTCACCGAGGGCAGGCCGCAGCTCACCGACGTCACCGCGCTCGACGAGCGGTTCAGCCGCGACGAGGTCCTGACCTGGGCCGCCCGCGCCGAGGCCGGATCCGAGCACCCGCTCGCCCGCCCCATCGTCGACGCGGCCCGGGCCGAGAACCTCGACGTCGTCGGGTTGCCCGAGCACACCGAACCGGTCACCGGCAAGGGCGTCGTCGCGACCGTCGACGGCCACCGCGTCGCCGTGGGCAACCTGCCCCTGATGGTCACCGAGGGCATCACCGACACGGATGCCGCCAGCGCCGAGGCCGACCGGCTCGCCGAGCTCGGGGGCACGCCCATGGTCGTCGCCCTCGACGGCCGCGTGATCGGCGTCGTCGCCGTCGCCGACCGGATCCGCACCGACGCGAAGGAGATGATCGCCCGCCTCCACGAGGTCGGCGTGAAGAAGGTCGTCATGCTCACCGGTGACACCCGGCGCGTCGCCGAGAACGTCGCCGCCGAGGTGGGAGTCGACGAGGTTCACGCCCAGCTCCTGCCGGAAGACAAGCTCGAGGTCGTCGAACGGCTCCAGGCCGCGGGTCACACGGTCGCGATGGTCGGAGACGGTGTGAACGATGCGCCAGCCCTCGCCACCGCCGACATCGGTGTGGCCATGGGCGTCGCCGGCACCGGAGTCGCCATCGAGACCGCGGACATCGCGCTCATGAAGGACGACCTCCTGAAGCTCCCGCAGGCCGTGAGCCTGGCCCGCCGCACGGTGGGCGCCATGCGCCAGAACATCGCGATCGCGCTGATCACCGTGGTCGTGCTGCTCGCCGGCGTCTTCGCCGGTGGCGTCACCATGGCGATCGGGATGCTGGTGCACGAGGCATCCGTGCTCATCGTGATCGTGAACGCCATGCGGCTCCTGCGTCGGCCAGGCCGGCAGGCGAGTGGCGCGCCGCGAAGCGGCACGGCTATCGAGACCGGGCTCGGACAGGGTCTCGATACGCGCGCTGCGCGCGCTACTCGACCGGCGGGGTAACTGCCGGCGCACTCGACCGGCGGGGTAAGGGCTGCGCGCTACTCGACCGGCGGGGTAGCGGGCTTGTGTCCGCGGTGCAGTGCCACGACGCCCATCGTGAGATTGCGCCACGCGACCTCGATCCAGCCGGTCTCGCGCAGCCACGCCGCGAGCGTGGGCTGGTCGGGCCACGCCTCGATCGACTCGTTCAGGTACTCGTAGGCGGTGTCGTTCGAGCTCGAGAGCTTCACGAGCGAGGGCATCACGTAACGCTGGTACGCGTGGTAGCCGAAGCGCACGAACGGGGTCGGCGGATGCGAGAACTCGCACACGACGAGCCGCCCGCCCGGCTTGGTCACGCGGAGGAACTCGGCGAGCGCCCGCTTCGGCTCGTTCACGTTGCGCAGGCCGAACGAGATGGTGACGGCATCGAATTCGTCGTCGCCGAACGGCAGCTTCGTGGCATCCGCTTCGACGAAGACGAGGTTCGCGACTCCGGCCTGCTGCCTGCGGCCGACCTCGATCATGCCGGGCGAGAAGTCGGCGGCGACGACGGATGCCCCCGACTTCGCGAGGCTCGCACTGGAGGTGCCGGTGCCGGCGGCGACGTCGAGGATGCGCTCCCCCGGCTTCGGCGCGACGGCGCGAGTGGTCGCGACCCGCCAGAGCGGCGCGTTGCCGACCGAGAGCACGTTGTTCGTGCGGTCGTACCGGGCAGCGACCCGATCGAACATTGCCGACACC
>DASSBT010000082.1:0-4838 GCA_035698465.1 Agromyces sp. | reverse complement strand
GCCGGCCTGCGCGAACACGCCGATGCCCTCCTTGAACGCCATGATCGTGGGGATCGAGGTGATGTTCATCGCCGCGGCGAGCTGCTGCTGGTCTTCGGTGTCGACCTTCGCGAAGACGAAGTCGGGATTCGCCTCGGACGCGGCTTCGTAGTTCGGGGCGAACTGAAGGCACGGGCCGCACCAGCCGGCCCAGAAATCCACGAAGACGGTTCCGCCTTCGAGAATGGTCTGCTCGAAGTTCTCAAGGGTCAGCGCCACGGTAGCCATGACTCCACCCTATGACGGCCCGCTGAGCACGCCTCCGGCGTTGGCTGTGGGCAGGCTGTGAAGGGCCGGGTATCGTGAGTGCCGTGGTCGAATTCGGAGGGAAGCTCGGTTCGTTCCGGCGGCGCGCTGACGCACCCGCGGCGACGTCGTCGCGCCCGATCCCCGGCGATGGCGATGACGCGCGCTTCCTCGATGAGTCGATCCCCGACCTCGACTGGCGGGCGTTCCCGCGCGGTACCGAGTTCTCGCGCTTCGCCGCGCCGAGTGGTGAGCTGGCCCGGGTCGCGCTCGGACCGGCAACGGGGCCGCGTGTCGTGCTCGTGCCCGGCGCCACCGGGTCGAAAGAGGACTTCGTGCTGATGATGCCGCTGTTCGCGGCAGCCGGTTACCGGGTCGAGTCGTTCGACCTCGCCGGCCAGTACGAGTCCGCCGACGCCGGCCCGTGGAACCTCACCCCGCCCCGAACCCGCTACGACGAACGGCTCTTCCTCGACGACCTCATGGCCGTGCTCGACGACGGCGCGGCCCGCGCGCACGTGCTCGGCTACAGCTTCGCCGGAACGATCGCCGGCCTCGCGCTCCTCGAGCGCCCCGACCGGTTCGCGAGCCTCACCCTCTTGAGCGCTCCGCCCGAATCGGGGCAGGCGTTCCGCGGTATCAAGCGCATCGGCCAGCTCAGCGGATTCACGTCGCCCCGCCAGGCCGCCGCGCTCATGCTGTGGGGTATCCGCAAGAACCTGAACCGTGTGCCGCCCGGCCGCATTGCGTTCGTGCGCGAGCGCTTCGCACGCACCCGACGCGAGAGTATCGACGACATCATCGGCCTGATGATGCAGACGCCCGACCTTCGCACGGGCCTCGTCGCGTCATCCGTGCCGAAACTCGTCGCCGTCGGCGAGCACGACCTCTGGCCACGCGAACTGCACGAGCGATTCGCCCGCGAGATCGGGGCGCGCTTCGTCGTCTACCCGACCGGGCACAGCCCCTGCGAGACCACGCCGCACCAACTCGTACGCGACATGTCCGCGCTCTTCGCGCAGACGGACCGCACTCCGCGAACGCCAGAGGCGTAGGCGCCGGATGCCGCATGGCGGTCACGCCGGCAGCGGCTCCTCGCCCTCGGCGTCGAGGTCGCTATCAGGTTCGAGGTCGAACGCAACGGGGGCACGGGCGTGCTCGCGCGCGCGGCGATGGGCGGCCCGGCGTTCACCCGGCGGCCAGGCCCGGAACTCGATGGCGAGGGTGTGGAACGCGATGCGCACCCGTCGCCAGAGCCCCTCGAGGCTGTCGAACGGCCGTGCAGAGACACCGACGAGCAATCGGTCGTCTCGGACCACGGTCATGCCGGGCTGGATCCACCACGAGAGGTCGAGGTCATCGTGCACGTCTGCGCGATCGCGGAGCACCAGCTCGCGCAACTCGAGCCATGCGTCGCGCCGCATCGCATAGTTCGAACCGAACACCGGCGGATGCCCGAGCAGGAGGCCGATCACGGTGAAGTACCCGCCGATGTAGAGATTGCGGGCGATCCATCGGATGATCGGGCGGCCGCCGTAGAAGATCCCGGAACCCGTGATCACCGTCGGACGGTCGGGCCGCGACATCCGGTGCTCGATCTCGGCGACCCATCCGGGCCCGGGCACCGAGTCCGCATCGAGGCGCGCGAGCACGTCGCCGGATGCCGCGTCGAAGCCCGCCGCGGTCGCGGGCCAGATGCCGCGCAGCGGCTGCGTCACCAGGCGCGCGCCATGTGCGAGGGCCACGTCTGCCGTGTCATCGCTCGACCCGTTGTCGACGACGATGACCTCGTCGGCAGGGTGAGTCTGCACCGCGAGCGCATCGAGGCACGCTGCGACGAACGACGCGTCGTTGTAGCTCGGGACGATCACCGAAATGCTGCCCATCACGGGGAAGTCTAGCCATCGACGTCGCGCACGAGAGCTGCACACCACGCCGAGATCGTGCAAGGGCTGTTCAGGCGGGCGGGATGCACCTATGCTCTCCCTCAATGTGGCACCCGAACTGGGGTGCCGAGTGAAGGGAAGACGATGAAGTCATCTGCAACACTGACCAGGCGCGCCAAGGTGGTGGGGGTCGCTACCGCGACCGTCGCGGCTCTGGCGCTCGTTCCGGCGGGGGCGGCCTTCGCTGCGCCGGGATCGCAATCATGCGACAACCGAAACAACAACACCGTTCAGAAGTTGCTCGAATGCGTCGACGCCGACGGGGCGATGGAGCACCTCCAGGCGTTCCAGCAGATCGCCGACGAGAACGACGGCAACCGCGCTGCCGGGCTCCCAGGCTACGAGGCCAGTGTCGACTACGTCGTCGAGACCCTCGAGGCCGCGGGGTGGAACGTCACGACCGATACGTTCGACTACACGTTCGTCGGCCCATCGACGCTCGAGCAGACCGCGCCGATCCAGGCAACGTACGAGACCGGACCGTTCACCGGAAGCGGACCGGGCGACGTCACCGCTGATGTGACAGGTGTCGACCTGCAACTCGGCCTCGGCAACACGTCGACCAGTGGCTGTGAAGCCGCGGACTTCGCCGCTTTCCCGGCGGGGAACATCGCGCTCATTCAGCGCGGTTCCTGCGCGTTCGCCGACAAGGCCATCAACGCGGAGGCCGCAGGTGCCGCGGGCGTGATCATCTTCAATCAGGGCAACGAAGACAGCGATGCGCGCATGGACCTGATCATCGGGACGCTGGGCGGCAATGACGTCGTCGGCATCCCCGTGGTCGGAGCGAGCTACGAACAGGGTGTTGCGCTGTCGCAACCGGGTTCTGAGGCGCACGTCTTCGTGCCCATGCCTGAGCAGCGGCCGCAGGAGAACGTCATCGCGGAGCTCCCCGGCAAGAACGTCGACAACGTCGTGATGGCCGGTGCGCACCTCGACTCGGTGCAGGCGGGCCCGGGAATCAACGACAACGGCAGCGGTTCGGCGTCGCTCCTCGAGATCGCGCAGAACCTGTCGAAGCTCAAGCCCGAGAACACCGTGCGTCTCGCTTTCTGGGGTGCGGAGGAGAGCGGCCTGATCGGGTCGCAGGCGTATGTGGACGGCCTTTCCGAGGCCGAGAAGGACCGCATCGCGCTGTACCTGAACTTCGACATGGTCGCCTCGCCGAACTACATCTTCATGATCTACGACGGTGACGAGTCGCAGTTCCCGGCACCCGTGACGGTTCCCGAGGGCTCGGTGCAGATCGAGGACCTCTTCGAGAGCTACTTCACGAGCGTGGGCGAGCCGTATGACGATGCCGAGTTCAGTGGACGCAGCGACTACGAGGCGTTCATCCTCGAGGGCATCCCCGCAGGTGGCCTGTTCACGGGCGCTGAGGTCGTCAAGACCGAACAGCAGGAATCGATCTGGGGCGGCACCGCGGGTGAGTCCTACGACCCGTGCTACCACCAGGCGTGCGACGACATCGACAACGTCAACATGCACGCGCTCGATGTGAACATCGACGCGATCGCGCTCGCCGTGCTCGCCTACTCCTACTCCACGGAGTCGGTGAACGGCGTGGTCGGCAAGAACATCCCGGGTGGCCTTTCGCTCCCTGTCCCGGCAGGGCCGAAGGGCACCGTCGGCAGCGACGGCGGCCATTCGCACGGCGACGTCGGCTGAGTTCGAGTCGACCCACTGGGAACGGAGGCGGGGGTGCCTGATCGGCACCCCCGCTTTCGTGTGCGCACGAGTGGAACTGGCGGGAATAGTCTGGGCGCGGCATCCGTTCGGGTAATTGCATGCAAACGCATGGACGAGATCTCACAGCCCAGGAGGGCGAAATGCAGTTCGGTATCTTCACCGTCAGCGACATCACCCAGGACCCGACTACGGGTCGCACCCCGAGCGAGCACGAGCGCATCACGGGCACACTGGCCATCGCGAAGCACGCTGAGGAGGTCGGGCTCGACGTCTTCGCCATCGGCGAGCACCACAACCCGCCATTCTGGTCGTCCTCACCCACGACGACGCTCGCCTACATCGCGGCGCAGACCTCGACGCTGCAGCTCTCGACGGCGACCACGCTCATCACCACCAACGACCCGGTGAAGCTCGCCGAGGACTACGCGATGCTCCAGCACGTGTCCAACGGCCGTGTCGACCTCATGCTCGGCCGCGGCAACACCGGCCCGGTCTACCCGTGGTTCGGCCAGGACATCCGGCAGGGCCTGCCGCTGGCCCTCGAGAACTACGAGCTACTGCACCGCCTCTGGCGCGAAGATGTCGTGGACTGGTCAGGCCAGTTCCGCACGCCGCTGCAGGGCTTCACGTCGATCCCGCGGCCGCTCGACGACGTTCCGCCGTTCGTCTGGCACGGCGCGATCCGCACGCCCGAGATCGCCGAGCAGGCGGCGTACTACGGGAACGGCTACTTCGCCAACAACATCCTGGCCCCGAACTTCCACTTCAAGCCGCTCGTGGACCTCTACCGCCGCCGCTACGCGCACTACGGGCACGGCACGCCGGAGCAGGCGATCGTCGGGCTCGGCGGTCACACGTTCATCGCCAAGCGCTCGCAGGACGCGATCCGAACCTACCGCCCGTACTTCGAAGGCTCTC
>DASSBT010000081.1:0-3365 GCA_035698465.1 Agromyces sp. | reverse complement strand
CCGCTCGCACTCGGGATCGCGATCAGCCCGATACCGATCATCGCCGCCATTCTCATGTTGTTGTCGCCGAAGGCGAAAGGCACGAGCGTCGGATTCATGCTCGGCTGGGTGCTCGGCATCGTGATCGCGGTCATCGTGTTCACGCTGCTGGCCTCGATCATCCCCGAGCAGGATCCAGACGCCTCGAAGCCGATCGCGGGCTGGATCAAGATCCTGCTCGGCGTGGCCCTGCTCTTCCTGGCCCTGAGGCAATGGCGCGGGCGGCCGAAGCCGGGTGAGGCGGCGGCACTGCCGAAGTGGATGGCCGCGATCGACACCATGACGGCCGGCCGCGGGTTCGTGCTCGGGTTCCTGCTCTCCGCGGTGAACCCGAAGAACCTGCTCATGGCGATCGGCGCGGGCGTCATCATCGGCTCGGGTGGGCTCACCGTCGGCGAGACCACCCTCGTGATCGTGATCTTCGTGCTGATCGCCGCGTGCTCGGTGGTGATCCCGGTGATCGCCTACCTCGTGGCATCCGCCCGAATGGCCGCGCCGCTCGAGGCGCTGCGCGGTTGGCTCGTGCACAACAATGCGACCGTGATGGCGGTGCTGCTGCTCGTGATCGGCGTGGTCGTGATCGGCAAGGGCATCGGGAGCTTCTAGGAGATGAGTGCATCGGATGCCGCGGCCCCGCGCCACCCCGCATGGGGAACCCGCACGCTGCTGACCCTCGCGGCCGCGGTGATCGTGTTCGTCGGCATCTGGTTCGCCCGCGACATCCTCGCCCCCGCCGCGGTGGCCGCGGTCGTGGTGATCATCGCGAATCCCGTGCGGCAGCCGCTCGAGCGGCGGGGCTGGCCGACGTGGCTCGCGTCGACCGTGGTGGTGGCCCTGAGCTATGCGATCCTCGCCGCGCTCGCGACGCTGCTCGTCGTGGCATCCGCCCAGTTCATCGCGATGCTGCCCGACTATGCCGATGAACTGACGCAGACGGCGCTCGCCGTCGCCGACTGGCTCGCCGGACTCGGCATCAGCGTCGACAGCGCGGAATCCGCGGCGGGTGCCCTCGACCCCGAGGCGCTCGTCGGATTCGCCGCCGGCGTGGCCGACGCGGTGTTCGGGGCCGCGACCGCGTTCTTCTTCGTGCTCGCCTACGTGATCTTCATGGCGGTCGACGCGGCACGGTTCGAGCGGCGGGGCGGGGCGTTCGCGGGTGCGGCCGGTGGGATCGCGGCACGGTACTTCACCAGTGTTCGTCGGTACTACGTGGTGAACGCGTCGTTCGGGCTCATCGTGGCGGTGCTCGACGGCCTGCTGCTCTGGGCGCTCGGAGTGCCGATTCCAGTGGTGTGGGCCATTCTCGCCTTCGTCACGAACTTCATCCCGAACATCGGCTTCGTGATCGGCCTGATTCCGCCGACGGTGCTCGCGCTCGTCGTGGGCGGATGGCCGCTCGCCCTCGTCGTGATCCTCGCGTACAGCGCCATCAATGTCGTGCTCCAGGTGCTCGTGCAGCCGAAGTTCATCAGCGACGCGGTCGGCTTGAGCCTGACGCTCACGTTCTTCTCGGTCGTGTTCTGGACCCTCGTGATCGGGCCGATCGGCGCGATCCTCTGCATCCCGTTGACGCTGCTCGTGCGGAGCCTCCTGCTGGAGCCTGACCCGGGTGGAACGAATCTGCGTCGACTCAGCGGGGAGAGCGGGGCGAAATGACCGACGTGGATGAGCCGAGGAACGAAGGGGCCGTCGCGACGACGGGGGTGCCTTCCCGTCAGCGTCGCGTGCTCGATGCCACCGCCGTCTTCCTCCTCGCCGCGATCGCGGTGCTGACGGCGTGGTGCGGGTTCCAGTCGTCGAAGTGGGGCGGCGAGATGTCGATCGCGTTCAGTGAGGCGTCGGGCGCCCGGGTGACGGCAACCGACTGGGCGAGCCAGGCACGAGACGCGCAGTCGAACGACCTCGCCATCTGGGCGCAGTGGGTGCTCGCCACCGACCAGGGCGACGCGCAACTCGCGGGGTACATCGAGGAGCGCTTCTCGCCGGCGTTCGCAACGGCGTTCGAAGCGTGGACGGCCGACGGGCGGGTCGAGCGTGGGCCGTTCGCGCGTAGCGAGTACGTTCCGCCGGGCACGTCGGAGGCGGCGAAGTTCAACGCGTTGGCCGACGAGCGATTCGACGCCGCCCTGGTGAACAACCAGCGCGGTGACAACTATTCACTGCTGACCGTCTTGTTCGCGCTCGTGCTGTTCCTCACGGCGATGTCGCAGCGCGACGTCGCCCAGTGGGTGCGACGCGTCCTGCTCGTCGTTGCCGGCCTGTTCGCGGTCGGCGGGCTGGTGCTCATGCTGACGTTCCCGATCAAGATCTGACGCGCTGCACGTGCGGCTCGATCGCGGCGAATCACTGAAATCGATTTCGGATTCGGTCGGTTCTCAGTAGGGTGACGGTGACGATCGAGGAGGATCATGCGCCGTGCCCGGATCACACGAACTCTGCAGGTGGCGGCGGCCGCGGCATCCGCAGCTCTCGCACTCTGTGCCTGCACCGGGCAGGTGGCGGGGGGCGGCCCATTGAGCCCGCCTGCCGTCGATCCCGAACCTGACAAGCCGTTCGTGCTGGACGGAGTGCGAGATCTCACCGAGATCGCGAAGCTCACCGGCCCCGACGCGATCAACGACACCGAGGCGGTCGGAGTGGCCGGCACGGACCTCGGCTCGATGGTGAACCTCGGCGACACGACGTTCTTCCTGTTCGGCGACACGTTCGGCGAACGCGCCGCCGATTCGTATGGCGGTCAAGGCGGCATGTGGCGTTCGAACGTTTCAGCCTGGACGACCGATGACGACCCTCGCGACGGCATCACGTTCGATGGATGGGCGCCGATCGACGGTATCGGTCTGGCCGCCGCGCTGGTCGAGGGCGAGCACGACGCGAACGACGGCACGGGCGAGGTGACGAAGATCCCGACGTATGGGTTCGCGGTCGACGACACCCTGTACCTCTCGTACATGTCAGTGAAGTTCTGGGGCGAACCGGGGGCATGGGACGCCAACTATGCGGGCTTCGCGAAGTCGACCGACGAGGGGCGAACGTGGACGGCGCTCGACGAACCGCGATGGCCTGGCGACTCGAACTTCATCCAGGTCGCCACTGCAAACGTCATCGAGGCGGGGGTCGAGTACGTCTACTTCTGGTCGATTCCGGCCGGCCGTTTCGGCGGAGTGCAGCTGATGCGAGTACCGGCGATGGTGGAGGCAGTCGAGGATGCCTCGGCCTACGAGTACTTCGCGGGCGTGACGGCCGACGGGTCGCCGGAATGGAGCTCCGAGATGGCCGCCGCGACGACCGTCGTCGACGGCACGATCGGCGAACTCTCGGTCATG
>DASSBT010000080.1:0-2513 GCA_035698465.1 Agromyces sp. | reverse complement strand
TCCCGACACAGGTGTCGCCGATGTCCTGAAACCAGACACCATAGCCGGCTCTCAGCAGAGCCTCGCTCGACTGTGGTGAACCTCAGTCGAGCGAGGTCAGCCGCGTCGCAGCGATGCGCTCGGTGCGACGCTCACCTCGGCCGACGGCGGGCACGCCGCCGACGTAGAGCCAGCCGAGCAGGTGTTCGTTCGGGCCCAGCCCGTGCATCTCGGAGACGATCGGATGCCGCGTGTGCGGGCCCGTTCGCCACATCACTCCCCACCCGGCTTCGTCGAGCAGCAGGCTGAGCAGGTGCGCGACTCCGGCCGCCGACGCATCCTGCTCCCACTCGGGCACCTTCGGGTGCCCGGGGGTCGTGACCGCGACGATCGCGAGCAGAAGGGGCGCGCGCAGGGGCTTGCGGGCGAGCTTCAGTGCTGACTCGCCCTGCACCCCGGCAGCCTCCACGAGAGCTCGACCGAGTCGTTCCCGCGCCGCGCCGCGCAGCGCGATGAGACGCCAGGGCCGCAGTGACGCGTGATCGGCGACGCGGGCGGCTCCCTCGAGCAGTGCCATGAGGGCATCGTCATCGGGCGCGGCATCCGTCACCTTCGAGGACGACCGCCTCGCGAGCGCCGCCGCCAGGGCGGACGCCACGCCTCAGGACTCCGGGCTGAAGTCGAGCGAGAGGGAGTTCATGCAATAACGGTCGCCGGTCGGGGTGCCGAAGCCGTCGGGGAAGACGTGCCCCAGGTGGGAGCCGCAACTCGCGCAGCGCACCTCGGTGCGCACCATGCCGAGGGAGGCGTCTTCGAGCAGTTCGACCGCCTCGGGGCGTACCGACTCGTAGAAGCTCGGCCAGCCGCAGCCCGACTCGAACTTCGTGCCGCTCTTGAACAACTCGGCCCCGCAGGCGGCGCAGGTGTAGACACCTGCGCGCTCCTCGTCGAGGAGTTCGCCGCTCCACGGGCGCTCGGTCGCGGCCTCGCGGAGCACCGCGTACTGCTCGTCGCCGAGCTCGGTGCGCCACTCCTCGTCGGTCTTGTTCACGCGGTACGCCATGGGCGCTCCTTCCGATCGGCTGCGACGATGCTGCATCGACCATCGTCGCAGGTGTTCCTGTACACATTGCAACGCATGACGGATGCCGCGTGTTCCACGCGCGTGCACACGCCGTCGTCGCTCGGCTGCCTCACGGGCGGATGTCCCTAGGATGTGCTGCATGGCGGGGATCCGCCGCACGACGGGAGGAACATGAGCGTGGAGCCGATGCCCGCCCGCGGCGACGCTGGGGCGGACCTCGACGAACGCTCGGTTCGCGTGCTCGCGTTCGAGGCCCGCGCCTGGCAGCAGGCGGGGTTGAAGGCCGAGGCGATCCGCGAGGAGTTCGGGATCTCGGCCGCCCGGTACTATCGGATCCTCGGCGAGCTCATCGATTCGCCCGCCGCGCTCCGACACGATCCGATGCTCGTCAAGCGCCTGCAGCGGATGCGCGATGCACGCGCGGCGACGCGCGCGCACCGCACGCTCCCGATCGGCCGAGCACTCGACTGAGCGCGGCCCCGACCTGACGACTGGACCTATGACGCAGCAGTTCCCCCGTGATCGATTCGACTCCATCCCGCATGGCATCGAGCGGGTCGGTGCGCACCGCGCACCCGCGCGCCGGGGTGCCAGATGGGTCGCGTTCGGGTGGGCGGCCCTTGCCACCGTGGTGCTCGTGGCGGTCGGCATCGGCGGGGTCGTCATCTTCAACGATCGCCTGAACTTCGGCGATCCCGGTGCGGCGCAGACACCCGCGCCGACGCCGGTCGTCACGGCGCCGCCGACCGTGGCACCCGACGTCCCCGTCACGGTGCTGAACGGCACCACCACGACCGGCCTCGCGGCGCGGGCCGCAGAATCGCTCACCGCAGGCGGTATCCCCGTCGGCACCACCGCGAATGCGAGTGAGAACGACCTCACCGAAACCGTGGTCTACTACGCGACGGCCGACCTCGAGGGCGCGGCGCGCGGCGTCGCCCAGGCCATCCCAGAGGCTGACGTGCGACTCTCGGAGCAGTTCGCCCAGATCGGCACGCCGCTCGTGCTCGTGCTCGGATCCGACTACGCGGCGGCCACCGGGGGCTGATCACGCCGAATCGTTGCCATTCTGCGACATTTCCTTGCGTCGATACCCTTGTGCCGCGGTATCGCGGCGTTGTTATGTAGGACGTGGTCGCTCTCTCCGTGTGAACGCCCGGTGCCGCACCCGGTGCTCGTCGGAACGAAACGAGGGGCCCGGTACAGGCGACAGGCACGTGCTGATCGATCCACGGCAACATGGGAGCAACGCATGGCGAACGGAACCGTCAAGTGGTTCAACGCTGAAAAAGGATACGGGTTCATCACGGTCGATGGCGGCCAGGACGTCTTCGTCCACTACTCCGCCATCGACATGACGGGGTACAAGGTGCTCGAAGAAGGCCAGCAGGTCGTCTTCGAGGTCGGAACGGGCTCGAAGGGACCACAGGCCGAGGCCGTCCGCCCGGCA
>DASSBT010000079.1:0-8367 GCA_035698465.1 Agromyces sp. | reverse complement strand
GGCGGCAGCCATGTCGGCTGCCGCCCCACGGGCGACTCAGATTCTAACCCCGAGTCGCCCTTGATCGAGAATTACTCGCTCTTGGTGACCTGGAAGTACAGGGGCACCGAGTTCCAGCCGTACGCGACGTTTTCGACGTTCTCGCTCCAGGCGCCGTTGACGGTGGAGTACCACAGCGGGATCGCGGGGAGGTCCTGGAAGAGGATCTCCTGAGCCTGCTGGAACTTCTCGTTCGCGGCGTCGAGGTCGGTCTCGGCGAGACCTTCCTTGAGGAGGGCGTCGAACTCGGGGTTCGAGTAGTCGCCGTCGTTCGAACCAGCACCCGTGCCGTAGATCGGACCGAGGAAGTTGAACAGGGCCGGGTAGTCGGCCTGCCAACCCGAGCGGGCCGCGGTCTGGATGGTGCGGTCGGTGATGGCCGTGCGCATTTCAGCGAACGTCGGGTACGGAGCACCCGATGCGTCGATGCCGAGGTTGTTCTTCAGCTGGTTCGTCACCGCGTCGACCCAGCCCTGGTGGCCGCCGTCGGCGTTGTAGGCGATCTGGAAGGTGCCGGTCCACGGCGAGATGGCGTCGGCCTGAGCCCACAGTTCCTTCGCGCCCTCGGCGTCGAACTCGAGCACCTCGGAGCCGGGGATGTCTTCCGAGTACCCGTCGATGACCGGTGACGTGAAGTCGTGCGCCGGGGTGCGGGTGCCCGAGAAGATCACGTCGGTGATCTCTTCACGGTTGATCGCCTTCGAGAAGGCGGCGCGACGGAGCTTGCCCTCTTCGCCTGCCCAGTGCGCGAGGCGCTCGGGGATCGTGAACGACTGGAAGATCGCCGCCGCCTGGTTGACCGAGCGGTCGCCGAACTCGTCTTCGTAGGAGCCGAGCGCACCCTCGGGAATGGCGTCGAGGATGTCGAGGTTGCCACCCTGGAGGTCGGCGTACGCCGCTTCCTGCGTGGCGTAGAAGATGATGTCGAGTCCACCGTTCTGGGCCTTGCGCGGGCCGTCGTAGTCGGGGTTCACGACGAGGTCGATCTTCTCGTTGTGCTTCCAGGCGTCTTCGCCGTCGAGCATGTACGGGCCGTTGCCGATCGGGTTCGCACCGAACGCGGCCATGTCCTCGAACGCGGACTCGGGCAGCGGGTAGAACGCCGAGTAGCCGAGGCGCAGCGGGAAGTCGGACTCGGGCTGCTTCAGCGCGACCGTGAAGGTCGTGTCATCGACGACCTCGAGGCCCGTGAGCTCCGAGTCCTCGTCGTAGCTGAAGCCCTCGATCGACTCGAAGAAGTAGCTCGAGAGCTGCTCGTTCGAGAGGAGCGCGCCGTAGTTCCAGGCGTCGACGAACGAGTTCGCCGTGACCGGCTCGCCGTTCGAGAAGGTCTGGTCGGCCTTGAGCTTGATCGTGTAGTGCTGCGCGTCGTCGGTTTCGATCGACTCGGCAACGTCGTTGATGGGAGAGCCGTCGGCGTCGTAGTAGATCAGGCCCGCGAAGATCGCGTCGAGGATCTTGCCGCCACCGGTCTCGTTGGTGTTCGTCGGGACCAGCGGGTTCTGCGGCTCCGAACCGTTGGCAGTGATGACAGCCGTCGAGCTGCCGGCCTCGCCGGTCGCCCCCGTGTCGCCGCTGGTGCAACCCGAGAGCGTGAGGGCTCCCGCAGCTGCAAGAGCAATGGCGACTGCGCCAATTCTCTTGATCTTCAATGTTCCTCCTGTGAGATGTGCGTCGACAGCACGGCTTCTGGCCGCGTTGGATCGCTAGTAGATCGAGACTATGAAGCGGGTACCCGGGAAGCAAACTCTCGGGGAAACCGTTACCGACGCGCAATGTTGCGACTCCGCGACCGCGCGGATTCCGCAGAGTGCACGCAGGATTCTTGCGTTGCACTGCAACATGCGAGGATTACCGCATGTCGACTGCGAGGCGCCTGCGACTCGAGATCGTGATCGTCCTCGGACTCTCGCTCGGGGCATCCGCCGTGTACTCGATCGTCTCCCTCGTCGCGAAGCTCACGGAGGAGCGCGCGCTCGGTGACCAGACCGTCGCCCTGAATCCGTCGCGAGCGAGTCGCGAATGGCTCGACTTCACCTACCAGTTCCTCGACGTGTTCTTCGGGCTCTTCGCGGTCGCCCTCGCGCTCTACCTGCTGTGGCAGCCCGGCCGGAGCCCGTTCCGGCGCATCGGCTTCGATCTCACGCGCCCGGGTCGTGACGCGGCATCCGGCGTACTGCTCCTGCTGGTCATCGGCGTACCGGGGCTCGCGCTCTACGCGATCGGTCGCGCGTTCGGGGTGACCGTCGCGGTACAGGCCTCGCCCGCCGACTGGTTCTGGTGGACGGTGCCCATCCTGATGTTCCGCGCCCTCGAGGCCGCCCTCACCGAGGAGATCATCGTCGTCGGGTACCTCTTCACGCGGTTGAGGGAACTCGGTGTCGGTCCGTGGGCGACGATCGCGTCGAGCGCGCTGCTTCGCGGGAGCTACCACCTCTACCAGGGCTTCGGGCCGTTCGTCGGCAACGTCGCGATGGGCATCGTCTTCGGGTGGTGCTACCAGCGCTGGGGGCGCACGATGCCCCTCGTCGTGGCGCACTGGCTCCTCGACGTGGTGTCGTTCGTGGGCTACCCGCTCGCGGTGGGTTGGTGGCCAGAGTTCTTCGCGCCGCCCGCCGCCTGAGTGCTGCGATGCGGATGCCGCGGACGCGGCGCCTGCGCCACGTGCTCGCTGCCCGCCAAAGCGACGACGGTCGCGGGCATCGGCGGCAGCGCCTCCTCGGCCGCTTCGACGCGCAGGTCGGAGTCGGTTGCGCGCACCCTCGCCATGTCGTGCCAACTGCGCCGGGACGGCGCGCAGACGGGGCCGAACACCTCGCCCCCGCTGCTGCTGAATTGCGTGAAGGACTCACCACGGCGCAGCGCCTGTGCGGTGCCCGGGTCACGGCGCTCGAGGAGCCCCGCGCGCTTCTGGAGTCCGAAGCCGGCACCCGCGAGCATCGAGGTTCCCACGAGGAGTCCGAAGAAGGCGACGGTTCCGAGCCCTGCGATGAGATCGACGGCGTTCATGCCCACCCCCATATGCGAGTGAACCTCAGTGTACTCCCGGAGGGTCGGATCTGGAGGACCCGGATCCGCCTCGTCGTGACGACGACGAGCATGGTCTCGAACGCGGGTGATCAGGCCGCGCCGATCGGAGAACGAAGACCATGGACATCGCACACGCCATCGCGGCCGCCGGCCTCGCGGCGCTCGCCACCGACCGACTCAACAGGACAACGGAGACCGAGATCCGCGAGGCCGCGCGCCGCGTGATCGAGCGCCGCATGGCCCGCGTCGCGGCATCCGACCGCCGGGCGTACCCCGAGCGCGGTCGGCACGCCGCTCCGCGGCCCGCCAGCGCCTGAGTGTCAGCCGCCGATCTTCTCGCCGGCCGGCGTCAGCACCCACCAGACGTCGTTCACGCCCTGCCCGTTGGTGTCACCCGCGGCAGCATCGCCCGCGAAGTAGTAGAGCGGCCAGCCGTTCAGGGTGACCTGCATCTCGCCGTCCACACCCGTGATCGTGCCGACCTCACCGGTCACGCCTTCGACGGCCGGGTCATCGGAATCGGTCGTCACCGCCGGCCAGTTGTTCGCGCATTCGCCCTCGCACGTGCTCGCGTCGCCGCCCTGCGTGTCGCTGTCGAACATGTAGACGGTCATCTCCTCGCCGTCGACCACGATCTCGCCGAGGTCGGAGTCCGCGGTCATGAGGAGGACGTCGGACTCGGAATCGCCGGCCTCGGTCTCGGTCGCCCCGTATCCCGGGGCCTCGGTCGCCGCCGACGTGCCGCCGTCGGCGGGTTCCTCGGCGGCCGGCGTCGTGCATCCCGCCAACGCGATCGCGAGCGCCGCGACGGCGAGTCCGTTGATGATTCGCAGCTTCATGGTGGAACCTCTCTCCTGCTCTGGTGTGCATTGCCTGCCCGTGACCGCCTGCTCGTGAACGCGACGGTCAGTCGAAGGGGAACACGAGGCGCAGGAGCGAATGGTTCACCGACAGGCGCTCATTCGGTCCTGCCAGCCAGGAGCACGTCGCCACTGCGGACCGAGCGGATCTCGAGCGCCGCGATGTCGTCGAGGTCGAGTGCGGTGCCCGCGGCCAACCGCGCCGTCTTGCCGGGGTTCGCTCGCCAGCTCGAGATCTCGCTGCGGTCACCGTCACGATCGACGACGTAGAGGGCGTAGGGCCAGCCGCCGTCTGGTGGGTCGGATGCCGCGGCGTCGTCATACCGGCAATCGAGCTCGATGCGCGTGCCCCAGTCCACGGACGTGAGCGTCGCGTTCGCCGTGACCGGCAGGTCGGCGACCATCTCGAACGCGACCGTCTGCGCGTCGGCCGGGGGCCGCAGCAACGCGAGCGGAACGAGCACCGCGACGAGCGCCACTGCCGCGGCCGCAGCGATCGCCGCGAACCGGAATCGGGTGCGGCGGAGGCGGCGACGACGCCCCTCGCGCCGAACGGCGTCGAGCAGCTCGGGCCGGGGTGCCGGCGGTGCGTTCGACGCGTTCGATGCGTTCGATCCGTCATGGAGCAGCGCGTCGGCTCGATCGGGTGAGAGCCGGGCGAGCAGGCCGGGAATCGGGGTGAGCTCGGCGACCGAACGCCGGCACGACTCGCACGATTCGAGGTGCTGCTCGTAGTCTCGGCGCTCGGCCGGCGAGAGCGCGCCGAGCACGTAGGCGGAGTCCCAGTCGGCGTAGCGCTCGTGGTCCGCGTTCATCGCGTCACCCCTTTCTCCTGCAACGCCAGCCGCAGGGCCCGAAGCCCGTAGTGCAGCCGCGACTTCACCGTGCCTTCGGGGATCGCGAGCCGTCGTGCGACCTCGGCGATGCTGCATCCGCCGTAGTAGGCATGCACGATCACGGCGCGGTGCTCGAGGTCGAGGCCGGCGAGCGCCTCCTCGATGAGCAGGCTCTCGAAGAGCGCGTCGGTGCCATCGGCCTGCCCGCGTTCCGGCGTGTCGGCGACGCCGATCTCGTGCCGGCGCCGGGCGCTACGCGCGTCGTCGATCACGAGGTTGCGCGCGACCGTGAACATCCACGACCTGGTCGACGCGGGGTCGTCGGCGAGGATCCGTGGGGTTCGCCACGCGCGCAGCAGGGTCTCCTGCACGATGTCGTCGGCCCCTGCCGGGTCGCCCGTGAGGTGCACGACGTAGCGCCATACCGACGGCGCGTGGGCGTCGTACAGCGCGACGAGCCGGTCGTCGTCATCTGGCGGCATCCGTCACCTCCTGCCCATCACCACGAGGCGGCGGCCGGAATGGTTCACGGTTCGCTGCCGGAATCGGTGAACCGGCGGAGGCCCGGCGTCGTGTCTTCACCATGGATGCTCCGCTGCTCGACGCTCTGGCCAGTGACGACGTGCTCCAGGTCGCCGGCCTTCCGCTGCACCCGCTCATCGTGCACGCCACCGTGGTGCTCACACCGCTCACGGTACTCGCGCTGCTCCTCGGGACGTTCTGGCC
The DNA here is from genome assembly GCA_035698465.1 of Agromyces sp. Classification (GTDB taxonomy): domain Bacteria; phylum Actinomycetota; class Actinomycetes; order Actinomycetales; family Microbacteriaceae; genus Agromyces. Next base: position 2,876 of record DASSBT010000079.1, on the reverse strand, counting down.
CGCGGCCCGCCGTCGTCTCGGCATCGTCACTCCCCTCGCCGCGCTCGCCGTGCTGGTGCTCGTACCCGTGACGGTCGCGGCCGGTCTCTCGCTCGCCGAGGTGATCGGACCGGTCCCTGCGGTCGAGCGGCACCGGATGCTCGGCGAGCTGCTGCTGCCGTGGGCGATCGCGCTCTTCGTGATCGCCGCCGCGCAGTGGGCGTGGTACCGCTACGGCGACGGGCGCGTGCGGCGCAACCGGCCCGCGGTGGCTCGGGCCATCGTCGTGGCGCTCGCGGTGGCGTCGGTCGTCGTGGGGATCGGCACCGTCGTGATGCTCGTGCTGATCGGGGATTCGGGCGCCCGCGCCGTTTGGGGCGGGCTCCTCGGCTGAGTTCGCGGGTTCGCACGTTCGAACGTTCGGCGGCACGGCAGCGGTCATGAACCGAAGTGTCCACGACGTCGTGAGACATACCGTCCACGAGGTCATGAGACAGAACTGTCCACGAGGTCCTGAGACTCCACACCTCATCGATGAGGGGAAACTGGCACACCCGATCCGGAGCCGCGGGGGAACACAGGAACGCCGGTCACTGAGGCGAAACTGGCATACCCGATCCAGACACCGACGCGAGCGAGCACGCCTGCGGCGGCACGCGCTACGCGAACGCCTCCACCGGCGGGCAGGCGCACACGAGGTTGCGGTCGCCGTAGGCCTGGTCGACTCGCCGCACCGGTGCCCAGTACTTGTTGCGCACGAGCGAGGGCACGGGGTAGACGGCCTGCTCGCGTGAGTACTGGTGCGTCCACTCCCCCGCGATGACCGACTCGGCCGTGTGCGGCGCATGCACGAGCGGGTTGTCATCGGCGGGCCATTCGCCGCGTGCGACCGCGTCGGCCTCCTCCTTGATGCGGACCATCGCCTCGACGAACCGGTCGAGCTCGGCGAGATCCTCCGACTCGGTCGGCTCCACCATGAGGGTGCCCGCGACGGGGAACGACATGGTGGGCGCGTGGAACCCGTAGTCGATGAGACGCTTCGCGACGTCGTCGACACTCACCCCGGTGGCCGCGGTCAGCGGTCGCAGATCGAGGATGCACTCGTGCGCAACCAGCCCGTTCTCGCCCGTGTAGAGCACCGGGAAGTGCTCGCGCAGGCGGGCGGCGACGTAGTTGGCCGCGAGCACGGCGGTGGCCGTCGCCTGCTTCAGGCCCTCGGATCCCATCATGCGCACGTACGCCCACGAGATCGGCAGGATCGAGGGGCTCCCGTAGGGCGCCGCCGACACCGGGCCGCCATCATGCGTGACGCCACCCGAGTGTTCGGCACGCTGGGCCATCGGATGCCCCGGCAGGAACGGCGCGAGGTGCGCCTTCGCCGCGACCGGCCCGACGCCCGGTCCGCCACCGCCGTGCGGGATGCAGAACGTCTTGTGCAGGTTCAGGTGCGAGACGTCGCCGCCGAAGTCGCCGAAGCGCGCGTAGCCGAGCAGCGCGTTCAGGTTGGCCCCGTCGATGTAGACCTGGCCGCCGGCGTCGTGCACCGCCTGCGTGATCTGCTTCACCTCGTGCTCGTACACACCGTGCGTCGACGGGTAGGTGATCATGAGCGCGGCGATGCGGTCGGCGTGCTCGGTGATCTTCGCACGCAGGTCGTCGAGGTCGACATTGCCGAGTTCATCGGTCGCGACGACCACGACCCGGAGGCCCGCGAGCACCGCCGAGGCCGCGTTCGTGCCGTGCGCGCTCGACGGGATGAGGCACAGGTCGCGGCCCTCGTCGCCGTTCGCGCGGTGGTAGCCGCGGATGGCGAGAAGCCCGGCAAGCTCGCCCTGGCTTCCGGCGTTGGGCTGCAACGAGACGGTGTCGTAGCCGGTGACCTCGGCGAGCCAGTTCTCGAGCTGGTCGATGAGCCCGAGCGTGCCGACCACGTCGGCCTCGGGCGCGAACGGGTGCAGGTTCGCGAACTCGGGCCAGGTGACCGACTGCATCTCGGTCGCGGCGTTGAGCTTCATCGTGCACGAGCCGAGCGGGATCATGCCGCGATCGAGCGCATAGTCGCGATCGGCGAGCTGCTTGAGGTATCGCATCATCTGCGTCTCGGACTGGTGGGTGTTGAACACCGGGTGCTCGAGATACCCACTGGTGCGGCGCAGCGCTGCCGGCAGACTGGCCGGCAGCTCGGCAAGCGACACGGAGACGCCGGTCCCTGAGCCGAACGCCTCCGCAACCCGGGCGAGGTCGGCCTCGGTCGTCGTCTCGTCGACAGCCACGTGCACGGTGTCCTCGTCGACCTGCCACAGGTTCACGCCGAGCTCGCGCGCGCGCGCCACGACGTCGGTCACGAGCCCGGGCACGCGCACCCGAATGGCATCGAAGTACGCCTCGTGCTCCAGCGACAGTCCGAGGCCGGTGAGCACGTCGGCGAGCGCCTTCGCCTTCGCCGCAGTCGTCACGGCGACGTGACGGATGCCGCGGGGCCCGTGATACACCGCGTACATCGACGCCATGACGGCGAGGAGGACCTGCGCGGTGCAGATGTTCGAGGTCGCCCGCTCGCGGCGAATGTGCTGTTCGCGCGCCTGGAGGCTGAGGCGGTAGGCGGGGTGGCCCGCGGCATCCTGCGAGACGCCGACGAGCCGGCCGGGGAGCTGTCGCTCGAGACCCGAGCGCACCGCCATGTAGCCGGCGTGCGGGCCGCCGAAGCCCATCGGCACGCCGAACCGCTGCGACGTGCCTACGGCGACATCGGCGCCGAGCTCGCCGGGGCTCGTGAGAAGCGCGAGTGCGAGGAGGTCTGCGGCGACCACGACGAGCCCGCCCTGCGCCTTGGATGCGGCGATGACGGATGCCGGGTTCCACACGCGGCCCGACGCGCCCGGGTACTGCACGAAGAG
>DASSBT010000078.1:0-4081 GCA_035698465.1 Agromyces sp. | reverse complement strand
ATCATCGCCGAAGACGTCGACGGCGAGGCGCTCGCGACCCTGATCGTCAACAAGATCCGCGGCATCTTCAAGTCGGTCGCCGTCAAGGCTCCCGGCTTCGGCGACCGTCGCAAGGCGCAGCTGCAGGACATCGCGATCCTCACCGGCGGCCAGGTCATCTCCGAGGAGGTCGGCCTCAAGCTCGAGAACGTCACCCTCGACCTGCTCGGCCAGGCTCGCAAGGTCGTCATCACCAAGGATGAGACCACGATCGTCGAAGGTGCCGGTGACCCCGAGGGCATCGCGGGCCGCGTCGCGCAGATCCGTGCCGAGATCGAGAACACCGACTCCGACTACGACCGCGAGAAGCTCCAGGAGCGTCTTGCCAAGCTCGCGGGCGGCGTCGCCGTCATCAAGGCGGGTGCGGCGACCGAGGTCGAGCTCAAGGAGCGCAAGCACCGCATCGAAGACGCCGTTCGCAACGCGAAGGCCGCCGTCGAAGAGGGCATCGTCGCCGGTGGTGGCGTGGCCCTCATCCAGGCCGGTGCGAAGGCGTTCGCGAACCTCGAGCTCTCGGGCGACGAGGCGACCGGCGCCAACATCGTCAAGGTCGCCATCGAGGCACCGCTCAAGCAGATCGCCCTCAACGCCGGCCTCGAGCCCGGCGTCGTGGCGAACCGCGTCGCCGAGCTTCCCGACGGTCACGGCCTGAACGCCGCGACCGGCGAGTACGGCGACCTGCTCGCGCAGGGCATCATCGACCCCGCCAAGGTGACCCGCTCGGCGCTGCAGAACGCCGCGTCGATCGCCGGCCTCTTCCTCACCACTGAGGCCGTCGTCGCCGACAAGCCCGAGAAGAACCCGGCTCCGGTCGGCGACCCCACGGGCGGCATGGACTTCTGACCCGCAGGTTGAGGCTTCGCTGAAGGCTCAACCGAAGGGTCACGGTCGAGTAGGCCCGGCTGCGGGCCGTATCGATCCCAGTCCCAACACGAAGGGCGTCTCCTCGCGGAGACGCCCTTCGTCGTGCTCGGAGCAGCGGGGCGACCGCAGCAGCGACCTGGTCGACGCCGCGGGTCGCAGCGCGACTCACCTGAGGAACAGCCGCGCGTTCGCCTGCTCGGCATCGGCGTACTGCGCCGCCGCAACGCCGAGCGCGTGGTTCAGGTGCGCGAGGCTCTGCTCCACGTGCGACTGCGTGGCTCGCCAGTCGGACACGGCGCCCTGGAAGGCGGTCGCCGCTTGCCCCGACCACGACGACTGCAGGCCGGTGAGCTGGCCGAGGAGCGAGGACACCTCGGCCTGGATGCGGCCGATCGTGCCCTGCACGGTCTGCGTGGCCGCAGAGACCTGTGCGGCGTCGACATGATACGTGGTCATCGAATTCCTTCCCTTGGTGTGTGCCGCCCACGCTATGGCGAGGCGTGACCAGGTCGGGTCGCGAATGGCACCACCGTGGGCGGCGCCCCGCGCGGAAGGGTTGGTGAGGACGAGTCGACTCAGCCGGCCGTGACGCGCTGCGGTGCGGCCGTCGACCCGGCGAGCGGAAGCGAGACGCGGAACGTCGCGCCGCCCCCGGGCGTTTCGACCACGTCGACCGAGCCGTTGTGCGCCGCGATGATCGACGAGACGATCGCGAGGCCGAGGCCCGAGCCGCCCGTCTCGCGGGTGCGCGAGGTGTCGGCCCTCCAGAAGCGCTGGAAGATCTTCTCCCGGATCTGCGAGGGGATTCCCTCACCATGGTCGACGACCTCGATCATGGCTCGCTCAGTGGCGTCGTCGACTGAGACGCGAATCTCGATCGGGCTGTCGTCGGAGGTGAATCGGATCGCGTTCGCCATGAGGTTGGTGATCACCTGGCGGATCTTGTTCTCCTCGGCCAGCACGACGGCGCGGCGCACCGGTACGGCGCGCGGCGACTCGGGCGCATCGTCTGGCCCAGACGCGATGGTCGGGGCGACTCCGGTCACGGTGAACGCGTCGGCGTCGTCGATCGAGGGACGAACCCTCATGGTCGGCCGCTTCGAGGCACCGGATGCCGCGGCCCCGGCTCCGGCTGCGGCCTTCTGGCCCGATCCGCGTCGGTTCGACGAACCTGTCGACCCCTCTCCGCGTTCACCGCGCGGGCGGCGACCCCGCAACCGCGCCAGCGTCGCGCCCGCGAAGGAGATCGCGCCGGTCGTCTGCCGGTCGGCGGAGTCCAGCTCGACCTCGAGGTCGCCGCGAGGAGCGGACCTCGCGTCATCCGCCGTTCCCGGTTCCTGTGGCGCGATCACGGCGACCGTGCGCCGTGGGTGCGCGGCCATCGCATCGAGCGCGGCGTCGCGGGCGAGAGGTACGAGGTCGACCTCGGCGAGCTCGAGCGGCTTCGCCTCGTCGAGGCGGGCGAGGGCGAGCAGGTCTTCGACGAGGCCGCCCATGCGGATGGCCTCCTTCTCGATGCGGTCCATGGCCTGACCGACCTCGTCTGGGCTCTGCAGCGCTCCCATGCGGTACAACTCGGCGTATCCGCGCACCGACACGAGGGGCGTGCGCAGTTCGTGCGACGCGTCGCCGACGAAGCGGCGCATCTGCTCGATGGTTCGCGCGCGATCGCGGAACGCACGATCGATGCGGTTGAGCATCGTGTTCAGCGAACGGTTGAGGCGTCCGACCTCGGTGTTCGGCGTCGCGCCGCCGAGACGTTGGCTGAAATCGCCGTCGGCGATCGCCGCGGCCGTGCGCTCGACCTCGCGCAGTGGCGTGAAGGTCGTGGTCACGAGCATGCGGGTGAGCAGCGCGCCGACGAGCACGACACCGAGCCCGAACCCGAAGAAGATCGTCAGGTACACGGCGAGCAGCCGTTCGGTGTCCTTCGAGGAGATCGCGATGATGATCGGGGCGTTGTTGCCATGGCTGTCCGCCGGCATGAGCGTGGTCACCGCCCGGTATGTCGGCGCACCGCTCGAGTCGTCGAGCTGGATGACGGTGTACCTGCCGGGGTTGAGCTTCGTGACTTCGGCCTGCGTGAGCGTCTTCGGAATGCGAGGGATGTCGCGATCCATGCCGTCCCAGTTGCTGCCCACGTACTCGCCCATCGGCGTGTAGAGCGCGACGAACACCTCGGTGGAATCCTTGAGGTCTCGATCGTAGAGGCCCGATGTGTCGTCTGATCGATCGTTGTCGGGTTCGAAGTACTCGAGAAGGTCGCCGGTCGCGATCGTCTCGAGCTTCGTGGCCATCTGCTGCTCGACGTACGAGCGGAGCATCGCGGCGGTGCCGATGCCCGAGACGAGTAGTCCGAGGGTCAGCATCAGCACCGTCACACCGGTGATCTTGGTGCGCAGTGAGATGCGGTTCCACCGCTCGGTGATCGTCTGGGTCATGGCGGGCCGAGTCTAAGCGGCGAAGCCTGAGTCAGGGCTTTGAGGACTTCAGCATGTACCCGAATCCCCGCTTGGTCTGGATCAGCGGCTCGGTCGAGTGTTGGTCGAGCTTGCGGCGGAGGTACGAGATGTAGCTTTCGACGATGCCGGCGTCGCCGTTGAAGTCGTACTCCCACACGTGGTCGAGGATCTGCGCCTTCGAGAGCACCCGGTTCGGATTCAACATGAGGTAGCGCAGCAGCTTGAACTCGGTGGGGGAGAGCTCGACGGGCACGTCGCCGACCAGCACCTCGTGCGTGTCCTGGTCCATCGTGAGCTCGCCGGTGCGGATGACCGCGTCCTCCTCGGCGTGCATGGTGCGGCGCAGGATGGCCTTGATGCGCGCGACGATCTCGTCGAGGCTGAACGGCTTGGTGACGTAGTCGTCGCCGCCGACGGTGAGGCCGGTGATCTTGTCTTCGGTGTCGTCTTTCGCCGTGAGGAAGAGGATCGGCGCGGTGTACCCGGCGGTGCGCAGGCGCTTGGTCACGCCGAATCCGTTCATGTCGGGCAGCATCACGTCGAGGATGATCAGGTCTGGCTCTTCTTCGAGCACAGCCGAGATCGTCTGGGCGCCGTTGCCGACGGCGCGCACGGCGAATCCGGCGAAGCGCAGGCTCGTGGTCAGGAGGTCGCGGATGTTGGGCTCGTCATCGACGATGAGAATGCGTGGTCCATCGCTCATGGGTCGATTCTCT
>DASSBT010000077.1:0-5241 GCA_035698465.1 Agromyces sp. | reverse complement strand
GAGGCCTTGCCACCGCCGATGTCGGCGTTCGGGTTGAACGTCATGAGCCGAAACTACCTCTCGTCGGACCCGTCGTCATCATGGTTGACTTCGGCGTCCTCCGCTTCCCCGGGTTCCTGCACGTGCTCCTGCTCTTCCTCCTCGGGCGAAGCCTCCGGCTCCTCCACCGCGTCCGGCTCCGGCTCCGGCTCCGGCTCCTCCTCGGGCTCGGGCGAGGCCTCCGGCTCCTCCGGCCCCTCCTCGGACTCAGCCGCGGCCTCCGACTCCTCCGACTCCTCCGACTCCTCCGACTCCTCCGACTCCTCCTGCCCCTCCGGCTCCTCCGGCTCAGGCGCAGCCTCGCCGTCGCGGAATCCGCCCGCGAAGTGATCGGTCGCCCTGATCAGGGCATCGAGGATGCCGGGTTCGTCATACGCATGCCCGGCATCGCCGATGATGCGCAGCTCAGCCTCGGGCCACGCGGTGTGCAGGTCCCACGCCGTCATCATCGGCGTGCACATGTCGTAGCGGCCCTGCACGATCACCGCGGGAATGCCGGCGAGACGCGCGGCATCGCGGATGAGCTGCCCCTCCTCCCACCAGCCCCCATGGCGGAAGTAGTGGTTCTCGATGCGCGCGAACGCCGTGGCGTACTCGGGCTCGGTGAAGCGCGCGATCGTGTCGGCCTGCGGCAGCAGCGTGATGGTCGACGACTCCCAGCGCGACCAGGCGATCGCCGCGGGCTCGTGCACCTCGGGATCCGGGTGCTGCAGCATCCGCCCGTACGCCTCGATCAGGTGGCCCCGCTCGAGCAGTGGGATCGGCGCGATGAAGTCCTCCCACAGGTCGGGGAACACGGCCGACGCCCCGCCCTCGTAGAACCAGTCGAGTTCCTGGCGACGCAGCGTGAAGATGCCGCGCAGCACCAGCTCCGTGACCCGCTCGGGGTGCGTCTGGGCGTACGCGAGGGCGAGGGCGCTCCCCCAGGAGCCGCCGAAGAGCTGCCAGCGGTCGATGCCGAGGTGGTCGCGCAGCCGTTCCATGTCGGCGACGAGGTGCCAGGTGGTGTTCGCCGACAGGTCGGCCTCGGGCTCACTCGCGTGCGGGATCGACAGCCCGCAGCCGCGCTGGTCGAAGAGCACGATGCGATAGCGCTCGGGGTCGAACAGTCGTCGATGCGCCGCACTCGTGGCCCCACCCGGCCCACCATGCAGGAACACCACCGGCTTGCCCTCGAGGTTCCCCGAGATCTCCCAGTAGATGTGCTGTCCGTCCCCCACATCGAGCATGCCCGTTTCGAGCGGCTCGATCTCCGGATACAGGTCTCTCATGCCCACACGCTAACGATCGGCGGATGCCACGACCAGATGCCGCGCCGCACCGCTCACGCAGTTCTCATGCGCGGGCGGCAGGCGACCAGCGGATGCCGCGACCGGGCATAGTCTCGAAGCATGAGTGCCTCGCCCGTCACGATCACCATCACCGGAGCCGGAGGACAGATCGGCTACGCCCTGCTCTTCCGCATCGCCTCAGGGGCCATGCTCGGGCCCGACACGCATGTGCGGCTGAACCTCCTCGAGATCCCGCAAGGCCTGCGCGGCGCCGAGGGCGCGGCGCTCGAGCTGCAGGACTCCGCGTTTCCGCTCCTCACCCACGTCGAAGTGACCGATGATCCCGCCGCCGCCTTCGCGGGCGCGAACATCGCGCTCCTCGTCGGCTCCCGACCGCGCACGGCGGGCATGGAGCGCGGTGAGTTGCTCGAGGCGAACGGCGGCATCTTCGGCCCTCAGGGCGCGGCCATCAATGCCCATGCCGCCGACGACATCCGGGTCGTCGTGGTCGGCAACCCGGCCAACACGAACGCCCTCATCGCGGCAGCGCACGCACCCGATGTGCCCGCCGAACGGTTCACCGCCCTCACCCGGCTCGACCACAACCGAGCGCTCGGCCAGCTCGCACCGGCCGTCGGCACGCCCGTCGGCGACATCCGGAACCTGACGATCTGGGGCAACCACTCGGCCACACAGTTCCCCGACGTCGCGCATGCCACCGCCGCCGGCGACTCGGTGCCGGCTCTCCTCGCGGCCCGCCTCGGCGGCTCCGACGCGGCACGCGAGTGGCTCATGGGGGAGTTCATCCCGCGTGTCGCGAAGCGTGGTGCCGAGATCATCGAGGTGCGCGGTTCGTCGTCGGTCGCATCCGCGGCGGGCGCGACCATCGACCACATGCGCGACTGGGTGCTCGGCACGACCGACGGCTGGACGAGCGCGGCCGTGGTCTCCGACGGGTCGTACGACGTGCCCGAGGGGCTGGTCTCGTCGTTCCCGGTCGAATCGCGCGACGGCGCATGGCGAATCGTGCAGGGGCTCGAACTCGACGCCTTCGCGACGCAGCGCATCGCGGCATCCGTCGCCGAACTCGTGGACGAACGCGACGCCGTGCACGCACTCGGCCTGCTCTGAAACGGAAGCGGAAGCGATGACGGATGCCGCGACGCTCGACCTGTCGGTCTTCGAGGGGCCTCGCGTCGGCACCTAGGCTGGGGCCATGGCCTCCGAACCGATGTCCTCCGCCCGTCGCAAGCAGTTGATCGTCGGCCTCGTCGTCGGCGCGCTCGTGGGCGTCGGCGTGAGCCTCTGGACCGGTTTCTGGCTGTGGCTCGCCGCCGGCCTCGCCGTGGGCCTTGCGGCCGGCGCACTCATGCGGCCGCCCGCCGAGTAGCGGAGCCCACCACCAGCGGGTTGAGGAGGCTGCGGCCGCCCGCTGAGTGGCGGAGCCACCAGCGGGTTGAGGAGGCGCGCCAGCGCCGTCTCGAAACCGGCCTTCGGGCAGCGAGGTTTCGAGACGGTCGCAGAGCGACCTCCTCAACCCGCAGACGCCAACCCGCAGACGCGACCTCCTCAACCCGCGGACGCCAACCCGCAGACGCGACCTCCTCAACCCGCGGAGCGACCTCCTCAACCCGCTGACGCGACGTAGGCCTCGATGCCTTCGATGACCCGCGCGAGGCCGAACTCGAACGCGCGCTCTGGGTCGGCCGCAGCCCCGTACTCCTCACCTGCTGCCTGCCCGACCCGGCCCGAGATCGGGTAACGGTCGGGATCCATGATCTGCTCGAGGATCGGAGCGTTCCGCGCCCACCATTCCTCGTCGCTCTCGGTGGCCGCGCGATGCAGGCGCTCGGCGTCGACATAGGCGCGCGCCGGCCCGGTCACGAAGCCCACGACGAGCGTGATCACCTGGTCCATGTCGAGGTCGCTGAGGCCGAGGCCCTCGATCGCCCGCAGGCTCCACTCCCAGCGGTCTGAGACGTTCGGCCCGAGCGGGGGTCGGCTCGTATCGATCGACATCAGCCAGGGATGCCGCAGGTACTCGTTCCAGGCGAGGCGGGCGACCTGTTCAAGCCGTTCGCGCAACGAGCCCCCGAGCTCGGGGAGCGGCTGCTCGCCGGCGACGCGGTCGACCATCAGATCGATGAGCTCCGCCCTGCCCGGCACGTAGGTGTACACCGACATCGGCTTCAGGCCGAGGCGTTCGGCGATGCGCCGCATCGAGAGCGCGTCGATGCCCTCGTCGTCGGCGATCTCGATCGCGGCATCCACCACCGCGTCGACGCTCGACCGCTGTTTGGGCCCGCGTGATCCGACCGGCTCGCCGAGTCGGTGCCGCCAGAGCAGGTGGAGCGTGCGGTCGGGCTCGCCGCGCCCGGTGGATTCGGTCGACATGGTGGCTAGCCTACATTCTCCGTATGGTGTACGGTCTTGCGAAGATACTCCGTACGACGTACGTGGAAAGAGAGTGATGACCGCAACGCTGAACTTGTCCCCCGCGCATCCGCCCGCTCTCGAGGCCGTCGCGCTGCGCAAGCGCTATGGCGCGACGATGGCACTCGACGGATTCGACCTGCGCATCGACCGCGGCACCGTGCATGGCCTCCTCGGTCCGAACGGCGCCGGCAAGACCACCGCCATACGCAGCCTCGCCACCCTCACCGAGCTCGACGACGGCCGCGCCACGATCGATGGGGTCGACGTGCGCCGGCATCCTGGTTCCGTGCGCGAGCGCATCGGCCTCGTCGGCCAGTTCCACGCCGTCGACGAGGCGCTCACTGCGCGCCAGAATCTCGTGCTGTTCGCACGGCTGAGCGGCCTCTCGAAACCGCGGGCGGTGCGCCGCGCCGACGAACTGCTCGGCGCGTTCTCGCTGGCGGATGCCGCGAGCCGAGCCGTCTCCGGATTCTCCGGCGGCATGCGACGCCGACTCGACATTGCGGCGAGCCTCGTGCTGACACCCGCGATCCTGTTCCTCGACGAGCCCACCACCGGACTCGACCCTCGAGGTCGGGCCGCCGTGTGGCAGGCCGTGCGCGAGGTCGCCGCAGCGGGCACGACCGTGCTGCTCACCACGCAGTACCTCGACGAGGCCGACCAGCTCTCCGACCGCATCTCGGTGATGCACCACGGGCGGGTCATCGCCGATGGAAGCCCCGCCGAGCTCAAGCGACGGTTGGGCGGCGAACGGGTGGCAGTGGTGATCGCCGACGCCGACCGCCTGGCGCAGGCGGCGAGTGCCATCGCGGGCGCGGTCGGCGCAGCGGCATCCGTCGATGCCGACACCCGTACGGTGACGGTGGAGGTCGCCGACGGCGCGAAGGCACTCGCGTCCGTCGTGCGGGCACTCGACACCGAGCACCTCGTCATCGACGACCTTGCGCTGCGCCGGCCGACCCTCGACGAGGTGTTCCTGCACCTCACCGGCGACCTCGTCAGCGATGCACCCGACACGGACGCACCCGACGCCAGCGCGACCGCCACCGGTCGAGATATCAACGCCCAGCCCGCCGACCTGGAGGCACGATGACCACCACCACCATCCCCGCCACGATCGCCGCTGCCCCCGGGCTGCGCGACCGTCGCCCCAACGCCCTGCGCGAAGGCTGGTTGATCGCCGGTCGCGACGTGCTGCACTGGATCCGTGAACCCTGGGGCCTCGTCTTCGGGCTCGCGTTCAACATCATGCTGATCCTGATGTTCGCCTTCCTGTTCGGCGGCGCCATCGAGGTGCCCGGCGGCGGCGACTACATCGCGTTCCTGCTGCCCGGCATGTTCGCACTTACGATGCTGTTCGGGCTCGAGGGCACGATGACGGCGATGTCCGAGGACGCGAAGCGCGGCATCACCGACCGGTTCCGCTCACTGCCGATCTCGAGCGCCTCGGTCGCGCTGGGCCGCGCCATCGCCGACCTCGCGAACTCGGCACTCA
>DASSBT010000076.1:0-4240 GCA_035698465.1 Agromyces sp. | reverse complement strand
TACCTCGCGATCCTGCCGCTGTTCTTCATGCTGGATGCCGCGGGCCTGGTGTCGAACCTCTGGGGCCTGATCCTCGTGTACGGCGCGCTCGGCATCCCGTTCTCGACGTTCGTGCTGGCGAGCTTCTTCCGGCAGTTGCCGATCGAACTCGACGAGGCGGCGCGGCTCGATGGCGCCGGACCGTTCGCGACCTTCTGGCGCGTGCACCTGCCACTTGTGCGACCCGCGATCGCGACCGTCATCGTGTTCCGCTTCGTGCCCGTGTGGAACGACTTCTTCTATCCGCTCATCCTCATCCGCGACCAGGGCTCGTACACGCTGCCGGTCGGCATCACGCGGTTCTTCGGCGAGTACCAGACCGACTGGGCGACGCTGTTCGCGGGCCTCACGCTCGCGACGATCCCGCTCGTGGTGCTCTTCCTCATCGCCACGAAGCAGATCGTCTCGGGCCTGACCGCCGGCATGAGCAAGTGAGGTCGTTCGTCCTCGGAATCGACATCGGCGGTTCCGGCAGCCGGGTCGCGATCCGCGAGGTGCGTGCGGGCGGTGCGGATGCCGCTGGCGGCGCTGCGATCGTGGACGGTCCGGATGCCGCTGCCGGCACCCGTCCCCGGCGCCGCGAACTCGCAGGCGAGCGGGTCGGCATCACCGCGACGGGTAGCTCGGTGCCCGAGACGGCGCTCGCGCTGCTGCGTGCCGCCCATGCCGCGTGGCCCGAGGAGTTCGGCGGTGCGCGTGCTGCCGGCTCCAATGACACCGTCGGCCGCATTGTCGGCGTCGGCCTCGGCGCCACCGGACTCGCGACGCTCGTCGAGCAACCCGAGCGTGTGGCCGAGTCACTGCAGCGCGAACTCGCCTCCATGTCGAACCGTGCGGATGCCGCGACACTGCCCCCGGTCGCCGTCGCCATCGATGCCGTCACCGCGCATCTCGGCGCCCTCGCCGGAGCCGGCGGGGCGATCGTCGCGCTCGGCACGGGCGCCATCGCGTTCGGTACCGATGGCCGCGACGTCTGGCGGCGCGTCGACGGGTGGGGGCACCTGCTCGGCGACCGCGGCGGCGGCGCGTGGATCGGCCTGCGGGGGCTCGACGCGGCCATCCGCGCGCACGACGGGGTCGATGATGCCGGCACCGCACTGCTTGCGGCGGCTCGACGCCGGTTCGGTGAGGTGCCCACCTGGCCGAGCCAGCTCTACACACGCGCCGACCGCGCCGGTGTGCTCGCCGGCTTCACGGCCGACGTCGCGACGCTCGCCGCGGCGGGTGATCTGGCAGCCGGCCGGATCATGACGGATGCCGGCACCGAGGCCGCGCGCAGTGTGCTCGCCGCGCTCGCCCCGGGCATCCCGCCGCGTGTCGCTGCGACGGGCGGACTCGTCGCCGCCGGTGGCGCACTCGCCGCAGCGTTCGCCGCGTCGATCGCTGCTCGCCGTCCTGACGTGGAGATCGTCGCGCCGCTCGGCGACCCGCTCGATGGGGCCCTGCTGCTCGCCGAGCGCGTGGCGGGCGGCGTGGCGCCGCGGCATCCGTCGTACGTCTGGAGCGTGCCGCGAGTCGCGTGAGGTGCCGCGTTCCTCGCGGGCAGGCAGCGCATGAGCGAAGTCGCCACGCCCGTGGGGTTCCGAACACGATGTCGGTGGCAGCCCATAGCGTGTGAGGCATCTATTCGAAGAGCTCGTGCCGGGTTCGGAGCAACGATGAAGGTGCTGGTTGCCACCAGCCTGACCCAGGGCACGAGGGCGGGCGACGTGATGCAGTGCATCGACGGTGAGCTCGTGTTCATGGTCGAGGCGTGTCCGTACAGCAGGCGAGATCCGTTGGGCGCCTGCGATTGCGGCATCACGTTCCGGGGCATGACGAGCGATGGCGTCGCGACGACCGCGGTCGTGCGCGAGATGCCCCGACTGAGCATCGAGGCGTACGTCGACTGCCTCGAGGCGACGCATCGATTCACACGCGAGCGCGGGTGCACCTGCCGGTTCGACGCGTTCGGCGACGCGTGGGCACTGCTGGCGCTCGCCGGCTCGCTCTCCGTCGGCACGGTCGTCGAACGATTCGTCGATCGCATCAAGGTGCGACAGCGCGCATGATGGTTGGCCGGCCTGCACGAAGTGCTACGCGTGTGCTACACCCCGAGTACACTCGGTCACAGAGCTGCGCCGACTCGCGATACGACTCGAGGTCGACACCACTGCGGTTGAACCGGTTGTGCGACCCTTCCACCTCCTGCGCCTGACCGAAGGCGTCCTGCAGCTGGCTGGCCGGTTCACGACGCCACAACTCGGCACCCTCGATGCGATCCACATCGCGAGCGCACTCGCGGCCGAGGCTGGTGAGCTGGTCACGTTCGACCGGCGGCAGGGTTCGGCGGCCGAAGTAGAGGGCGTGATCGCCGTCACACCGGGCGGCGGTGGGGAATGAGTTCCGTTGACGCAACGAGCGAGTGGTTCACTCGGCGGGCACGTATTCCTCGCGGAGGAGGCCGCCGGTCGCAGTAGCGATGTAGGTGAAGTCGCGGTCGCTGTGGAGCAGGATCGCGTCGTTGACGACGGCGTATGCGGCGATGAGGCAATCGAAGGCCCCGGCCGCGCGCACGTATCCGGCCGACCAGAGTCGCTGTTGCAGGTCGAGTGCTTCCGACGTGGTGGGATGCGTGGGGGCGGGCAGGAGATCGTCCATGTCGCGACGCATGCTGGCGAGCTCCGCGGGGCTCCGGGCCGAATGGCAGTACTCGAGCACCTGGGGAGCACACGTGATGAACAGGTGCTGCGGCGCCAACTCACGCACGCGCGAGGCGATGCGCTCGCTACGGCCGGCTTTCTGCCAGATGCTGTTGTCGACGAGGTAGGTGCTCACTGGTCTGCGATCGGGCGACGTGTGCCGCGGTCGGCGCGCGTGTCGGGCGCGGGCGTCGACCTTGCAGATGGAGGAATCGTCGGAGCATCGATCTGGTCGTCATCGAATCGTCGCGCGATGATCCGTTCAACGGCCGCGGGCTGACGCCGCACGGCGATGAGGGTGCGAAGAGCGACATCAACCGCCTCGCGATTGCTGGATGCGCCGGTCAGTTGCCGAGCGACTCGGAGGCTGTCGGCATCGATATCGATGGACGTGAGCGCCACGATTCCTCCTTCTATATAACTCATTGTATAGCTGCACTCATCAACGCAGCACATCACGAACGCAGCACGAGACTGGCGAAGGCGCGAAGTGCTTCCCCGGTCACGGGTTCGTCCAAGGCTTCGCCACAGGTGTTGAGAGTGCGCAGGCACTCGGCGATCGCGCGGTCGGAGTCCCCGATCCACCGACGCGCAGCCACGGTGACCCGCTCGACGAGCGCCGCACCGCTGAGGCCCTCGGCGACGGCGAGTGCCACGTAGAACCGCACTTCATCGTCACCCTTGAGCGACCAGTACCGCGCCGCGCACTTGCCGAGCAACTCGAGTGGGTCGGCCAGTGCATCGTCGCCCGCGCGACTACGGAGCAGCACGCCGCGGCGTCGGTATGCCACCTTGATGGCGGCCAGTATTCGGTCGTGAGCGGGATCGATGTCAGCGGGCGTCGTCGGAAGCGGTTTCGTGCGGGAACTCGGCAGGCGCTCGAGCGATGAGCGCAGGCCCTCGGTCAACGACGAGGCCAGCGCCGTGTCAGGTAGGGCGGTCCGCTCGGTCGCGTTCTGCACCGCCACCATCAGTTCGTCGACAGCCTCTCTGGGGACACGCCGCCGGTCGCTGAGAATGCGATCGACTACTCGAGCACGGGAGCTCGTGGAAGGCCATCCATACTCGAGAGGGGCGGGGATTCTCGCCTTCGCGGCAGGCAGCGAGAAGGCCCACGGGTCGAACGCCAGGTTCCCCGACGCCGCCCACGGCCCGACCTTCTCGCGTGCCCAGGCGTCGAGCCCCATGTGCATCGGGTGCGACGAGTCGGTGATCGCATCGACGAGCACGCGATACGCGGATGCTCCGCCGCACGCCCCGAGCGGCGTGCGACCGACCCCGTCGACGAGGCTGACATCGCGCGCTGCCACCGAGCCCTGCGCGGTGATCGCGACCACCCAGCCGTGAGCGTGATCATCGGTGTCGAGATCGGGATGGAAGACCGCGCATGGACTCAACGCGGTTGCCGACCACGGCTCATCGTCGGCCAACCAAGGCCCGACCATACCCGACGACTCCTCGCCCATCGCCGACCATGGAGCTTCGGCGAACATCGGGCCCGTCAGGTGAGGAGCAGGGCA
>DASSBT010000075.1:0-2257 GCA_035698465.1 Agromyces sp. | reverse complement strand
GAAAATAGGGAGCTGCAGCGTGGCTGAACGAGCTGAAGTCGTGTTCGTCGATGGGGTGCGTACCCCGTTCGGACGAGCCGGTGAAAAGGGCATGTACTGGAACACCCGGGCTGACGACCTCGTCGTCAAGGCGATCGTCGGAGTGCTCGAGCGCAACCCGAACGTCCCGAAGGAGCGCATCGACGATGTGGCCATCGCCGCCACCACTCAGACCGGCGATCAGGGGCTGACGATCGGCCGCACCGCAGCGATACTCGCCGGCCTGCCGAAGTCCGTGCCGGGCTTCGCCATCGACCGCATGTGCGCCGGCGCCATGACGTCTGCCGCGATGATGGCGGGCTCGATCGGCTACGGCATGTACGACCTCGCCATCGCCGGCGGCGTCGAGCACATGGGCCACCACCCGATGGGCTCGGGTGTCGACCCGAACCCGCGCTTCCTGAGCGAGAAGCTCGTCGGCGAAGACGCCCTCGTCATGGGCGCCACCGCCGAGCGCATCCACGACCGCTTCCCGCAGCTGACCAAGGAGCGAAGCGACCGGTACGCCCTCGCAAGCCAGCAGAAGACGGCCGCCGCCTACGAGGCCGGGAAGATCCAGCAGGACCTCGTGCCGGTCGCCATCCGCACCGCGGAGGGCTGGGGTCTCGCCACCCGCGACGAGGTCATGCGCCCCGAGACCACGCTCGAGGGCCTTGCAACCCTGAAGACCCCGTTCCGCCCGCACGGCCGCATCACTGCGGGCAACGCCTCCGGCCTGAACGACGGCGCGACGGCCGCCATCCTCGCCTCCGGTACCGCCGCGAAGGAGCTCGGCCTGACCCCGAAGATGAAGCTCGTGAGCTTCGCCTTCGCCGGCGTCGACCCCGAGATCATGGGCATCGGCCCGATCCCGGCGACCGAGAAGGCCCTGCGCAAGGCAGGCCTCACGATCGACGACATCGACCTGTTCGAGATGAACGAGGCGTTCGCCGTGCAGGTGCTCTCCTTCCTCGACCACTACGGCATCGCCGATGACGACCCCAGGGTGAACCCGTGGGGCGGTGCGATCGCGGTCGGACATCCGCTCGCGTCATCCGGCGTGCGGCTCATGAACCAGCTCGCGAGCCAGTTCACCGAGCGGCCCGACGTGCGCTACGGCATCACGAGCATGTGCGTGGGCCTCGGCCAGGGCGGCACGATGATCTGGGAGAACCCGAACTTCGACACGAAGGCAGCGAAGAAGGCACGCCGATGACCGACTACACGACGATCGACTTCGATTCCCTCGCCTCGCTCTCCGACGACGAGGTCGTCACGCACTCGTATGTGCGCGACATCCCCCTGCCGTCGGGCCGCACCCTCGCGCTCGTCACGCTCGACAACGGGCGCGATCACACCCGGCCGAACACGCTCGGTTCGGCGTCGCTCCTCGAGTTCGCGGCGACGCTCGACGCATTGCGGGCGCGCGCTGCCGCCGGCGAGATCGATGCGGTCGCCGTCACCGGCAAGCCGTTCATCCTCGCCGCGGGTGCCGACCTGTCGAAGATCGCCGAGATCCCTGATCAGGCGACCGCGAAGAAGTTCGTCCAGCTCGGCCATTACGCACTCGGAAAGCTCGCCGACCTCGGGGTGCCTTCGTTCGTGTTCTACAACGGCCTCGCCCTCGGCGGCGGTCTCGAGATCGGCCTGCACGCCGACTATCGCACGGTGGATGCCTCGGCGCCCGCGCTCGCACTGCCCGAGGTGTTCCTCGGCCTGATTCCCGGGTGGGGCGGCGCGACCATCCTGCCGAACCTGATCGGCATCGAGAACGCGCTCAAGGTCATCATCGAGAACCCGCTCAAGCAGAACCGCACGCTCAAGGGCAAGGACGCGTTCGACCTCGGCATCGCCGATGCGATCTTCCCGTCGGTGAACTACCTCGAGGATTCACTGAAGTGGGCCGACGGCGTGCTCGCCGGCACCATCAAGGTCAAGCGGCCCAACGAGCCGGGCAAGCTCGAGAAGCTCGCCAAGTGGGACATCGCGATCAAGATCGCTCGCGACACGCTGGCGAAGCGCATCGGCACCGTGCCCCGGTCGCCCTACGCCGCGCTCGACCTGATGAAGGCCGCCAAGAGCGGCACACGTGCCCAGGGCTTCGAGCGCGAAGACGACGTGCTGACGGAGCTCATCGGCGGCGATCAGCTGCACGCCTCGGTGTACGCGTTCAACCTCGTGCAGAAGCGCACGAAGCGTCCGGCGGGCGCTCCCGACACGGCGCTCGCCAAGCCCGTCA
>DASSBT010000074.1:0-6524 GCA_035698465.1 Agromyces sp. | reverse complement strand
GGTACGATAGACCCCCGTGGCTCTCACTATCGGCATCGTCGGCCTGCCCAACGTCGGCAAGTCCACCCTGTTCAACGCACTCACCAAGAACCAGGTGCTCGCGGCGAACTATCCCTTCGCGACGATCGAGCCGAACATCGGTGTCGTGAACCTGCCCGACCCCCGGCTCGAGACCCTCGCGGGCATCTTCGGCTCGGAGCGCATCCTGCCCGCCGCCGTGTCGTTCGTCGACATCGCGGGCATCGTGCGCGGGGCGTCGGAAGGTGAGGGGCTCGGCAACAAGTTCCTCGCGAACATCCGCGAGGCCGACGCGATCGCGCAGGTCGTGCGCGGCTTCGACGACTCCGATGTCGTGCACGTCGAGGGCACGGTCGACCCCAAGGCCGACATGGAGACCATCAACACCGAGCTGATCCTCGCCGACCTCGAGACCCTCGAGCGTGCCATCACGCGCTACGAGAAGGAGGTCAAGGGCCGAAAGCTCGACCCGTCGGTGCTGGCCGCCGCGAACGAGGCGCGCGAGGCGCTGCAGAAGGGCACGCCGCTCTCTGCGGCATCCGTCGATCTCGAACCCATCGCCGAGCTCGGCCTGCTCACGGCGAAGCCCTTCATCTACGTCTTCAATGTCGACGAGGCGGTGCTGACGGATGCCGCACGCAAGGCTGAGCTCGCCGCGTTGGTCGCGCCCGCCGAGGCGGTCTTCCTCGACGCGAAGATCGAGTCCGAGCTCATCGACCTCGACGCGGCGGATGCCGCTGAGCTCCTCGCGTCGACCGGCCAGGACGAGTCGGGGCTCGACCAACTCGCGCGCGTCGGCTTCGCCACGCTCGGCCTGCAGACCTACCTCACCGCGGGGCCGAAGGAGTCGCGCGCATGGACGATCCACAAGGGCTGGAAGGCCCCGCAGGCGGCGGGCGTCATCCACACCGACTTCGAACGCGGCTTCATCAAGGCCGAGGTCATCTCGTTCGCCGACCTCGTCGACGCCGGCTCGGTCGCCGAGGCCCGCGCCCGCGGCAGGGCCCGCATGGAGGGCAAGGACTACGTCATGCAGGACGGCGACGTGGTCGAGTTCCGCTTCAACGTGTGACGCGCACGGCGAGCTTCTCGGCGAGCGCCGCCTCATCGTCGACGAACCAGATGTGCTCGCCGCGGTTCGACTCCCAGATGAAGTCGCGCAGGGCGTCGCTCGCTTCGACGTGCTCTGCGATGTCGCCGACCAGGGCGAGTCGGATCCGGTAGTTCACGAGCTTCTGCGTGATCTCGCCCGCGATGCCCGAGCGCAGGTCGAAGAACGTGGGATCGAGCCGCTCGACCGGCACGGCGACCATGGCCGCGTCGTGCGACCATGCGCTGCCCACGAGGTCGGATGCGTCGTCGGAGGTCGAAAGTGGCTCGCCCTCTGCGTCGAGGTGGAGCACGCGGATGCCGCTGAGGTCGTCGATGCGCATGAGTCGACCATATCGGTGCACGCGGGTGGGCTCAGGGGCCGGTTCGCGGCATCCGTTCACGACTCGTAGTGCGCCAGCCACGCGACGAGGGCGCGCTCGAGCGCGGCGGCCTCGGTCGGTGAGAGGGCCTCGTCGAGGAGGCGACGCTCGTTCGCGAGGTGCGCCGTGAAGGCCCGGTCGATGAGGTCGCGGCCCGCCGGCGTGAGCGCGATCACCCGGCCACGTCCGTCGACCTCGCTCTGTCGCCTGGTCAGCAGGCCGCGGCGCTCGAGGCGATCGACTCGCTTGGTCATCGCCCCGGTGGTCACCATGGTGGATGCCGCGAGCTCGCTCGGCGTGCGTTCGAACGGCGTGCCCGTGCGGCGCAGCGTGGCGAGCACGTCGAACTCGCCCTCGGAGAGGCCGAACTCGCGATAGACGACGACGAGGTCGTCGGTGAGGTGGTTCGCGAGGCGGTGGAGGCGCCCGAAGACGGCTTGGGGCGCGAGGTCGATGTCGGGGCGTTCGCGCGCCCACTCGGCCATGATCTCGGCAACGCGGTCGGTGGGGGCATCCATGGTCGCATTCTATCTTCCGCGGAAGCTATACTTGCTTCCATGGAAGGTACTTTGCGGTGGAGCCTGTTCGTGGCGATCGCACCGATCGCGTGGGGCAGCACCTATTTCGTGACCAGGCAATTCCTGCCCGACGACATCCCGTTGTGGGGTGCGGTGTTCCGTGCACTTCCCGCGGGCCTGCTGCTCCTCGCCATCAGGCGGCAACGTCCACGGGGCGCCTGGTGGTGGCGATCGCTCATGCTCGGCACGCTCAACATGGGGGCGTTCTTCGCCCTGGTCTACGTCGCCGCCCAGTTGCTGCCGACCAGCATCGCATCGACCATCATGGCCACGTCGCCGATGGTGATGATGCTGTTCGCCTGGCTGCTCGTCTCCGAACGGCTTCGCGTGCTCTCGCTCGCGGGCGCCGTGATCGGTCTCGGGGGAGTCGTGCTGATGCTGGCGACGGATGCCGCGGCCATCGACCTCTGGGGCGTGCTCGCGTCGATCGCCGCCATGTCGATGTCGTCGTTCGGGTACATCCTCGCGAAACGATGGGGCGGCGACGTCGATGTGCTCTCACTCACCTCGTGGCAGCTCATCGCCGGCGGCGCGATGCTCGTGCCGGTGGCGTTCGTGTGGGAGGGCGCACCGCCGGCGCTCGACGCCGGCGCGATCGCCGCGTTCGCGTTCGTCAGCCTCGTGGCGACGGGGCTCGCCTTCGTGGCCTGGTTCAGCGGCCTCAGGCATCTTCCGGCCGGCACGGTCGGGCTCATCGGGCTGCTCAACCCGGTGACCGGCGTGCTGCTCGGCGTGCTCGTGGCGGGTGAGACGCTCGCGACCCAGCAGGTGCTGGGCCTCGCGCTCGTGTTCGTCGGTATCGTGCTCGGGCAGCCGCTCGCGGCGCGCAGCCTCCAGAAGTTGCGTACCCGAGCGGCTCATGCTGCCTCGCGCCCGCAGACGAAGGGCCTCCCGACCGTCACCACGAGTTGATCGGTTTCCACGCCGTTCCTCCCCGAATGTCGGCGTGCGGTGAGACGATGGCGTGGTGCCCGAGTTGCCAGAAGTCGATGCGCTCGTCGGGTTCCTCCGCGAGCGCGCGGTCGGGCACGCCATCAGCTCGGCGACGGTCGCAGCGATCTCGGCGTTGAAGACCTTCGATCCGCCGCTCTCGGCGCTCAGCGGCACGACGATCGACGGGGCGGCTCGCCACGGCAAGTTCGTCGACCTCGAAGCAGGTGGGCTGCACCTCGTGTTCCACCTCGCCCGAGCCGGGTGGCTGCGCTGGTACGACGAACTGCCGAAGACGGTCATCCGGCCCGGAAAGTCGCCCATCGCGCTGCGGGTACGCCTCGACGACGGTGCGGGATTCGACCTCACCGAGGCGGGCACCAAGAAGTCGCTCGCGGTGTATGTCGTGCGCGACCCGGCCGAGGTGCCCGGCATCGCGAGGCTCGGGCCCGACCCGACTGCGCCCGACTTCACGCTCGACGACTTCTCGGCGATCCTCGCCGGGCGACGAACGCAGATCAAGGGACTCCTTCGCGACCAGTCCGTGTTCGCGGGCGTGGGCAATGCCTACTCCGACGAGATCCTGCACAACGCACGCATGTCGCCCTACGCGCTCGCCGCGAAGCTCACGCCCGACGACGTCGAGCGGCTCTACCATGCACTGCGCGACACCCTCGCCGACGCGATGACCGCGGCATCCGGCCGACGGCCCGACGAACTCAAGGACTCGAAGCGCTCGCACATGCAGGTGCACGGGCGCACCGGCCAGACGTGCCCGGTCTGCGGCGACCTCGTGCGCGAGGTGATCTTCGCCGACTCGACGTTCCAGTACTGTCCGACCTGCCAGACCGGCGGCAAGCCGCTCGCCGACCGCGTGCTCTCGCGGTTGCTCAAGTAGCCATCACCGACTCAGGGAGTGCAATGGACCTCGGTGCGAAGTTCCTCACCACGCCATGGGCGGTGCGGCTGCCGATTCCGCTCTTCAAGGCGGGATTCGGGTTCCTCTTCTTCGGCCGGCTGCTGATGCTCGAACACCGAGGACGCACGAGTGGCGAATCCCGCTTCGTCGTGCTCGAGGCCGCCGATCACGAGGCGCCCGACCGCATCGTGATCGCCTCGGGCTTCGGGGCGCACGCGCAGTGGTACCAGAACCTCCACGCCGAGCCTCGCTGCGGCGTGAGTGTCGGCTGGCGGCGACGCGTGCCCGCGCGTGCCGAACTCCTCGGCGCCGAAGAGAGTCGCGCGCTCCTCGAGGTGTACGGCCGCCGATACCCGAAGGTGTGGGCGGTGCTGCAGCAATCGATCCGGGATGCCACGGGTGAAGCCGATCCCGACATCCCGATGGTGCGGCTGCACCTTCAGCCACGACCTCGAACGGGAAGACGGGGCACATGAACATCTCCGAGACCGACCTCGTCCACCTCCGCCGCGCCGTCGAACTCGCGCGCGAAGCCTCCGACGCGGGCGACGGGCCGTTCGGCTCGGTGCTCGTCGACGCTGCCGGCATCGAGCGATTCGCCGATCGCAACCGCGAGGTGACGACCGGTGACCCGATGCGGCATCCCGAGTTCGAGATCGCCAGGTGGGCACTCAGGCACCTGACGCCGGGCGAGCGCGCAACCGCGACCGTGTACACGTCAGGAGAGCACTGCCCGATGTGCGCCGCCGCCCATGCGTGGGTCGGGCTCGGCCGCATCGTCTATGTGGCGTCGGCGCGACAGATCAGTGCGTGGCGGGCGGCGCTCGGAGCCGCTCCTGCCCAGGTGGCGCCAATGCCGATCACGGCCGTGGCCCCGCAGCTCGTCGTCGAGGGGCCGGTGGCCGAACTCGTCGACGAGGTGCGCGTGCTCATCGAGCGGCAGCCACCGGCGCGCTGACGGAGTGGGGTGGCGCAGAGTGCGCCGCCCCACCCCATGCGCGTCAGATCTGGCGGCCGGTCTCGTCTTGTCGCGGCGTCGCCGGGTCGATCGGGCGCTCGCGGGCGGTGACGTCGCCGTCATCACGCACAGTGACGTCGCGGTCATCACGCACGGTGTCGTCGCTCGCCGTGTGCCGGCCCTCGTCGGTGTTCACGTCGGGATCGACCTCGTCGGCCTTCTGCAGCCGTTCGTCGACATCACTGCGCAACTGCTGCGCGTCGGCCTGATGGCTGGCGCTCTCGCGAGCGAGGCGATCCGATTCCAGCTGCGCCTGCTTCGCGTCGGCTTCCGCCTGCTTCGCGGCTGCGGTGGCACGTGCGGCCTCGGCCTCGCGTTCGCGGCGCGCGAGGTCGGTCCGATTGGCGTCGTCGCGGAGCTCGGCCGCCTTCCTGCGCTCGGATTCGACGTGCGCCTCGCGACGGCGTCGACTCGTCATGAGCACCGCGATGATCACGATGATGGCGATGACGATGACGATGCCGACGATGATCCAGATGATCGTGCTGGTATCCACGGAAATCCGCCTCCTCGGGTCGGGTTCGGGACCAGACAACCGCGCATGGATGAATCAGCGCAATGCCTTGCCAAATGCTCCGACGTGTGGGAAACGCGCGACCGTACCGCGGCGACTACGACACTGATGCCGTGGTGGCATCAGTGTCGTAGTCGCCGTCGTAGTCGCCCCGCTGGGAGCGCGGCCGGCGAGCAGCGCCGGTACGATGCCGTGATGCCCGCCTTCACCGATCCGCCGCTTGTCGCTCGACTTCGGGCTGCCGGGTGCGTGTTCGCAGAGGAGGAGGCGGAACTCCTTGCCGAGGCGGCGGGTGCAGGCACGGATGCCGCAGCTCGCCTCGAACACCTCGTCGCGCGGCGCGTGGCGGGTGAGCCGCTCGAGCAGGTGCTCGGATGGGCCGAGTTCGCCGGCCGCCGCATCCTGCTCGAGCCCGGCGTGTTCGTGCCTCGCCGGCGTACCGAGGTGCTCGCGGCCGAAGGCGCGGTGCTCGCACGCGCCGCTGCACGTTCGCGCGAACTGCCGGTCGTCGTCGACCTCTGCTGCGGCGCCGGAGCGATCGGTGTCGCGATCATGGATGCCGCGGGCCCGGTCGATCTCGTCGCTGTCGACGTCGACCCTGCCGCGGTGCGCGCGGCGCGCCGCAACCTCGAACCGATGGGCGCTCTCGTCGTCGAGGGCGATCTGTTCGACCCGCTTCCGGAGCGTCTGCGGGGATGCGTCGATGTGCTCGCCGTGAACGCGCCGTACGTGCCGACCGCCGAGATCGCGATGATGCCACCTGAGGCCCGCGACCACGAGGCGCTCGTCGCGCTCGACGGCGGAGCAGGCGGACTCGACGTGCATCGCCGCGTCGCGGCATCCGCGTTCGAATGGCTCGCCGACGACGGCAGCGTGCTCATCGAGACCAGCCGACGACAGGCGCCGACGACCTTGGCGCTACTCGACGCCGCCGGCCTGCGCGAGGTGCGCATCGTGCACGACGACGAGGTCGACGGCACCGTCGTCGTCGGACGGAAGGCCGCTGCGGTGGCTCCGGCCTGACGCGTCAGCCGGCGGCGTTGCGGCCCGATCGCGCCTCAGTCAGGATCTCCTG
>DASSBT010000073.1:0-7793 GCA_035698465.1 Agromyces sp. | reverse complement strand
CCTTTGCTACCGTTAGCAGAACGTGATCGAACAGATTCGACAGATTTGAGGGTGGAAAGCCATGGCGCTAACTCCGGAAGATGTGGTCAACAAGCGCTTCCAGGCGACGAAATTCCGGGAGGGCTACGACCAGGACGAGGTCGATGACTTCCTCGACGAGGTCGTCGTCGAGCTGCGCCGGCTGAACCAGGAGAACGACGAACTGCGTCAGCGGCTCGCGACCGCAGAAGCACGCGCCGCCGATGCCGGCACGAGTGCTCCTGCCGCACCCGCGCCCGCCGCGGTCTACAACGAGCCTGCCGCGCCGCCGCCTACAGTCGCGGTGCCCACCCAGGTGACGGCCCAGCCGCAGTCCGAGCTCGACGAGCAGACGTCGACGACGAACCTCCTCCAGCTCGCCCGACGGCTCCACGAGGAGCACGTGCGAGAGGGCATCGAGAAGCGCGACGCGCTCATCGCAGAGGGGCACGCCACCGCGGCGCGAGTCGTGGCAGAGGCCGAGGCGAAGCAGCGTGCGCAGATGGGCATCCTCGACCAGGAGCGCCTCGCACTCGAGAAGCGCGTCGACGAGCTTCGCGTCTTCGAGCGCGAGTACCGCCAGAAGCTGAAGAGCTACATCGAGGGCCAGTTGCGCGATCTCGACACGGCGTCACCCGTGCAGGTCTCGGGCAACCAGGGCTTCTCGTCGCCCGTCGGTGCGTCCGACCAGACGCCTGCACCGACCTTCCAGGGCTTTGGCGGCTGAGCGGGCCGCGAAGGTCGGCAGCGCCACAGCACTCATCATCCTGGTCGCCGGCGCCCTCGTGGTGTACGGGCTCGACCAGCTGAGCAAGTTCCTCGTCGTCACGAACCTCTCAGAGGGTGAGGTCGTGCCGGTGCTCGGCACCGTGCTGCAGTGGCAGTTCGTGCGGAACCCCGGCGCGGCCTTCTCGCTCGCGAGCGGCATGACGTGGATCTTCACGATCCTCGCCGCGGGCGTCATCACCTTCATCGTGTGGTTCGCCCGTCGCATCCGCTCGTTCGCCTGGGCGCTCGTGTTCGGGCTCCTGCTCGGCGGAGTGCTCGGCAACCTCACCGACCGCCTCCTGCGTGAGCCGAGCTTCGGACTCGGACACGTCATCGACTTCATCTCGACGCCGTGGCTCATCCCCGCGATCTACAACGTGGCCGACATGGCGATCGTCTCGAGCATGGTGCTCTTCATGATCCTCACGATCCGCGGGGTGGGCCTCGACGGCACGCGCGAGGCGAAGCGGGCCCCGGCCGAGACGGTGGCCGACGTCGCCTCCGCGCCGGGTGACGGCGTCACCGACACCACGCCACGCGATGAAACGCCCGATGCGCGCGACGCGCGCATCCCGCTCACGCGTGCTCCGCTCGCACGCGAGTCCTGACCGTGGAGCACCGCTCATTCCCCGTGCCCGACGGGCTCGACGGCGTGCGGGTCGACCAGGGGCTCGCGAAGCTGCTCGGGTTCTCGCGCACCGTCGCGGCCGAGATCGCGTCGGCGGGCGGGGCCGTGCTCGACGGGGCATCCGTCGACAAGTCCGACCGGCTCCGCGGCGGAGCATGGCTCGAGGTGAGCTGGGAGCCGCCGCGCGCCCTCGCGGTCGAGCCGATCGCGGTTCCCGACCTCGGCATCGTGCACGATGACGACGACCTCGTCGTGGTCGACAAGCCGGCCGGCGTCGCCGCGCACCCGTCGATCGGCTGGGAGGGGCCGACCGTGGTCGGCGCCCTCGCCGCGGCCGGATTCCGCATCTCGACGTCTGGGGCCCCTGAGCGGCAGGGCATCGTGCACCGGCTCGACGCGGGCACGAGCGGCCTTATGGTCGTCGCGAAGTCCGAGCGAGCGTACACGGAGCTGAAGCGCCAGTTCCACGACCGCGAGGTGGAGAAGATCTACCACACGGTCGTGCAGGGCCATCCCGATCCGCTGGCCGGCACCATCGACGCTCCCGTCGGCCGTCATCCGCGCTCGGAGTGGAGGTTCGCCGTCGTGGCGGGCGGCAAGCACGCCGTCACCCACTACGAGACGATCGAGGCGTTCCCGTACGCGTCGCTGCTCGAGGTCCACCTCGAGACCGGGCGAACGCACCAGATCCGCGTGCACATGGCGGCGCAGCGGCATCCGTGCGCCGGTGACACCATGTACGGGGCCGACCCGACGCTGTCGGCTCGGCTCGGCCTGACCCGGCAGTGGCTGCACGCGCAACAGCTGTCGCTGACGCATCCCGGAACAGGGGAGTGGACGACGTTCACCTCCGAGTACCCCGCAGATCTCGCGCACGCGCTCGAGCTGCTCCGCGGCGACTGAAACGCGGGACCGAAGCGCCGTCGACGACAGACGGTCGCCATAGACTTCAAAGACCCCGAACCGACCTCGCAGCACCCCGATGAGGAGCCCAGTGGCCACCGATTCCTTCGTCCACCTGCACGTGCACAGCGAGTACTCGATGCTCGACGGCGCGGCCCGCGTGGGGGAGTTGATCCAGGCAGCGAAGGGCGAGGGCATGCCCGCCGTCGCAGTGACCGACCACGGCAACGTGTTCGGCGCCTACGACTTCTGGAAGCAGGCGACCGACGCCGGCATCAAGCCGATCATCGGCACCGAGGCATACATCACCCCCGGCACCCATCGCAGCGACAAGACGCGCGTGCGATGGGGCAATGGCGGTGGCGACGACGTATCGGGTTCGGGCGCCTATACCCACATGACGCTGCTCTCCGAGACCACAGAGGGCATGCACAACCTGTTCCGGCTCTCGAGCCGCGCCTCGATCGAGGGCTACTACTTCAAGCCGCGCATGGATCGCGAGTTGTTGCAGACCTATTCGAAGGGCCTGATCGCCACCACCGGTTGCCCCTCTGGCGAAGTGCAGACCCGCCTGCGGCTCGGGCAGTACGACGAAGCGGTGAAGGCGGCATCCGAGTTCCGCGATCTGTTCGGCAAAGAGAACTACTTCGCCGAGGTGATGGACCACGGGCTCGGCATCGAACGCCGCATCATGGACGACCTGCTGCGCCTGGCGAAGCAGCTCGACCTGCCGCTCGTCGCCACCAACGACCTGCATTACACGCATGCGCACGACGCGAAGAGCCACGCCGCGCTGCTCTGCGTGCAGTCGGCGTCGACGCTCGACGACCCGAACCGGTTCAAGTTCGACTCAGATGAGTTCTACCTGAAGTCGGCCGCCGAGATGCGGCACGTCTTCCGCGACCACCCAGAGGCGTGCGACAACACGCTCCTCATCGCCGAGCGGTCGAACGTGCAGTTCAACACGAGCGCGAACTACATGCCCCGGTTCCCGGTGCCCGAGGGCGAGAGCGAAGAGAGCTGGTTCGTCAAGGAGGTCGAGCGGGGACTGCACGTGCGCTACCCGAACGGCATCCCCGACGACGTGCGCAGGCAGGCCGACTACGAGGTCGGCGTCATCTCGCAGATGGGCTTCCCCGGCTACTTCCTCGTCGTCGCCGACTTCATCAACTGGTCGAAGAACAACGGCATCCGCGTCGGGCCGGGCCGCGGGTCGGGCGCCGGCTCGATGGCGGCGTACGCGATGCGCATCACCGACCTCGACCCGCTGCAACACGGCCTCATCTTCGAGCGGTTCCTGAACCCCGATCGCGTGTCGATGCCCGACTTCGACGTCGACTTCGACGAGCGTCGCCGCGGCGAGGTCATCCGCTACGTCACCGAGAAGTACGGCGACGAACGCGTCGCCCAGATCGTGACCTACGGCACCATCAAGGCCAAGCAGGCGCTCAAGGACTCGAGCCGCGTGCTCGGGTTCCCCTTCGGCATGGGCGAGAAGCTCACCAAGGCGATGCCGCAGGCCGTCATGGGCAAGGACATCCCGCTGTCGGGCATCCTCGACCCGGCGCATCCGCGGTACAAGGAGGCCGGCGACATCCGCGCGCTCATCGAGACCGACGCCGAGGCGAAGACGGTCTTCGAGACGGCGCTCGGGCTCGAGAACCTCAAGCGGCAGTGGGGCGTGCACGCCGCGGGCGTCATCATGTCGAGCGACCCGCTCATCGACATCATCCCGATCATGAAGCGGGAACAAGACGGGCAGATCGTCACCCAGTTCGACTACCCCGCGTGCGAGTCGCTCGGTCTCATCAAGATGGACTTCCTGGGGCTGCGCAACCTCACGATCATCGACGACGCGCTCGACAACATCGCGGCCAACCGCGGCCACCGGCCGGTACTCGAAGACCTCGCCCTCGACGACCAGGGCGCATACGACCTCTTGGGAAAGGGCGACACGCTCGGCGTGTTCCAGCTCGACGGCGGGCCGATGCGGTCGCTCCTGCGACAGATGAAGCCCGACAACTTCGAAGACATCTCGGCCGTCATCGCGCTCTACCGCCCGGGGCCGATGGGCGCGAACTCGCACATCAACTACGCCCTGCGCAAGAACGGCCTGCAACCGATCACGCCGATCCATCCCGAGCTCGAAGAACCACTGAAAGACATCCTCGACACGAGCTACGGCCTCATCATCTACCAGGAGCAGGTGATGGCGATCGCGCAGAAGGTCGCCGGCTTCTCGCTCGGCCAGGCCGACATCCTGCGACGCGCGATGGGCAAGAAGAAGAAGTCCGAGCTCGACAAGCAGTACGAGGGCTTCTCCGGCGGCATGAAGGCCAACGGCTTCTCGGATGCCGCGGTGAAGACGCTCTGGGACATCCTGCTGCCGTTCTCCGACTACGCCTTCAACAAGGCGCACTCCGCCGCCTACGGCGTGCTCAGCTACTGGACGGCCTACCTCAAGGCGCACTACCCGGCCGAGTACATGGCGGCGCTGCTCACGAGCGTCGGCGACGCACGCGACAAGCTCGCGCTCTACCTCAACGAGTGCCGGCGCATGGGCATCAAGGTGCTGCCGCCCGACGTGAACGAGTCGATCGGCTTCTTCGCCGCCGTCGGCGACGACATCCGCTTCGGCCTCGGGGCGGTGCGCAACGTCGGCTTCAACGTCGTCGACGCGATCCGCTCTGCGCGTGAGTCGAAGGGCCGGTTCGAGTCGTTCCACGACTTCCTCAAGAAGTCGCCGATCCAGGTGGCGAACAAGCGCACGGTGGAATCGCTGGTCAAGGCCGGCGCGTTCGACTCGCTCGGGCACACCAGGCGCGCCCTCGTCGAGATCCACGAG
The DNA here is from genome assembly GCA_035698465.1 of Agromyces sp. Lineage (GTDB taxonomy): Bacteria > Actinomycetota > Actinomycetes > Actinomycetales > Microbacteriaceae > Agromyces. Next base: position 2,631 of record DASSBT010000073.1, on the reverse strand, counting down.
GGTGCGGTCGAGTCGGTCGTCAAGGAGAAGCGCGCCGAAGAGGTCGGCGACATCGGGTTCGACTTCGACAGCCTCTTCGACGACCACGAGCGTGAGGCGGCCCCGTCGCTCGTGCCGGACCGGCCCGAGTGGGCCAAGCGCGACAAGCTCGCCTTCGAGCGCGAGATGCTGGGCCTCTACGTCTCCGACCACCCGCTCGCAGGGTTGGAGGTGCCGCTCGCGAAGCATGCGTCGACCAGCATCACCGAGCTGATGTCGTCGGATGCCACGCAAGACGGCGACACCGTCACGATCGCGGGGCTCGTCACGAGCGTGCAGCACCGGGTGGCGCGGCAGAGCGGCAACCAGTACGGCATGATCCAGGTCGAGGACTTCTCGGGCGAGATCACCGTGATGTTCATGGGCAAGGCCTACCAGGAGTTCGCGCCCGGCTTGAAGGGCGATTCGATCGTGGTCGTGCGGGGCCGGGTCAGTCTTCGCGACGATGGCATGAACCTGCACGCGTACAGCGTCATCACCCCCGAGCTGGGCCAGGGCGACGACACCGGGCCGGTGATGATCTCGCTGCCCGACGTGCGCGCGACCACCGACACGGTGTCGGCGCTCGGCGAAGTGCTGGTGCGACACCGCGGCGACACCGAGGTGCGGCTGAAGCTCGTGAAGGGGCGCACCGCTCGCGTGTTCGAGTTGCCGCATCAGGTGCAGGTCACGGCCGACCTCTACGGCGAGTTGAAGAGCCTGCTGGGGCCGAACTGCCTCGTGTGACGGCCGGTGGCCGTCCCGTTCGTCGGGTGCGGCCCGCTCGGTAGTCTGGAGTGGCCATGCTGCGAACCATCGACCTCCGCGGAACCCGTCCCTCCTCGAGCGAGCTGCTCGCGCTCGTCCCGCGCGCGGCGACCGATGTGTCGGTTGCGCTCGACGGTGCACGAACCCTCATCGACGACGTGCGCGAGCGCGGCGAGGCGGCACTGCTCGACCAGGCCGAGCGGTTCGACCGCGTGCGTCCCGACGGCGTGCGCGTCTCCACCGACGAACTCGCTGCGGCACTCGATGCACTGGCGCCCGAGATCCGCAGCGCGATCGAGAAGACGATCGCCAGCGTGCGCGCCGCGAGCCGCGCACAGGTGCCGGCGCCCGTGCGCACGGTGCTCGCCAAGGGCGCCGTCATCGAGCAGCGCTGGCAGCCGGTGGCACGGGTCGGCCTGTACGTGCCGGGCGGCAAGGCGGTCTACCCGTCGAGCGTCGTCATGAACGTCGTGCCCGCGCAGGTCGCCGGCGTTCGCTCGATCGCCCTGGCCTCGCCGCCACAGCGTGAGTTCGGCGGCCGGGTGCACCCGCTGGTGGCGGGCGTGGCGGCATTGCTCGGCATCACCGAGGTCTACGCCATGGGCGGAGCAGGCGCGATCGGCGCCTTCGCCTACGGTGTGCCGGGTCTCGGCCTCGAGCCGGTGCAGCGGGTCACGGGCCCGGGCAACATCTACGTGGCCGCCGCCAAGCGCCTCGTGCAGGGCGTCACCGGCATCGACGCCGAAGCCGGTCCCACCGACATCCTCGTGATCGCCGACGAGACCGCCGACCCCGACTTCGTCGCGGCCGACCTCGTGAGCCAGGCCGAACACGACGAGCTCGCGGCATCCGTGCTGGTCACCGATTCGCCTGAGCTCGCCGGCCGCGTCGCCGGGCGCCTCGAGGCCCGCGTGGCGACGACACGGCACAGCACACGCGTACGGCAGGCCATCGAGGGCGTGCAATCGGCGGTGGTGCTCGTCGACGACCTCGAACAGGCCGCCGACTTCGCCAACGCCTTCGGCCCCGAGCATCTCGAGATCCAGGTGCGCGACGCAGAGGCCGTGCTCGCGCGCATCGAGAACGCAGGGGCGATCTTCGTCGGCGACCACTCGCCGGTGAGCCTCGGCGACTACGCGGCGGGCTCGAATCACGTGCTGCCCACGGGCGGGCAGGCGCGATACGCGTCGGGGTTGTCGGCCGCCACGTTCCTGCGGCCGCAGCAGGTGGTTCGCTACGACGCCGACGCGCTGCGCGACGTCGCCCCGGTCATCGCCGCGCTCTCTCAGGCCGAAGACCTGCCCGCCCACGGCGACGCGATCACCGCGCGATTCGTGCGGTGACGCGGGCCCTCCGCGCACGCCGCCTGCGGCTCTCGACGCCCCGCTAGGCTTGGAGCACCATGTATTGTCCGTTCTGTCGTCACCCGGATTCCCGTGTCATCGACTCCCGCACGAGCGACGACGGACTCTCGATCCGTCGCCGTCGCCAGTGCCCCGAATGCGGTCGGCGGTTCTCCACCACAGAGACCGCGAGCCTCGCCGTGATCAAGCGCAGCGGCGTGATCGAGCCATTCAGTCGCGAGAAGGTCGTCGCCGGCGTGAAGAAGGCGTGTCAGGGGCGACCGGTGACCGATTCCGACCTCGCCGTGCTCGCGCAGAAGGTCGAGGAGACGATCAGGTCGACGGGCGCGTCGCAGATCGAGGCGAATGACATCGGCCTCGCGATCCTGCCGCCACTGCGCGAACTCGACGAGGTCGCATACCTCCGGTTCGCGAGCGTCTACCAGGCGTTCGAGTCGCTCGACGACTTCGACTCGGCCATCGGGCAGCTGCGGGCCGAGCA
>DASSBT010000072.1:0-5623 GCA_035698465.1 Agromyces sp. | reverse complement strand
ATGGCGCGGTAGTCGGGGATCGGCGCTTCGTGGAAGCCGACCGCACGCGTGATGACGTTCGAGTGCGGATGGGTATCGGCCTCTTCGCGCGTGATCTGGCCCGCGTCGACGAGCTCCTGCACGATGGAGTGATCGACGGTGAGCTGTTCGAGCACCCCTCCGAACAGCCGGTAGACGCGTGAGTCCCCGATGTTGAAGACGATCCATGCCGGCTCGTCTGAGACGGTGCCGATGGCGACGCCGGTGACGGTGGTGCCGCTGCCCTCGTCGGTGACACCGGCGCCCCGGCCCATGTCCTGCACGGCGAGCCGCAGCGACGCATCGATCTCGCCCGTACCGAGTACCTGCTTGCCGCCGTGCTCGGCGAGCCTGGTGACCACCGCCGCGCTCGCGAAGTCGCCTGCGGCGTGGCCGCCCATGCCGTCGGCCACGGCGAAGATCGGCGCCTGGGCCACATAGCTGTCTTCATTGACCTCGCGCCGCATGCCGGTGTCGGTCAGTGCCGCCCACGAGATCGTGACCTCGGAACCCTCGCCCAGGGCGACGCGGAGCCTGGCATTGCCGTTGCCAATCTGCGTCACGGGTGCGGCCTGCTGTCTGTCGGGGATCGCTCTGCGGGAGCTGCAAGGGGGAGGAGGATCTCGATGATCGTATCGTCTCCGAGGTCGAGGATCGTGCCCGGCGACACGACGATCGACTCGCCCGCTCGCATGCGGCGGGCGCCGACCGGGGTACGAACGAGGGTGCCGTTCGTCGAGCGCAGGTCGGTCGCGACCAGCCGCGAGCCCTCCACCCGCAGTTCCAGGTGGGTGCCCGAGACGATCGCACCCGGTGAGTCCACGGCGAGGAGTTCGGGGACGACCCCGGTCGCCCACGCCATGCGCGGCGCGAGCGGACGGCGCCCGATGAGCACGGGCGCGACGATCGGGTGCGCCGGGCCGTCGCCGATGCGGAAGGCCGGAACTCCGGATGCGGCGGATGCGGCGGTCTCACCCGGCGGGAGCGCGGCGGCCGGCGGCGCATTCGTCGTGGCTGCGGCATCCGTCATCGGCGCGGCATCCGTCATCGGCACGGCATCCGGAACCACCGCGGCATCCGGAGCCAGGATGCGCACGGCTGCGGTCACGGTGTCATCGGCGCCTGGAGCCTCGGACCGCGAAGCCGGGGCCGGCGTGACGCGATCCGCAGGGCCGTGCCCGCGGGGCACGAGGATCGTGTCCGCGTCGACGATGGAGGGCGCGGGCGGGCGCGGTGGGATCGCCCACGCCGCCCATTCGACGGATGACGCGCGCAGGCTCGCCCGGGCATGCGGCACGGGATCGACCGCATCTCCGAGGTGGTCGAGCGGCGCGGTCGTCGCGGTGATGCGCAGGGCGACGACATCGTCGAATTCGGCCAGGTGCCACGGGCGGATGCCGCGGGCGTCGAATCGCCGGGTGCCGCCCGGCGAGGTGAGGTCGACCACGGCCTCGCCGCGGACGACCGCAGTGACCTCGGTGGGATCGGGTCCCGGCCACCAGACGATGGCGAAGGACTCCGCTGCACCGCCGGGTGGGACCGGGATGCATGCCACGAGCGATTCGATGCTCACGCGGTCGTCGCCGGCCGCCTCGGCGAGGGCGGTCGTGCTCGCGTCGGGCGCAGGAGCGGCCACCGCCGCGATGAACCGTTCGCCCACGACGAAGTCCCACTCGGCCGCGCCGGGCAGCGCGGCGCTCGTGAGGGAACCGGCGACCATGGCGACCAGTCTCGCACCCTCCTCGATCGCCCGTCAGCCGATGCGTGCACACATTTGGAATCAGTTGCAAGGCGCCTCTCAATCGACGGAATCACTTGCTACTGGTCATCTTCACTGTCACAATCGTCGGATGACGAATGCAACTCGCTCGGGTGCACCGCGGCCGGTGAACCTCGACGACGTATCGAAGGCGATCATCGAGCAGTTGCAGGCCGACGGTCGCCGGTCGTACGCCGACATCGCCAAGGCCGTCGGCCTCTCCGAGGCGGCGGTCAGGCAGCGCGTGCAACGGCTCACGGAGTCGGGCGTGATGCAGATCGTGGCGGTGACCGACCCGATGCAGCTCGGCTTCACGCGGCAGGCCATGATCGGCATCCGCGCGAGTGGCGATACCAGGCGCATCGCCGAGGAGCTGGCCGAGATCCCCGAGATCGACTACGTCGTGCTGACGGCCGGCAGCTTCGACCTGCTCGCCGAGGTGGTCTGCGAGAGCGACGATGAGCTCCTGACGCTGCTCAGCTCGAGCATTCGCAACCTCGAGGGAGTGCTGAGCACCGAGACGTTCGTGTACCTGAAACTGCAGAAGCAGTTCTACAACTGGGGCACCCGCTGAGCGGGCACCCCCAAAGGAGGACAGAAATGACCACCATCGAATCGCCGACGACCCTCGGCACCACGAGCTACGACAACGCGTCGCTGCAGCAGAAGGCGAAGGACCACCTCTGGATGCATTTCGCGCGGCAGTCCACGATGGAGACCTCTGGCGTACCCATCATCACCCGGGGTGAAGGACACCACATCTACGACATCGAGGGACGCAAGTACTTCGACGGCCTCTCCGGCCTGTTCGTGGTGAATGCGGGACACGGCCGCGCACGCCTCGCCGAGGCCGCGGCGAAGCAGGCCGAGCAACTCGCGTTCTTCCCCATCTGGTCGTACGCGCATCCCGCTGCCATCGAGCTCGCCGACCGCCTGGCCACGCACGCCCCCGGCGACCTGAACCGCGTCTTCTTCTCGACGGGCGGCGGCGAGGCGGTCGAGACCGCCTTCAAGCTCGCCAAGTACTACTGGAAGTTGCAGGGCCGTCCCACCAAGCACAAGGTCATCTCCCGCGCCGTGGCGTACCACGGCACCCCCCAGGGCGCGCTCGCGATCACGGGCATCCCGGGTATGAAGGAGATGTTCGAGCCGGTGACCCCCGGCGGGTTCCGCGTGCCGAACACGAACTTCTACCGCGCCGCCGAGATGGGCGCGCCCTCCGACGACCTCGAGGCCTTCGGTATCTGGGCGGCGAACCGCATCGAGGAGATGATCCTCTTCGAGGGCCCCGAGACGGTCGCCGCGGTGTTCCTCGAGCCGGTGCAGAACTCGGGCGGGTGCTTCCCGCCGCCCCCCGGCTACTTCAAGCGGGTCCGCGAGATCTGCGATCAGTACGACGTGCTCCTGGTCTCCGACGAGGTGATCTGCGCGTTCGGTCGCATCGGGCACATGTTCGCCTGCGACGCGTACGACTACGTGCCCGACATGATCACCTGCGCGAAGGCGCTGACATCGGGCTACTCCCCCATCGGCGCGACGATCATCTCGGAGAAGCTCTACGAGCCGTTCGCCACCGGCAACACGTCCTTCTACCACGGCTACACCTTCGGCGGTCATCCCGTCTCGGCCGCCGTCGCCCTCGAGAACCTCGACATCTTCGAGGAGGAGGGCCTCAACGAGCGCGTCCGTGAGAACTCACCGCTCTTCCGGGCCGAACTCGAGAAGCTGCTCGACCTGCCGATCGTCGGAGACGTGCGCGGCGACGGGTACTTCTTCGGCATCGAGCTCGTGAAGGACAAGGCGACGAAGCAGACGTTCGACGACGACGAGTCGGAGCGGCTGCTGCGCGGGTTCCTTTCGAAGGCCCTCTTCGACGCCGGACTGTACTGCCGCGCCGACGACCGCGGCGACCCCGTGATCCAGCTCGCGCCGCCGCTCACGATCGGCGTGCCCGAGTTCCAGGAGATCGAGCAGACCCTCCGCAGCGTGCTCACGGAAGCCTCGAACCGCCTCTGATGGCACGGATGCCGCATCAGGCGACGGATGGCGCCGCCGCAACGTACCGGCGTGCGAGCTTCTGGCTCGACGACCTCGTGGGCTCGGGGCGCGATGACCTCGCGCCCCGAGCGCCGCTGACGGCCGACGCGCGCTTCGACGTGTGCCTGGTCGGCGGGGGGCTCACCGCGCTCTGGACCGCGTACTCGCTGGCGAAGTCCGACCCGACGCTGAAGATCGCGGTGATCGAGCGCGAGATCGCGGGCTTCGGCGCCTCGGGTCGCAATGGCGGATGGTGCTCTGCGCTGTTCCCACGATCCGCGGGTTCGCTCGAACGCGACCACGGGTTCGAAGCGGCGGTCGCGATGCGGCGGGCGATGGTCGACACGGTCGACGAGGTCGGCCGGGTCGCCCGGCTCGAGGGCATCGACTGCGACTTCGAACAGGGCGGCACGCTCGTCTTCGCCCGCTCCGACGTGCAACGCGACGCCGCCCGTGCGGACGTCGCCGAGGCGCGCCGGTTCGGGGTCGACCGTCCCGAGTACTGGGACGAGCGCACGGTCGCCGAGCGTTTCGCCGTCACCGGCCTCGACGACGCGAGCGTCGGCGCCTTCTTCGACCCGTCGTGCGCACGCGTGCATCCCGCGAAGCTCGTGCGTGGCCTCGCGAACGTCGTCGAGTCGCTCGGCGTCTCGGTCTTCGAACGCACCGAGGTCATCGACTGGACGGCGGGTCGGGTGCGGTTCCGCACTGTCGACGGTGGCGCCGAAGGCGTGATCACCGCACGGCACGTGATCATCGCCCTCGAGGGGTACGGGCCGCAGCGGCCCCGGGTGCGCCGCCGCATCCTGCCGCTCTACTCGCTGATGATCGCGACCGCGCCGCTGCCCGACGAGGTGTGGCGAGAGATCGGCATCGAGCACGGCCAGACGTTCAGCGACTACCGACACCTGCTCGTGTACGGGCAGCGCACGGCCGACAACCGCATCGCCTTCGGCGGACGTGGCGCTCGGTATCACTGGGGCAGCGTCGTCGATCCCGCGTTCGAGCGCGTCGACGAGGTCTTCGAGCACTTGCACGATGCGTTGCACGACCTCTTCCCGGCCTTGCCCCCGACCCGCATCACCCACCGTTGGGGCGGCCCGCTCGGCGTCGCGCGCGACTGGCACGCCACAGCCAGCTACAACCCGAAGACGGGCGTGGGATTCGCCGGCGGATACGTCGGCGACGGGCTGTCGACCACGAACCTCGCCGGCCGCACGCTCGCCGATCTCGTGCTCGGTCGCGACACGGAACTCACGAGGCTGCCGTGGGCGAACCACCGCTCTCCGCTCTGGGAACCCGAGCCGCTTCGGTTCGCGGGCGCGAACCTCGGCCTGCTGGGCATGCGGTTCGCCGACCTCGAAGAGCGGGTGACGAAGCGTCCCTCGCTCACCGCCCGGCTGATCGCCCCGTTGATCGGTCAATGACTGGTCACTGATCGGTCACTGACTGGTCACTGACTGGTCACTGATCGGTCACTGATCGGCCGAGAAGGCCCACTCCGGCAGTGCGCCGCTGCCGATGAATGCCATGAGCAGGGTCGCCATGGTGTGATCGGGGTCGACCTCGAGCGCCCGATGGATCAGGGCTCCCGCAGCCGAGCCCCGGCCGAGCGACCAGCTGAGCCAGGCCGCGATGCACAGCGCTCCGATGCGCCGATCGATGGGTGCGTCGGCGATGAGCGGGCGCAGTATCCCGAGCGCGCGTTCGATTCGGCCGGGGTCGGGACGCGTCGTCGACTGCCCGAGCAGCAATCGTGCGAGCATCTCGGACACCTCGTCCTCCTCGCCCCGCTCGTGGTCGCGCCGC
>DASSBT010000071.1:0-13933 GCA_035698465.1 Agromyces sp. | reverse complement strand
TGCGAGCGACAAGCCGCACGAGGCATCCGCATTCACGATGGACACGCTGGTCGACGATCTCGTCACGGTGCTCGATACGTACCTGCTCGACACCGTGCGCTACGCCGGGTACTCGCTCGGCGCGCGCGTCGGGTGGCAGGTGGCCGTGCAGGTGCCGGATCGCATCGAGCGGGCCGTGCTCGGCGGCATCCCCGACGGGCGCCCGCTCGCGCGGCTGCAGATCGAGCAGGCGCGGTCCTTCGCCGAGCACCGCACGCCGGTCGAAGATCGGGTCACCCGCAACTACGTGACGCTCGCCGAGCGGGTCGAGGGCAACGACCTGCTCGCGCTGGTCGCGCTCGCCGAGGGGATGCGATTCGGCGACGCCGACCCCGATCCGGCGCATCCGCCCGCGCAGCCGATCCTGTTCGCGACCGGCAGTGAAGACGCGATCCTGGCCCAGTCGAAGGCGTTGGCGGATGCCACGCCGAACGGTTCATTCGTCGAGTTGCCCGATCGGCACCACTTCAATGCGCCCGGTTCTCGGGTGTTCCGCGAGGCGGCGGTCGAATTCTTCAGCGGGCGGGGATGAGTCCGCGGTGCGTCACTTCTTCGGTGGGAGCTGCGGTGGCGCGTCATCCGGCGCGATGTATGCCCCGATCAACCTGAAGAGCCGATCGCTCGAGTTGTCGTAGATGCCTTCGGCGTCGAACGCACCGGGCTCGAACGTGTTGGCGACCGCGATCGCGATCTTCTTCGACGGTAGGTAGGCCTCGGCCGCGCTGTAGCCGCTCAACTCCGGATTCTGCAGCATCCAGTCACCCGACCGCACCACTCCGAGGCCGTAGTTGTAGGCGTCGATCTGCGTGAAACAGGACGGCTCGCACACCGGGAGCCGTTCGCCGAAGCCGATCAGTTGGGAGTCGGTCATCTCGTGGAAGCTCTCATCCGAGAGCAGCGCACCGGTGCCGATGGCAATCGCGGTCTTGGTCATGTCAGAGATCGTGGTCGTCTGGGCTGCGCCGACCGGGGTTCCCCAGACCGGGTTCCAGAACGAGGATTCTTCGTAGAAGTCGACGGACGGATCGATTCCGAGTGCGACCCGCCGTTCCGAGCTGTACGCGTGCAGCACCGGCTCGGGAATGTACGACGAGTTGTAGCTCGCGGTCTCGGTCAGCCCCATCGGATCGAGCACCTTCTCCTTCAGGAGGTCGTCGAGCGGCTTGCCGCCGATCTGGGACAGGATCTCGCCGAGGATCATGAAGTTGGTGTGCGCGTAGCTCCAATTGGTACCCGGCTCGAACTGCAGCGGCCGGGAGAATGCGTACTGGATTCGCTCGTCGAACGTGAACTCGTGGAACGGGTTCGCGTTGTAGGCCGCGGTCCAGCCAGGGTCGGTCTCGAAGTCGGGATAGCCGGTGGTCTGGTTCGTCAACATGCGCAGTGTGACGGTGTCGGCCTCCGGCAGCTCGGGAAGCCATTCGTCGATCGTGTCATCGAGACTCACGGTGCCGTCGTCGACGTACTGCAGCAGCAGGTTGCTCACATACGAGAAGGCGACGGCTCCGTTACGGAAGTGCATGTCGGTCGTCGCCGGGACACCGGTCATGGATTCCCCGAACGCCTCGGTGATGATGACTTCATCGCCGACCTGCACCTGCACGATCACCGCCTTGAGATCGAGCGTCGTCATCGCCTCTTCCACGATGCGGGCGATGCCTTCGGCCTGATCAGACCGCTCCGATGCGGTGGGCGATGCCTGTTGGTCGGGTGCGGGGCCGGTGCAGGCGGTCATGCCGACGAGCAGGGCGGCGGTCAGAGCGGATACGGTGATGAGTGCCCGACCGCGGCGGTGGACGGGCAGATCATGTCGGCTGCCGCTGCGTATTCTCATCAGGTCTCCTCGGAGCCACGCCGGAGGTGAGAATGATCTGCGGTGGACCCGGCGTTCGCTCGGGTGGCGCAGAATTCGCACCGGTGCGCCAAGGCTACTCTGTCAAGCCATTCCGATCGTCGGTCGCGCTCGTTACGCTGAGCAGACATCCCACGTGAGGAGCACTCATGACGATCAACGACGACGACATCACGCTCGAGCCCGGTGCCGATGGAGAGGGAACCGCCGACGGCGGGGCCAACCCCGAGGGTCACGACGGCGGTGCCGACGGCTCGGCCGCTACCGAGGGTGAGGGCGTCGCCGACGGCGGCGCGAACCCTGGCGGTCACGACGGCGGTGCCGACGGATCGGCCGCGGGTGAGGGCACGGCCGATGGCGGCGCAAACCCCGGCGGGCACGACGGCGGTGCCGACGGTTCCGCATAGTGCGTGACGCAGGGCGCGGGTCGGGAGGCCGGCCCGCGCTTTCCCGCTGCATCCGCGTCTCGCCTGCGTCGTTCGCAGAGCGCCACTGGGGCCGCGAGCCGCTGCTCTCACGCACTGACCAGCTGTCAGGCGGGTTCGACGACCTCTTCTCGGCCGGCGCCGTCGATGAGCTGATCACGAGTCGCGGCGTGCGCACCCCGTTCATCCGGATGGCGCACGAGGGCGCCGTGCTCGCGGCATCCGCGTACACCGGATCTGGGGGTTTCGGCGCAGAGGTACCCGATCAGGTCTCGAGCGACAAGGTGCTCGCCGAGTTCGCGGACGGCGCGACCATCGTGCTGCAGGGGCTGCACCGGCTCTGGCCGCCGATCATCGACTTCACACGTGCACTCATCGACGAACTCGGCCATCCGGCGCAGGTGAATGCCTACGTCACCCCGCCTTCGTCGCAGGGATTCGACGCGCACTACGACACCCATGACGTGTTCGTGCTGCAGATCGCGGGCGAGAAGCACTGGCGCATCCACGCTCCGGTGCACGTCGATCCGCTGCGCACCCAGCCGTGGACCGATCATCGTGCGGCCGTGGCGCGGGCGGCATTGCATGAGCCGGTGATCGATGCCGTGCTTCGCCCGGGCGACGCCCTGTACCTGCCGCGCGGGTGGATCCACTCCGCGACCGCGCTCGGCGAGACGTCCGTACACCTCACGGTCGGCATGTCGGCCTACACGCGCGCCGACGTCGTCGATGCGCTCGTCGCCGAGGTCGGTGACACCGCCGCGTTGCGCGAATCGTTGCCGCTCGGGCTCGACCTGCGCGATGGCGCGGCGCTCGCGCCGATCGTCGAGCAGACTGTGCGGGCGCTCATCGAGACCCTGCAGGCGACGGATGCCGCGCGGCCGGCCGCACTGCTCAGCAGTCGCTTCGACGCCGCGACCCGGGCCGAGCCGCTTGCCCCGCTCGCCATTCTCGACACCGCCGCCGCGTTGGATGCCGCGACCCCCGTGCGGTGGCGTGGATCACTGCGGGTGCGCATCACCACGGTCGAAGACCGGGTGCGCCTCGTCGCGCGCGCGAAGACGCTCTCGCTTCCGCTCGAGGCGGAAGCGGCGGTACGCCGCCTCGCTGCCGGCGACCTGGTTGCCGTCGGAGAGCTGCCCGGCCTCGACGCCGACAGCGCGCTCGTCGTGGTGCGCCGGCTCCTGCGCGAAGGATTCGTCGTTCCGGCGGTGACGCCGGCGTGACCCTCGTCGTCGAGCAGTGGGCGCCGTGCAGCGACCGGGCACGCGAGCGCCACGACCCGCTCGCCGGCACCGGGCCTCGTGGCATCCGCTGGTTCCTCGTCGAGGTCGCCGCGAGCTGGGGGCAGAACGCCCTGCTCGACCTGCCGTTCGATCGGGTGCTCGGCCGGGCGCTCGTGCGTCGCATCGAGGCGGCCGGAATGCGCGCGCTCGCCATTCGTCGCACCGGCAGGCGTGACACTCCGGCGACGCAACGCTGGGCGATCGTCGATTCCCGGCCGGGTGACGAGCGGGTGGTCTGGGGTGAGGTGCCGGATGCCGCGGCCCTCCTCGAGGTGCCGCTCGACGGGTCGACGGGCACGCCGTCGTCGCGGCCGCTGTATTGCGTCTGCACGCATGGCCGCCACGACCAGTGCTGCGCGGTGCGTGGCCGGCGCGTGGTGACGGCGCTGGCCGAGGCGCGGCCCGACGAGACGTGGGAGTGCTCGCACCTCGGCGGCGACCGGTTCGCCGGCACAATGGTGGTGTTTCCGCACGGGCTCTACTACGGCTATGCCGACGACGGCGACCCGGTGCGGATCGCCGAGGCGTTCGATGATGGGCGTCTCGTGCCCGGTCGCTTCCGCGGGCGCAGTTCGCTGTCGCACCCGGTGCAGGCGGCGCAGCATTTTGCGCGTGAAGCATTCGGCGACGATCGGATCGATGCCTACCCGCCTGTGGCTGAGGCGGCAGCCGACGATGGGTGGGTAGTGCGGCTGACAGCCAATGGGCGCGAGGAGATCGTCGTCGAGCTCGAGGATGCGCGGTCGGACCCGATGCTCTCGACCTGCGCCGCCACGCGGTTCGTTCGGGTGCGCGAGTATGCGCTGCGATCCATTCATGTCGAATCCGGGGTCGCAGCCGACCACCCGACCGTCGGCGACCACCGGGGCGAGACGGGACCGCGTTAGGGGCGGTCGGTTACCAGCGTCGAATCACCGTGCCCTTCGCCCCGGCAACCAGGCTCGCCGGTGGTACGTCGTCTGCCACGATCGTGCCGGCCGCGACCACCGCGTCGCGACCGATACTGACGCCGGGCAGAATCATCGCACCAGCGCCGATCCACACGTTCTCGGCGACATCGATCGGCGCGCCGGTGAGGTACCGACGCCGCTCATCGGGATGCACCGGATGGCCCATCGTGATGAACGTGACCTTCGGTCCGATCATCACGCCCGCACCCAACCGGATGCCGGCGTAGTCGAGAAAGGTGCAGCCCTGGTTGATGAAGACACGCTCTGCCAACTCCAAGCCCAGACCATGATCGGTGTAGAAGGGCGGGTAGATCGTCACTCTCGCGGGTAGAGGACCGCCCAGGATCTGTTCGAGCAGTGCAGCCTTGCCTGCCTCGTCGTCGAATGGAAGGGCATTGAGTCGAGAGGTCAGCTCGGTGACCCGCAACACCCGCTCGCTCATCGCCGTGAACTCGCTCCCGAGCACTCGCTCACCCCGTGCCAGCAGCTCGGGGTCGTGGATCGGCATGAAGCGGTCGTCGGTCATTCGACGAGTGTCGCGCGACGGGCATTCGGCACGAGGCGACTCACGCGAGCCCGGCCTGAGTGGAGCCGTCGAGCCAGCGCAGCACGCGGAGGGCACGCAGGGTGTTCCACCGGCTCGGCTCACCCTCGGGTTCCTCGACGGCGAAGAACACCTCGCCGTGCCACGGTGCGGCGGCCGGCCAACGCCCGTCGGCGCGTTGCTGAGCGCGCAGCAGCTCGACCGCCGGGGCGATGCGCGGGTCAGCCGGCTCGCCGACGGCCCGAAAGTAGTCGAGCGCCCGCAGCACGTCGTAGACCCAGTACGGCGGGAAGTGGAACTCGGCGTAGCGGGGGAGCACGATCTCGCCGGTCGACAGCCGACGGAACAGGTTGCGCTCGAGCAGGTACTCCTCGCCTCGCCGCCGTGCGTCGGTGACCGCGGCATCCACTTCTCCGATGGCGCGCTCGTACTCCAGCAACCCTTCGAGTACGCACATTGTCGAATCGAACGACGATCGCCGTGACTCGGGTGCGTCGCAGTTCCAGCCGCCGTCGTCGAGCCGCTCGGAGAGCAGGAGGCTGAGGACGCGGTCACTGCCTTCGCCGAGCTCGCCGAAATATGCCGCAAGCGCGAGCACCCCGCCGTTTGCGCAGGCCTCGGTCTCGCCGTGGAAGAAGGGACGGCCGCCCCATTCGCGCCACCTCACGCCATCCCGAACCCGGGCTATCGCGGCGCGTACCGGCGCCGCGTCGGGATCGACGCCGAAGCGGCGCAGCGAATGCAGGGTCCACATGACACTTCGGCGGTCGCCGTCGTGACCGTACTCCTCACCGCCCCAATAGCCGTCGTCGGTTTGGAGGGCGAGAAGTCGGGCGCCCCAGCCCTCGGTGGCGACGCGAGCACGGGTCTCGACAAGCTCGACCGGCGGGGCGCGCTCGACCGACGGGGCAGCGGGCTCAACCAGGTCGCGCATGACCTGCCAGCGGATCGAGGGGTCGGAATCGAGCAACCACTCGATGACCTCAGGCTGGGCGGCGTCCTTCTCGGTGACATCCATTCGCCCATGCTTGCGGATGCCACCGACAGAGGCCAGGCCCGGGGCATCCGGTCACTACACGCCCACGCTCGCTGCCGCCGGACCTACGATGGCAGTGTCACGCCCGATCTTCAGACGGGAGTCGCCATGATCCAGGTCCGAGTCCTCGGAATCGCGCTCGATGCCACGCAACAACACATCGTGCTGCTCAAACCCCTGCTCGAGGAGCCCGGTGCGGGCAACGTGCTGCCGATCTGGATCGGCCCGCAGGAGGCGACGTCGATCCTCCTCGCGATCTCGGGAGAGCAGCCGCCGCGGCCGCTCACGCACGATCTCATGAAGACGCTCCTCGACACCGTCGGTGCGACGGTCGATCGCGTCGAGGTCACTCGCATCGAGGAGGGCACGTTCTATGCCGAGCTGTCGCTCACGACTCCGGCCGGTCCGGTCGTGCTCGATACGAGGCCCTCGGATGCGGTCGCCCTCGCCGTGCGCACCGAAGCGCCGCTCCTCATCGCCGAAGACCTGCTCGACGAGGCCGGCATCCCCGCCGAGGTGGCCGAGCCGCGCACCGACGAGGAGGAGAAGGTCGACGAGTTCAAGAAGTTCCTCGACGACGTGGATCCCGAAGACTTCCAGGGCTGACGCCCGCGATCCGTTGATGCGCGCGACGCGAGATCACGCGAAGATTGCGCTCGTGAACGCACGTTCGGCGAATCGTCTTCCGATCAACTCATGAGTTGCAGTGTCGGGATGTAGCGCATCAGGCAGCGGAAGCCCTTCGGCATCCGCTTCGCCGTACAGGGTGGTGCCGTCCAGGAAGTGAAGGTTCTGGTCCTCGGCGCGCTGCGCGACGATCGCGCGAAGCTCGCGTCGGATGACTTCGAGCGTGAGGCGACCGTTCTGGACGTCGGCGGGATCGCCGGTGGCGATGAACCGCACCTGATCGGTGCCGAGGGACGCGGGGTGGATTGCGCCCGGGCCCGGCGTCTGTTCGTGGATGCTGCTGTAGATCGGTGAAATCAGGAGCAGCGGGGTGTCGGGGTGCCCGTCGCGGATCGTGTCGAGGAAGCCGTGGACGGCCGGGGTGAAGGCTCGGAGCCGCATGGCGTCGAGGTTGACGACGTTGATGCCGAGCTTGACGCTGATCATGTCGGCCGGACTGTCTCGAATCACGCGGGCCAAGAACGGGTCTACCAGCGCGCTTCCGCCGAGCCCGAGGTTCCGGAGTTCGACGCCGGCGGTTCGGGCGGCAACGACCGGCCAGATCTCGGTGGGGGAGGCGGCGTTCGAGCCGTGGCTGATCGAGCTACCGTGATGCACCCAGACCGGCGCTTGCTCGGCATCGGCGTACAACGGTGCGTCGGAATGCAGCGCGACGAGCTCGAGCGATTCGTTGTGGGGGAGCCAGATCTCGACCAGCTTCTCGAGCGACGACAGCCCATGGATCTCGGTCGTGTGGGAACTCCCGTGCCGGAACGTAGTAGTACCGCCGGCCTGCAGGTCCACCTCGATGACGTCGCCGCCGTCCAGAACGTCGCGAGAGTGCAGAGCCCCGTCGACCAGCACGTCGACGCGCCCACGTGGGCGATCAGCGCCGCGGTACGCGACCCGGGCCGGGTGGATGACCAAGTCGACGCTCGTCGCGGTCGTCTGGAAGGCGAGGCGGACCCCGGACGGCTGGCTTTCCATGGCCAGCAGTTGCCCGTCGGGAAATTGCCTGCGTACCCATTCGGGCAGTCGATGCGGGCGAGCGCCGCGTTCGGTTGCTTCGAGCTCGGCGATGCCGCGGATCAGGTCTTCGGTGATGGGAGTGGAGATCATTGTTCTTCTGCTTCTTCTGCTTCTTCTGCTTCTTCTGCTTCTTCTGTCGGCCAGGCGCGGAGTGCGGAGTCGAGGGCGAAGACCGCACGATTCCAGGAGACATCCGCCGGTTGGGTGCGGTGGTCGTATGCTCCGGTCCGGTTCAGGGTGAGGTAGCCGTTGATCGTTGCGCCGACGAACCGAGCGGCATGGACGTGTTCGCCCTCCGGCAGGTTGTAGCCGCCGATCACCGCCAAGAGCAGGGTCGACAGCCGCCTCGCCCCATCCGATCTTGCAATGGTCGCCGTTGCGGGGCGCTGCACCGCGGTCCAACAGCCCGGACGTTCCGTCGCATACCGACGATGCACTTCCGCGAACCCGGACAGTGCATCGAATGCTGCACGCCCAGCGACCGCGACGGCGACGCGATCGGCGAGTTCACCGAGCGCCAGCTCATGAACGCCTTCTCTCACGCTGGCGAGGTCACGCACGTGTGAATACAAGCTCGCGGGTCGGACCCCAAATCGCCGCGCAAGCGTCGAGATGGTAATCGCATCGAACCCGTCTTGATCCGCGAGGTCGGCAGCCGCAGACAAGACCACAGATCGGTTGAGGTTGGCGCGAGGCATATCGGTATCCTATGCCCATTCGACAGAAACCTACAACTCGTAGGTTAGCTGTGGGAACGACAACCCGCGACCTCCTCCAACGCTCCGATCGCCGCGGATCAGGGCACACCAGTGCTGCGGCGCGCGTGGGCGGCGACCCTGCGAAGCCTGCCCGCCGAACTCAGCCGGCGAGCACCGCGTCGAGGCTCTCGCCCACGATCGCAAGACCCCGCCTGAGCTCGTCTTCGGTGATCGTGAGGGCAGGCAGGAACTTCAGCACCTCGTCGAAGGCGCCGGATGTCTCGATCACGAGCCCCCGGCGGAACGCCTCGGCCGAGATGCGGCCGGCGAGTGTGCGGTCGCTGTCGCAGGCGAGGCCGTACATGAGCCCGCGACCACGCACGACGAGTTGCAGTGACGGATGCGCGGCGGCGAGCTGCTCGAGCTCGCTGCGGAGCAGCGCCGACTTCGCGGCGACGCCGTCGACGAATGCCGTGTCGGCCCAGTACGTCTCGAGCGCGACCCGAGCCGAGACGAAGGCGAGATTGTTGCCGCGGAACGTGCCGGTGTGCTGGCCCGGCTGCCACACGTCGACCTCGGGGCGCAGCAGCACGAGCGACATCGGCAGGCCCGAGCCCGAGACCGACTTCGAGACGGTGACGAGGTCGGGCACGATGCCCGCCTCTTCGAACGCGAAGAATGCGCCGGTGCGGCCGATGCCCGCCTGGATCTCATCGAGGATCAGCAGGATGCCGCGGCTCGCCGTGATCTCGCGCAGCCGCTGTAGCCACGGCACGCTCGCCACGTTGATGCCGCCCTCGCCCTGCACCGCTTCGACGATGACTGCCGCCGGCAGGTCGAGGCCCGAGCCCGCGTCGTCGAGCATCTTCTCGAACAGGTCGAGGGTGTCGACATCCGGTCCGAGATAACCGTCGTAGGGGAGTCGGGCGATGTCATCGAGGCCCACGCCGGCCGCCCCGCGGTAGTGGCTGTTGCCGGTCGCCGCGAGCGCGCCGAGGCTCAGGCCGTGGAAGCCGTTCGTGAAGGCCACGACGAGCGAGCGGCCGGTCGCCTGGCGGGCCACCTTGAGCGCCGCCTCGACGGCGTTCGCACCGGTCGGCCCGGTGAACTGCAGCTTGTGGTCGAGTCCGCGCGGTTCGAGCACGAGGCGCTCGAACGCCTCGATGAACGCCTTCTTCGCCGAGGTCGCCATGTCGAGGCCGTGGATGATGCCGTCGCGCTCGAGGTACTCGACGAGCGCGCGAGTGAACGCGGGGTTGTTGTGGCCGTAGTTCAGCACGCCTGCGCCGGCGAAGAAGTCGAGGTACTCACGGCCGTCGGCATCGACGAGGGTCGAACCGACCGCACGGTCGAACACGGTGGGGAAGGAGCGGATGTATCCACGTACCTCCGATTCCCGGCGGTCGAAGATGTCCAGGGCCGCGGCGTCGCTCATGGCAGGCGTGCTCCAATCGAAAAGGGGGTGACGGTGATCTGAGCATATTCGGGGATGCGGAGAACAACCCGAGAGCGCGTGCGCTCGGGTGGGGCGCAGCGGCGCAGCGGCGCAGCGGCAGGGGTAGGCTCCCCAGCGTGAGGGAGCGCGATGACGAGGTCGACCTGATCATCGACGCGTGGTCACGGCGGCTCCCCGAGGTCGACCTGACGCCACTCGACGTGATGTCGCGGCTGCGGCGCGTCTCGAATCGGCTCGGCCGGCTGCGCGCGAGTGCATTCGAGGGCGCAGGGCTGGCGGTCTGGGAGTTCGACGTCTTGGCGGCGCTCGGACGCGCAGAGCCGCCGCATGAGCTCAGCCCCGCGCAGCTGATCGAGGCGACCATGATCGGCAGTGCGGCGATGACGAATCGACTCGACAACCTGAGCCGTCGCGGCCTCATCGAGCGGCGCCCCAATCCCCGAGATGGCCGCAGTGTGCTCGTCCGTCTCACGGTCGACGGGGGCCAGCGGGCGGATGACGCGATGCGGCGTCTCGCAGAACGGGAGGCCGAGGAATTGCGGGGCCTCAGCCGAGAGGAGCAGGCGACACTCGCCGGGCTCCTGCGTCGACTCGCGAAGGACCCTGAGCAGGAACCCGACGAGTAGCGAACCAGGTCGGTACGCGGTGCTCGGGAGCCTCAGGAGGTCGGAAGCCTCAGGAGGTCGGACGCCTCAGAAGTAGGGCGCGAACGTCGCCATGACGATCACGCGGTTTCGCTCGTCGAGTGCGGTCTGCGCCTCGGCTCGGAATCTCAGCAGTTCGACGTGTCGACCGACGCGTCGGCGGGCGCGCGAACGCCCCCATGCCTCGAGCCCGCGACCAACCCTGATGGCGGCAGCTTCGACCCCGCTGACGGAGGTGGTTCGTGGCAGTGTCGCACTCATCGATCGTCGTCCTTTCGTGCGGTCTCGGTGGCCTCGCCCCTGACGAGCGGGAAGGCATTCAGTTGGATCTGCACCGGCCGTGATCCCGCCGACGGGTTGGGGCGGTGGCGGTCGATGTAACGGCCGAGCACCTTCTGGATATCGCCGACCAGGGAGCGGAGCTCGCCCGGCGCCAGACGAAGGTTCACGGTGTCGCTCATCGCGGCCTCGAGCCACTCGGGCTCGAACGTGCTCTCGCCTTCGGCGAGGTACTCGTGGTAGTTGCGCTCTCTCGCGCGCTCCCACTCATTGGTGATGACCTGCGTGGCAAGACGTTCTGCACTGCCCGGTGCGAGAACCCGGGCGTCGGGGGTGGAGATCGGCCCCGGCGGACGTTCCCACCAGCGCTCGCGAGCGGTGCCTCGGCCGATGACCTCTCGCACCAGCCCGTGCTTCTCGAGTTGGCGCAGGTGGTAGCTCGTGACGCCGCTCGACTCGCTCAAACGCTCGGCGAGGCCGGTTGCGGTCAACGGGCCGTACGCCGAGAGCTCATCGAGGATGCGGATTCGCAGCGGGTGAGCGAGTGCACGCAGCGCGGGAGCACTGAGCATCGACTCTCGCTGGTCGTCGGGATACGGGTGCTCGGTCATGTTGCAAGGATAACGCTGCAAAGAGTCCTTTGCAAGTATTCCTTGGTAAGTTCGGGCGCGTCGATGACCGACAGGGGATAGGTGGCATCCCGCTCGATACCGAACTGCCGGCGCTTGCCCACGCCGAGTCCCTCGACGGCGAGCGCTTGACCCTTCGGTTCGCCGATTCTGCCCAAGCTTCGACGTTCTTCGACTCGTTGGGTAACAACGTCGCCGTGTATCTCGAGCGTGAGAAGCGCAGCGGCCGGGTGCGCGAAGACATACTGCGAACGATCCCGCGCAGTTCGCGCGGGCCGGGCATGTGGGCGATTGCCGCGGTGACCGTTCTTTCCCGAGAGTGTGGGGAACTCGTGAACTCGTGAACTCGTGAACTCGTGAACTCGTGAACTCGTGAACCCAACATCAGCGAGGGCCACTCTCACACCGGACGACTCGTGCCCGCCGCATGCCCGCCGTGCCTACCATGTTCGCCGCCGCGTATGGTGAAACGAGCCCGCCAGAGAGGACATCGACGCCATCAGCACCGCGCATCCCGCCCATTCACGCACTGCACCCACGGTGCTCGCGCTTCCGTTCACCGGCACCTGGCTCGTCGAGAACAGCCCAGCGAGACGCGTCCCGAGCCACGGGACGCACCTCTTCGCATCGACGTACGCGATCGACTTCGTCGCCGTCGAGGATGGGCGCACGGCGGGCATCCGTGACTGGCGCACGGCCTTCGCGACCGAGCCCGCCGACCGGTTCTACGCCTTCGGGCGGCCGATCCTCGCACCCGCCGACGGGCGCGTGATCGCCGTGCACGACGGCGAAGTAGACCACGAGGCCCGCCGCTCGCAGTTGACCCTCGCGCACTACGCGCTGACCCAGGCGTCGCGTGCCCGTCTCGGCGCGGCCGGCCTGGCTGGCAATCACGTGATCGTCGCGCTGAGCGACGCCGGCCCGTACGTGGTGCTCGCGCATCTGCGCCGGGGTTCGATCAGCGTGCGACCCGGGGACGAGGTGACGACCGGGCAGCAACTCGGCGAGTGCGGCAACTCGGGCAACTCCACGCAGCCGCACGTGCACGTACAGGTGATGGACTCACCCGACCCCCTGGCCGCGCGCGGCGTGCCCATGGCCTTCCGTGACTTCCGGGTATGGCCACGGGGGAGCGCGAACGCACGGGTCGTGGAGCAGGGCATGCCGGGCGAGCGCGACATCGTCGCGGCATCCCCGCCCAGCTCCGCCGAGTCGTAATAATCCGGAAGCCGCCCCGCCACGCGGCGCGACGTCTCGTGGAACGCGTCACCGCGTGGAGGCGTCGTGCCCGAGCGCAGCAGATGGCGGCCGTGTTCGACGGAGTGGAGGCAGTGTTCGGCGGCGTCGACGTGGCCGCCACCGCCGCCAGCGCCGCCACCGCCGCCAGCGCCGCCAGGGCCGTCAGCGCGGTCAGCGCAGGTCGAGCCGCATGAGCACGCGCGAAAACCCGTTCAGCACCGAGTCGGTGTCGGCCGCCTTCGTGAAGCCGGCCTTCTCGAAGAGGGCGCGGGTGCCGGCGTACGCCATCGTGAGGTCGATCTTCGCCCCCCGGTTGTCGAGCGGGTAGCCCTCGATCGCCGGTGCGCCGTGCTCGCTCGCGAACTCGACGGCCCCGGCGAGCAGCCGGTGCGAGATGCCCTCGCCGCGGTGACCGGGACGCACCCGGATGCACCACACCGACCACACGTCGAGGTCGTCGACGTGTGGGATGCGGCGGTTGCGCGCGAAGCTCGTGTCGGCGCGCGGGTGCACACCGGCCCAGCCGACGACCTCGTCACCGTCGTAGGCGAGCACACCGGGCGGAGGGTCTTGTGCGACGAGCTGCTGCACGCGCTCGCCGCGAGCAGGCCCGACCAACGACTGGTTCTCCTTCGATGTGGTCAGCCGGTAACTCAGGCACCAGCACACGTTGGCGTCGGGCCGCTTCGGCCCCACCATCGCCTTCACGTCGTCGAATACGGTCGCCGGGCGCACGTCGATCGCCATGACTCCAGCGTGCCACCGGCCACTGTCAGCGGCATCCGAAACTGACAATCCCCTCCACGATCCTGACGGACACCGCCCGACTCCGCGCAGCGTGATGGGAAGTGACGTAGCCAGCTCGAAGAAGGAGTCCCACCATGGTGAACTCGAAGCCCTGACCGCCAACAGCTGGCAGGAGCGGGTGACACCCGGACGATTCGACGGTCGAACGATCATCGTGACTGGGGCCGCCTCGGGCATCGGCCGGGCCACGGCGTCGCGGATCGTGCGAGAAGGCGGTCGGGTGATCGCCGTCGACATCTCCGCCGAGAAGCTCTCCGAGTTCGCCGATACCTTCGTCGAAGGGCAGGTCATTCCTGTCCCAGGCGACGTCACGAAGCAGGCCGACCTCGACGCTGTGGTCGCCGCGGCCGGCGA
>DASSBT010000070.1:0-13415 GCA_035698465.1 Agromyces sp. | reverse complement strand
GCTCGCGCTACATCCTGCCGAGCTTCGAGGAGCGCACGGCCTACGGCTACAAGCGCCAAGACCCCTACGCCAAGCTCTTCGAGGACCGCATCATCTTCCTCGGCGTGCAGGTCGACGACGCGTCGGCCGACGACATCATGGCGCAGCTCCTCGTGCTGGAGTCGATGGATCCCGACCGCGACATCATCCTCTACATCAACTCGCCCGGTGGCTCGTTCACGGCCATGACCGCGATCTACGACACGATGCAGTACATCCGCCCCGAGATCCAGACCGTCGTGCTCGGCCAGGCCGCATCGGCGGCGGCCGTGATCGCTGCGGCGGGCACCCCGGGCAAGCGCCTGGCGCTTCCGAACGCACGTGTGCTCATCCACCAGCCCGCGATGGGCGAGGCCGGCCACGGCCAGGCCTCCGACATCGAGATCCAGGCTGCCGAGATCATGCGCATGCGCTCATGGCTCGAAGAGACGCTCTCGCGTCACTCGAACCGCACGCAGGAGCAGGTCAACCTCGATATCGACCGCGACAAGATCCTGTCCGCCGACGAGGCCCTCGAGTACGGCCTCATCGACCAGGTGCTGTCGTCGCGCAAGACGCTGCCGGCGATCACGCGCTGATCCGACACCTCGGGCCCGATGACCTGGCGGATGCCTCGACGATCGTCGGGGCATCCGCCATGTTCGGTGGTTCGCGGACCGCGAACCACCACTGACTGCCAATCCGGGCGCGTCATGATGCGCCGCCCTGATCTCGGGCTAGGCTCGGAGCAGACTCGTCGACTAGGAGGGTTCGATGGCACGCATCGGTGAGAGCGCCGACCTGCTGAAGTGCTCCTTCTGCGGGAAGAGCCAGAAGCAGGTCCAGCAGCTCATCGCCGGCCCTGGCGTCTACATCTGCGACGAGTGCGTCGAGCTCTGCAACGAGATCATCGAAGAGCGGCTGGCAGAGGCGGGCGAGACCGAGGCCGGCGAGTTCGAGCTGCCGAAGCCGAAAGAGATCTTCGGGTTCCTCGAAGAGTATGTCATCGGTCAGGATGCCGCGAAGAAGGCGCTCGCGGTCGCCGTGTACAACCACTACAAGCGCGTGCGTGCTCGCACGACGCTCACGTCGGCAGACCACGCTCGCGACGACGTCGAGATCGCGAAGTCGAACATCCTGCTGATCGGCCCCACCGGCTGCGGCAAGACCTACCTCGCGCAGACCCTCGCAAAGCAGCTCAACGTGCCCTTCGCCGTGGCCGACGCCACCGCGCTCACCGAGGCGGGCTACGTCGGTGAAGACGTCGAGAACATCCTCCTGAAGCTCATCCAGGCCGCCGACTACGACGTGAAGCGGGCCGAGATGGGCATCATCTACATCGACGAGATCGACAAGATCGCTCGCAAGGCCGAGAACCCCTCGATCACCCGAGACGTCTCGGGCGAGGGCGTGCAGCAGGCGCTGCTGAAGATCCTCGAGGGCACGGTCGCATCTGTGCCGCCGCAGGGCGGCCGCAAGCACCCGCATCAGGAGTTCATCCAGATCGACACGACCAACGTGCTGTTCATCGTGGCCGGGGCATTCTCGGGGCTCGAAGACATCATCTCGTCGCGAGCGGGCAAGCGGGGGATCGGGTTCGGTGCGCCGCTGCACTCGAAGCAGGACGAAGCCGAGCTCTTCAGCGAGGTGCTTCCCGAAGACCTCCACAAGTTCGGGCTCATCCCCGAGTTCATCGGCCGCCTGCCGATCGTCGCCACCGTGACGCCGCTCGACCGCGACGCGCTGATGGAAATCCTCACGGTGCCGCGAAACGCCCTCGTGCGTCAGTACCAGCGCATGTTCGAGCTCGACGGCGTCGAACTCGACTTCGAGGAGTCCGCCCTCGAGGCGATCGCCGATCTCGCAGTGCTGCGTCAGACCGGCGCTCGTGGCCTGCGAGCCATCCTCGAAGAGGTGCTGGGTCCGATCATGTTCGAGGTGCCCTCCAGCACCGGCGTCGCGCGCGTCGTGGTCACGAGGGCCGCAGTGCTCGACAACGCGGCGCCCACGATCGTGCCGCACAAGCCGCGTCGCGCCGAGAAGTCGGCCTGACCGGTAGCCACACGCGTGCAGGCCGGCGTGTCGATCCGCCGACCGGGCTGATCAGAACGGTCAGGCGAGATCGTCGTCGGTGCGTGCGCCGAAGACGATCTCGTCCCAGCTCGGCATCGAGGCCCGGCCCTTCTTCGAAGTGCGGTTGGCGCCGCCCGGTCCGGTCGTCGCCTTGCCACCCCAGAGCGTGCGGGCACCGGTGCCCGGCTTCTGATCGGAGGTCGGCTTCGCGTCGGGCTTCGCCTCGGGTGCCGGTGCCGGGGTCTCGGCCATCGGCGCCGGCGTGAGCGGAAGCGGCAGCTCGGGTTGCTCGGACTCCACCGCTGCCTCGCGCTCACCGCGACGGCGACGGAGCGCCTCGAGCAGGTCTGCGGTCTCGCCGAGCGATTGCGCCGGCTCGTCCGCACGCTTGATCGCCGCTCGCGTCACCGCGGGGCTCGACGCCGTCGTGGTGATTCGTGCGTATGGCAGCGGCTCCAGGTGCGGGGCCGTGTCGTACTCGCCGTGATCGGACTCGTCGAACGTGAACGCCCCGCTGTCGAATCGGGACTCCGGCGCATCTGGGCCGACCGCGCGCAGGCGGGGGATGAGGCCGCCCTTCAACTCACCCTGCTGCGAGAGCGTCGTGGCCTCGGTGTTCAGCGGGTGCAGCGACTGGGTGCGCGGCTCGAAGCCCCAACGGGCGTCGTGGTCGATGGTGTCGGCGGTGAACTCGAGCTTGACGATCCAGCCCCGCTCGTCGTCCTTCCAACTGGCCCAGCGCTCGCCCTGCGCGCCGAGCTTCGCGAGCCGGTCGCGGATGACGCCACCGAACGTCGCCGGATCGTCGGACGGTTCGGCTTCGGGCACCACGTGCACCGGCACGGCGAGTGCCGAGGTCACCACGTGCTCGCGCTCGGCGATGACCGGTCCCTCGAAACGACGGATGTAGTCGGCTGACGCGCCAGTGACCTGGGCGACCTCCTCGGCCGAGAGGCCGGAGCGGATCAGCGCCTGCACCTCGCGGGGCGACGGTTTGGGGGTGGTGTTGTTCGTCTCGGGTTGCGCCTGGCGGATCCGTGACTGCAGCACTTCGTCGATCTCGATCCGGAAGCGTGCGCCATCGTCTGAAGCGGCGAGCAACGCGCCGTTCTCGACTCCGATTACCTTGAGTTCCTGCATCGCGACAAGCCCTTCCGTGCCTTCGTCTGCGCCCAAGGATGCCACGCCGGATCGCATGCGGCGGGGAATAGCGCGGGCGCGCCGGAAGTTGTGCACGTAGCAGCCGATACGGGCCGTGAAAAGTGGTTTGCTTACGCAACCGATTTGATGCAGACTATGCCCGCCGAATCTTCGGCCTGAGGAAATGGATGGGAATGGCAACGGACTACGACGCACCGCGCAAGACCGAGGACGACTCCGAGTCGATCGAGGCCCTGAAAGAGCGCGTGCCCGACAAGATGTCGGGAGTGGTGGACGTCGACGACGCCGACAACCCCGGAGGCTTCGACCTGCCAGGAGCTGATCTCTCCGACGTCGAACTCGACGTCGTGGTGCTTCCTCCGCAGGCCGACGAGTTCACCTGTGTGAACTGCTTCCTTGTGAAGCACCGCTCGCAGATCGACCACGAGACCAAGCTCGGTCCGATCTGCCTGGAGTGCGCGTCCTAGACGTCGCCCTCTGCGCGCTCCGGCCGTCGTGATCCATTGATCGCGGCGGCCAGTTCCGTCGGACGCCGGGTCGACAGCAGCCAGTACGGTGCAGGATCGGCCGGATCGGTGATCGGAACCCTGACGACCGAGTGCACCCAACCCCGGATCACGAGGTACGCGCGTGCATCGAGGCCGGTGCCCCGTTCCACCCGGGCGGCGGCATCGGTGGCAGGCACTGCGACCCCGGTGTGCATGAGCGCGATCTGGGCTCGACCGGCTCGCAGCATCCCGTCATTCACTTCGATGACCGGTGCCGTCATCGTGAGCGAGCCGACCGCGGCGAGATAGAGGATCACACCGGTCGCGATGCCGGCGGGCAACGATACGGGCGCGAGCACGAGAATGCTCGCGGGCACGAGCAGCAGGCTCGCGATGTAGATCCATGGCGTCGGCCACAGTTTCTCGCGGTAGTCGGGCATGGGTCTATTCGATCAGACTTCTGGTCTACCCTCGAACAGTGACCGATTCCGTCGATGTGCTGATCACGGCAGACCGCCTCCCGTCGTATGCCCACCCCGGCGACGCAGGTGCCGATCTGCACGCTGCCGAGTCCGTCGTGCTCGACCCGGGGGAGCGCGCGACCGTGGGCACCGGAGTCGCCATCGCGCTGCCCGACGGCTACGTCGCCTTCGTCGTTCCCCGCTCAGGTCTCGCCTTCAAGCACGGCCTCACGATCGTGAACGCGCCCGGCACGGTCGATGCCGGCTATCGGGGCGAGATCAAGGTCGCACTCCTGAACACCGATGCGAGCGAACCGTACGAGATCGCCGCGGGTGACCGCATCGCGCAGCTCGTCGTCATGCCCGTGAGCCGGGCGCGGTTCGTCGAGGTCGAACGACTTCCCGGGAGCATGCGCGGCGAGGGCGGCTTCGGCTCGACGGGGTTCGGGGAGCACAAGCAAGGAGTGAACGCGTGAGCGATATCGAGAACGTCGACGACACCCCCGTCGACCAGCCCAAGTCGGCCCCCGACGACCGTGCCGTCGCCGGCCCGTTCGACGAGTCCGAAGCCAACCCGGTGCGACCCTACGTCGACCTCGGCGGCGTGAAGGTACTGCCGCGAGACGGGCTGCACCTGCGCCTCGAGGTCGAGGAGGGCACCAAGCGGGTCGTGGCCATCGGCCTCGACTATGCCAAGTCCACGCTGCAGGTGCAGCCGTTCGCGGCACCGCGAACGAGCGGGCTGTGGCATGAGATCCGTGCGCAGATCGCCGAGCAGATCGCCCGCCAGGGCGGCACGACGACCGTTCGCGACGGCGCATTCGGGCCCGAGCTGCTCGCCCAGATCCCGGTCGCGGCCGGGGAGGGCCAGCAGGGGCACATGCGGCTCGCTCGATTCATCGGGGTCGACGGACCGCGCTGGTTCCTCCGTGGTGTCATCGCGGGGGAGGCCGCCGTGGAGCCGACCGCCGCGGCGCAGGTCGAAGACCTCTTCCGCTCGATCGTGGTGGTGCGCGGCTCGACGCCGATGCCGCCGCGTGACCTGATCCCGCTCCGAATGCCGGCAACGTCGACCGGCACCCCCACGACCGCCTGACGTCCGTGTCCGAACCCGACGCCCAGCCCCAGCAGCGACCCGATGAGCGGTCGGATGCCGCGACCTCCGCGACTCCCGAGTCCCGAGAGTTCGCCCGCCAGTTCGCCGCCGCTGCCGAGAAGAGCGGGCTCGGTGCGCTGGCACGCGACGAGCGGCTGAGCGGCCGCGACCTGCTCGGAGCGGTCGGCGGCGTGCGAGGCATCCTCGAAGCACTCCTGCCCGGGCTCGTCTTCCTCGTGACGTACAGCGTGCTGACGAGTTTCGCCGGATGGCAGACGGAATCGGCGCTGATTCCGTCGCTTGCGGCATCCGTCGGCCTTGCGGTGGTCTTCACTGCGGTGCGCATCGCCACGAAGGGGCAGCCCACCCAGGCGATCGCGGGGCTCATCGGCGTGCTCGCGTCGGCGGCGCTCGCCCTCTGGACCGGTAATGCCCGTGACAACTACGTGCTCGGCTTCTTCACCAACGCCGCGTACGTGGTCGCACTGCTCGTGTCGCTGCTCGTGCGCTGGCCGGCCCTCGGACTCATCGTCGGCTTCCTGATGGGTGAGGGTGTCTCGTGGCGTGACGATCGACGCAAGTACCGGGCGGCGCAGTTCCTCACGCTCGTCTGGATCGGGCTGTTCGCGGCCCGACTGATGGTGCAGGTCCCCTTCTACCTCGTCGACAACGTCGAGGCCCTCGGCGCGACACGCCTGCTCATGGGCGTTCCTCTCTATGCGCTCGTACTCGTCTTCTCCTGGCTCGTGGTCCGCGCGGTCTACCCTTCGGCAGCCAAATCGTCGAAGTGATAGAGTTATCTCGACGTCGAGATAAATCCGCGCACCGTGCGGATGCAGGCGACGGGCTGGTCGCTTAGGTAAGCCTTGCTGGATCAGTCCTCGGCCCGACGGAGAAGATGGAGTGCCGCCAGCGTGTTGGCGCGGCATCCGTGAAGGAGAGGACATCGTGTCTGCAGTGAACAGTTTCGGGGCGAAGGACACGCTCCACGTCGGTGACAAGTCCTACGAGATCTTCAGGCTCGACACCGTGCCCGGGCACGAGAAGCTGCCGTTCAGCTTGAAGGTGCTCCTCGAGAACCTGCTGCGCACCGAAGACGGGAAGAACGTCACGAAGGAGCAGATCGAGGCCCTCGGCTCCTGGGTGCCCAGCGCCGAGCCCGATACCGAGATCCAGTACACCCCGGCCCGAGTGGTGATGCAGGACTTCACCGGTGTTCCCTGCATCGTCGACCTGGCCACCATGCGCGAGGCCGTCGAGGAGCTCGGTGGGGACCCCACGAAGATCAACCCATTGGCGCCTGCCGAGCTGGTGATCGACCACTCCGTGATCGCCGACCTGTTCGGCACCGAGAACGCCCTCGAGCGCAACGTCGAGATCGAGTACGAGCGCAACGGCGAGCGCTATCAGTTCTTGCGCTGGGGCCAGACCGCCTTCGATGACTTCAAGGTCGTTCCTCCCGGCACCGGTATCGTGCACCAGGTCAACATCGAGCACCTCGCGAAGGTCACGTACTCCCGCGTCGTCGACGGCGTGCTGCGTGCCTACCCCGACACCTGCGTGGGCACCGATTCGCACACCACCATGGTCAACGGACTCGGCGTGCTCGGCTGGGGCGTCGGCGGAATCGAGGCCGAGGCGGCCATGCTGGGCCAGTCCGTCTCGATGCTCATCCCGAAGGTCGTCGGCTTCAAGCTGTCGGGCGAGATCCCGACCGGTGTGACGGCGACCGACGTCGTGCTCACGATCACCGACATGCTGCGAAAGCACGGCGTCGTCGGCAAGTTCGTCGAGTTCTACGGCTCCGGCGTTGCCTCCGTGCCACTCGCCAACCGGGCGACGATCGGCAACATGAGCCCCGAATTCGGCTCGACCGCGGCGATCTTCCCCATCGACGACGTGACCCTCGACTACCTGAGGCTCACCGGGCGCAGCGAAGCTCAGGTCGCGCTCGTCGAGGCCTACTCAAAGGCTCAGCAGCTCTGGCATGACCCATCGCGCGAACCCGTGTTCAGCGAGTACATCGAGCTCGACCTCGGCACGGTGGTTCCCTCGATCGCGGGCCCGAAGCGCCCGCAGGATCGCATCGAGCTCGCGCACGCGAAGGCGCAGTTCGAGAAGGACATCGTCGATTACGCCACGCCGTGCAACTCCGACTCGATCGTCGACCTCGAGTCGAAGCACTCGTTCCCTGCTTCCGACCCCGGTGCCGTCCCCGGCGAGGAGGAGTCGCACACGCGCCCGGTGCACATCAACAGTGGTGCGCCGGTCATGGCGTCCAGCCCGGTCAAGGTCACTCCCGCTGACGGCGACCCGTACATCATCGACAACGGCGCCGTCGCGATCGCCGCGATCACCTCGTGCACCAACACGTCGAACCCCTCGGTCATGCTCGCCGCAGGTCTGCTCGCGCGCAATGCGGCGAAGAAGGGCCTCAAGTCGAAGCCGTGGGTGAAGACCACGCTCGCCCCTGGTTCGAAGGTCGTCACCGACTACTACGACAAGGCCGGCCTCACCACCGAGCTCGAGGCACTGGGCTTCCACACTGTCGGCTACGGCTGCACCACTTGCATCGGCAACTCCGGTCCGCTGATCGACGAGGTGTCCGCTGCCGTCAACGAGGCGGACCTCGCGGTCACCGCGGTGCTCTCGGGCAACCGCAACTTCGAGGGCCGCATCAACCCCGACGTGAAGATGAACTACCTCGCGAGCCCGCCGCTCGTCATCGCGTACGCCCTGGCCGGGTCGATGAACTTCGACTTCGAGGTCGACCCGCTGGGAACCGACACCGACGGCAACGACGTGTTCCTGCGCGACATCTGGCCAGACGCCGCAGAGGTGCAGGACACGATCGACTCGTCGATCGACACCGAGATGTTCACGCACCAGTACGCGAGCGTTTTCGAGGGCGACGAGCGTTGGCGCAATATGGACACTCCCGAGGGTGCCATCTTCGAGTGGGACGCCGAGTCGACGTATGTGCGCAAGCCTCCGTACTTCGACGGCATGACCATGGAGATCACGCCGATCACCGACATCGCCGGCGCCCGCGTGCTCGCCAAGCTCGGTGACTCGGTCACGACCGACCACATCAGCCCGGCCGGCTCGATCAAGGCCGACAGCCCCGCCGGCCACTACCTGACCGACCACGGCGTCGACCGCAAGGACTTCAACTCCTACGGCTCACGACGCGGCAACCACGAGGTCATGATCAGGGGCACGTTCGCGAATATCCGCCTGCGCAACCAGCTCCTCGACAACGTCGAGGGCGGGTACACGCGTGACTTCACGCAGCCCGATGGCCCGCAGTCCTTCATCTACGACGCGAGCCAGAACTACCAGGCCGCGGGCATCCCGCTCGTGATCTTCGGTGGCAAGGAGTACGGCTCCGGGTCGTCGCGCGACTGGGCGGCCAAGGGCACGAGCCTCCTCGGCGTCAAGGCCGTGATCACCGAGAGCTTCGAGCGCATCCACCGTTCGAACCTCATCGGCATGGGTGTGGTGCCGTTGCAGTTCCCTGCGGGCGAGACGACCGAGTCGCTCGGCCTCGACGGCACCGAGGTCGTCTCGATCTCCGGCCTCGAGCAGCTGAACGAGGGAACGACGCCGCGCACCGTCCACGTCGTCGCCGAGCCGACCGAGCATTCGCCGGCCGGCAAGCAGACGGTCGAATTCGACGCGGTCGTGCGCATCGACACGCCGGGCGAGGCGGATTACTACCGCAACGGCGGCATCCTGCAGTACGTGCTTCGTTCACTCGTCTGATCGTTTCGCGCCGACGCGGCGGGACCCGGGCATCGTGCTCGGGTCCCGCCGTTCGTCGTCCGGCCCGACGTCGGTCGCAGGTTGGGTTCGCGTAGAATCGGGTGATGCTCCGCCCTGCGGGAGCTCGGTGAAAGGTGGTACCGGATGTCCCTGCTCGAGACCATCTCCGGACCTCGCGACCTCGACGCGCTGAGCCAGGAGCAGATCGAGCAGCTTGCACGCGAAGTGCGCGAGTACCTCGTGACATCCGTCGCGAAGACCGGGGGCCACCTCGGGCCGAACCTCGGCGTCGTCGAGCTGACCATCGCGATCCATCGTGTCTTCGACTCGCCGCGCGACGCCATCGTCTTCGACACGGGGCACCAGTCGTACGTGCACAAGCTGCTCACGGGTCGCACCGACCTCTCGACCATTCGCCAGACGGGCGGTCTGGCCGGTTACCCGCAACGAGCCGAGTCCGTGCACGACATCGTCGAGAGCTCGCACGCGTCGAGCTCACTGTCGTGGGCCGACGGCATCTCGAAGGCGTTCGAGATGACGAACCAGCGCGATCGACACGTGATCGCCGTCGTGGGCGACGGCGCACTCACCGGCGGCATGACGTGGGAGGCGCTGAACAACATCTCCGACGACAACACCCGCAAGCTCATCGTCGTCGTGAACGACAACGGTCGCTCCTACGCGCCCACCATCGGCGGCATGGCGCGGTTCCTGAACACGGTGCGCACGAAGCAGTCGTATCGCAACCTGCACCTGTCGAGTCGCCGCGCGTTCGACCGCATGGGCGCGCCGGCCAGGGCGCTCTATCGGGGCGTTCGCGGCGGGCTGCACGGATTCCTCGCCCGCTTCACCAACAACGAGGCCCTGTATTCGAACCTCGACATCAAGTACATCGGGCCGATCGACGGACATGACGAGCACGCCATGGAGGAGGCGCTCCGCCAGGCGAAAGACTACGGGGCGCCGGTGATCGTGCATGCGATCACCGACAAGGGCCGAGGCTACGAGCCGGCCAGGCGTGACATCGCCGACCAGTTCCATGCGGTGGGCCAGATCGATCCCGAGACCGGCGAACCTCTGGAGACTCCCTCTGCTCCGTCGTGGACCGGGGTGTTCGCCGATGAACTCGTGCGGCTCGCCGAGCACGATGACCGGCTCGTCGGCATCACGGCGGCCATGCTGCGCCCCACCGGGCTGCACCGTATGGCAGAGCGCTTCCCGACTCGCGTCTTCGACGTGGGCATCGCCGAGCAGCACGCGACGACCTCGGCCGCCGGGCTCGCGTTCGGCGGGCTGCATCCGGTCGTCGCCGTCTACGCCACCTTCATCAATCGCGCGTTCGATCAGGTGCTGATGGATGTCGCGCTGCACAAGGCCGGCGTCACCTTCGTGCTCGACCGGGCAGGGGTCACGGGCCCCGACGGTCCGAGCCATCACGGCGTCTGGGACCTCGCGATCCTCCAGGTGGTGCCCGGCATCCGTATTGCGGCGCCCCGCGACTCGGTACGTCTCGCGGAAGAGTTGGGTGAGGCGGTGGCGGTCGATGACGGGCCGACCGTGCTGCGCTTCCCGAAGGGTACGGTGGGCGTCGACTACGACGCCGTCCGTCGTACACACGACGGCGTCGACGTGCTCGCCGAGTCAGACCGCAAGGACGTGCTGCTCGTCACGGTCGGGCCGATGGCGGGCGTCGGGCTCGAGGTCGCCGAGCGACTCGAGGCGCAGGGGATCGGTGCGACCGTCGTCGACCCGCGGTGGGTGGTCCCGGTGCCCGCGAGCGTCATCGGGCTGGCCCGCGGACATCGAATCGTGGTCAGCCTCGAAGACGGCGTTCGCGTCGGCGGCATCGGCACGCGCATCCGCCAAGACCTCCGGGCGGCCGACGTCGACACCGCGGTCACCGAGATAGGGCTGCCCGACGAGTTCCTCGAGCACGGCTCGCGGAGCGACATCCTGGAGCGCGTGCGGCTCACACCGCAGCACATCGCTCGTGACGTGACCGCGATGGTGCTCGGTTCGAAGCTGCCGCACGCCCGCGGCGCCTCTGCCGACACCGCCTCGAACTCGATCATCTCGTCGGACCACTGAGGCGCGCGTAGCTCGCGCGCCTGCACGTTTCAGGCGACGGATGCATCCGATCGGTTGAGCAGGATGTCCGCTGCGTGGAAGAGCACCTGCGATCTCGAGCGCCCGTCATGGTCGGCTGCGAGGAAGTGCTCGCCGATGGCCAGGCAGAACGCGAGCAGGCTTCGCGCCTCGACCTCGTCCGGGTCGGTGCAGAAGGTGCCGATCATCTCGCGAAGCAGCGCCATCCGCCGGTTGTCCACCCTCCGCAGTCGTTCGGCGACGCCGTCGTCACGGCGGGCCCAGTCGCGGATGGCGAGATCGATGGGCAGCAGCCGGTCATTCGAGAAGGTCAGCATGCCCGCCCGTTGGATCTTGGCCTTCGGATCGCCACCCTCGTGTTCGATGAGTTCGATCACCTCGTCGGTGCTCTCCCGCTCCCAGGTGTCGAGCATCGCCTCGAGCAGTGCGTCCCGGTCGGTGAAGTACCCGTAGAAGCCGCCCTTGGTGACTCCGAGGTTCTTGGCCAGCGCCTCGATTCTCACCGCATCCGTGCCGCCCGCGGCAAGCGTGCGCAAGCCCTCGTCGACCCAGGCTTCGCGCGGCGTGCGAAGTGCACCCATGATCGCCACCCCTCTCCAACGCAGTTATACGCAATCGTACAATGTCTGGTACGGTCACTGTTATACAGGTGCGTATAACCACGAAGGAGAAGGTGCTGGAACATGAAGCAGCCTGAGAGCGTCCGCGAACGACAGGGCGAGCCGGCATCCGCGGTGAGCGGCGTCGTCGGAACGTCCGCGATTCCCGAGCCCGATCGTTCTGCGAGCTCGTTGCCCGACGCCGACTACGCCGACGCGTTCTCGCTCGTGACCGACGTGGTCGCGTCCCCTGAGCAGTGGGCCAGGGCGATGTTCGGCGATGTCCCGAGTCCGGCTGAGCGATTCATCTGGCGGGGCCTGCTCGGCATCCGCCTCAGTCGGGGGACGTCGCCGCACACCGTGGCCGGCTGGCGGATCGCCGAACAGAGCGAAGACTGGATCCGGCTCGAGGCCGGCTCCTGGTTCCTCAGTGCCAATCTCGTGGTCAGGACATCCGATAGCCGAGTGTCGCTGGCCACGCTGCTGCGTTACGACCGGGGTCTGGGCACGGTCGTATGGCCTCCGCTCTCCGCCGTGCACCGACTGTTGGTACCCCGTGTCCTCCGCGCCGCCGACGAGATCTGCGCTCGCGATCACTCGCGATCGGATGCTACGCGCCGACGCCCCTGATCGTCGGGTGATGGAACGTGTCGCCGAACACGCGTTCGGACGCGCCGACCCGGTCGAGGTACGGAGTCACGCCGCCCATCTGGAACGGGAAGCCGGCGCCGAGGATCAGGCACAGGTCGATGTCTTCAGGTGCGGCGACCACGCCGTCGTCGAGCATGAGCCGGACCTCGCGGGCGAGGCCGTCTTGCAGGCTGACGAGGATGTCGTCAGCACTGCGGGGGTTCGCGCCGCCCGACACGATCTTCATGGCCCCCTTGTCGAAGCCCTTGATCCCGCCCTTGTCATCCTTGTCGAGGAGCTTGCCGTAATCGGCGAGCTTGTGCAGGTTCTCACTGCGGTAGAAGCGATCGGGGAACGCGGCGTGGTGTGTGTCGAGCACGTGTGCTCCCACCTTGAGACCCACGAGATCGAGCAGCGCCGAAGGGGCCATCGGCAGGCCGAGCGGCGCGATCGCCTCGTCGACCGTCTCGAACGAGGTGCCCTCGTCGACCGCGCGCATTGCCTCGCCGAGAAGCACGGCGAGCACGCGGTTCACGACGAAGCCGGGAGTATCGGCCGTGATGACGGCGTTCTTCTTGAGGTTCTTGGCGGTGACCATGGCGGTCGAGAGGGTCGCGTCGTCGGTGTGCGGGGTCTTGACGACCTCGATGAGCGGCATGACGGCGACGGGCGTGAAGAAGTGGAAGCCGACGAGGCGCTCGGGGTGTTCGAGCTTCGCACCGATCTGCTCGACCGAAAGCGACGAGGTGTTCGTGGCGAGCACGGCCTCGGGCGAGATGAACTGCTCCACCTCGGCGAACACGTCCTGCTTGATCTCGAGTTCCTCGAAGACCGCCTCGATGACCCAATCGCAGTCGGCGAAATCGGACTTGTCGACGGTGCCGGTGACGAGCGCCTTGAGCCGGTTCGCCTCGTCGGGCGAGATGCGGCCCTTGCCCTGCAGCGTGTCGATCTCACCGGCGATGTGGGCGAGGCCCTTGTCGACCCGCGCCTGATCGATGTCGGTGATCACGACGGG
>DASSBT010000069.1:0-2808 GCA_035698465.1 Agromyces sp. | reverse complement strand
CTGCTCGTTGTCGGAGGCGGAGTTCCACGCGGCGCCGACGATCACTCCCTCGGCCGCGTCACCTGCGCCCTCGATGAGCGCGGGCGAGTTGAACCCGTTGCCGCCGATGATCGGCACCTCGATGCCGATCTCGCGTGCCTGAGTGACCAGCGGCACGGCCGCCTCGATGAGCGCCGAGACGACGAGCGCATCGGGGTCGGCCTGCTTGGCCTTGTCGAGCAGGGCGCGGAAGTCGGTGTCGGTCTTGGAGAAGGTGAGCGTCTCGACGACCTCGACGCCCTCCTCCTCGAGCGCGGCGGCGAACGCCTGGTAGCCCGACTCGGTGAACGCGTCGTCGTTGCTGTACATCACGACGACCTTCTCGAGGCCGAACTCCTCGACGGCGGCGGTCACCGTCTGGGGGATGACCGCGTCCTCGGTGAGTGAGTCGCGGAAGATGAAATCGCCGATCTCGGTGATGCCGGCGGCGGTGTTGGAGACGCCGAGCACGGGCACTCCGGCCTCCTGCGCGACCGGGTTGGTCTGCTTCGCGGTGTTCGAGAGTGTCGGGCCGATGATGACGCTCGCACCATCGCTGATGAACCCGTCGAACACCTGGATCGCCTGCTGGGGGTCGGTCGCGTCGTCCTCGACGGTCAGGGCGTAGGTCACTCCGCCGACCTCGTTGAGGTCGTCGACCGCCATCTCGAGCGCGTTCTTCTGGCTTTCGCCGTACTGCGCGGCGGCGCCGGTGAGGCTGAACGCCGCGGCAATGGGGATCTCGGCCTCGATCGCGCAGTCGGCGCCGGTGCCGGTGCCGACGAGGCCGCCGGCCTCAGTGTCACCCGAAGTCGTGGGCGAACATGCCGCAAGTGCGAGGACGAGGAGTGAGCCGCCGGCAACGGCGGACAGAGTTCTTGCGCTCATCAGTGAGTACCTCTCTGGAGGAATTTCGTAGGGTGGCGCAATCCTATGACGCTCACGCAGCGGCCCTCAGCCCGCGCCGGCTGTCCTCTGGAATCGTTACTGATCCGCATCACTGCAGCGGCGTCCATCCGATCGGCAGCGGGCCCCTGACATCCGCTCGACTGCGATCGGATGCCGCCGACCAACCCTGCGCCGCCTGCTCGCCAGTTTCGCCCACTGCACCTCGCGCGACCCGGAACCCGACGTCCTCGAGCACGGCGTCGGGTGCGCTGCCGCGCCGCACCGACGCGCGCAGGCTCCACTCGCGGTCGGCCCAGCCGCCGCCGCGAAGGCTGCGGTAGTCGCCGTAGCGCGCGGTGTCGGCGTAGTCCCAGCACCACTCCCACACGTTGCCGAGCGTGTCGAAGAGGCCCAACGCGTTGGGCGTCTTGCCTGCGACGGGCTGCGGTTCGTCGACCTCGTCGGCGGCGCTCCAGGCGATGTCGGCGAGCGGGCCGTAGGTCGCGCCGGTCGTGCCCGCGCGGCACGCCCACTCCCACTCGGCCTCGGTCGGCAGGCGGTAGCCGTCGGCGGCGACGTGCCACGCGACGTCGCGGCCGGCGACCTCGTAGGCGGGAGTGAGTCCGACGGCGACGGATGCTGCGTTGCACCACTCCACGGCACCGAACCAGGTGACCGGATGCTGCGGCGCGTCGGCCGGTGTGGCGGCATCCGTTGACGTCGCGGCATCCGTCGCCGTCGCGGCATCCGTCAACCCGTTCGCCTCACCTGCGTCGCCGAGCACCGCCCGGTACTCGGCCCGGGTGACCGGGGTGCGGCCGAACTCGAAGGGGCGAAGCGACACCGTGCGCGAGGACTCCGATCGCGCGTCGCGAAGCTCGATCGTGCCCGCCGGAATCGCGATGAGCTTCGGAACGGGGTGGGGCATTCCTCGACCGTACCCACACCTGTGCGCCGTGACGATGTTGTGACGACGCGTGGTCGAGCGTGCTTCGCTGGAAGACTGGCCGCATGCAGAACGCCCCGATCGACCACGATGCCGCGCGGGAGTTCTGGGCGGACTACCAGCTGGCGCATCCCGACCGCGCGACCGACACCGAGCCGCCATCGGCCGAGGTCTTCGGCGACCACCCCGAGCTCACGGACGAGCTCCTCGGCCT
Organism: Agromyces sp.; assembly: GCA_035698465.1. Taxonomy (GTDB): domain Bacteria; phylum Actinomycetota; class Actinomycetes; order Actinomycetales; family Microbacteriaceae; genus Agromyces. The sequence goes on along the minus strand of DASSBT010000069.1, from coordinate 742 downwards.
GGTGCTCGACGGCACGAAGCGGGCGACGGCATCGCTCGTGGTCGAGTTCGCCATCGAGGGGCAGCCGCTCCCCCGCGTCGGCAGCCACTGGATCGCCTGCGATTCCGCCGGACGGCCGCGCACGATCCTGCGCAGCACCGAGCTTCGCATCGGCACCTTCGCGAGCGTCGACGAGCGATTCGCCTACGACGAAGGCGAAGACGACCGGACGCTCACGTCATGGCGCGAGAACCACGGTAGGTACTGGCGACGTGTCTGTGCCGGCCTCGGGTTCGAATGGACCGAGGAGCACGAGATCGTGTTCGAGCGGTTCGAGGTGGTGTGGCCCGAGAGCGCTCGCGACCGCCGCTGACCCTGCTACTGCACCGACCAGCCCCCGTCGGATGGCAGGATCGCCCCGTTGATGTTCACGCCTTCCGAGGTGACGTTCACAATCGAGCCCGCGCCCGCGGCGATCATCGCGGGCAGCACGGCGCGAGTGAGCTTGAACACGCCGGTCAGATTTATGGCGATCACCCGATCCCACATCGCATCGCTGGTCTCGTGCAGCGGCGAGAAGTCGTCGTTCACGCCGGCGATATTCGCGAGGCCGTCGATCCGTTCGCCGGCCGCGGCGACCACAGCGTCGAGGTCGGCCTGCTTCGTGACGTCGCCTGGGACAGGAATGACCTGCCCTTCGACGAAGGTATCGGCGAACTCGGAGAGCTTCTCGGCGGAGATGTCGACGGCGATCACCCGACCG
>DASSBT010000068.1:0-17660 GCA_035698465.1 Agromyces sp. | reverse complement strand
GGGTCGCGACTGCCGCCCTCGCGCACGTAGACGAGCTTCGGCATCTCGGCAGGCGCGAGCCGGTACTCGTCTTCGAGGCCCGACACCTCGTCGCCCGGCGCGACCCAGCCGTAGCTCTCGCCGTACATGCCGACGAAGATGTCGCTCTGCTCGAGGTACGCACGGTAGAGGTCACGCGGCGGATGCGGCCGCGCACCGAGCTCGAACATGACGGGCGCGAGGTTCAGCTGCTCGATCGCCGCGCGCACGGCTCGCCGCTCCATCGCGAGTTCGCGGAGCGTCGAACTCACGAAGACACGAAGACGCTGGTCGGGTGTGCGAATCGCCCGGTCGACCGGACTCATGCCAGCAGTCTGTTCCCCGCGGCATCCGCCTGTAAATACCCAGCTCGGGGCGGATGCCGCAGCAGCGGGTCTGGTCGACGCTGCGACACCGGCGTACACTCGCCCGCGTGGCGGCCCCGGCCGCCGCACCACGCTCCGAGAGGACGACGGCATGGTTGCCCGGGATTCGGCGCGTCGGCCGCCCGCGATCCTCGTCGCCTCCGCCGATCCGGCGGTTCGCGACGCGCTGCTCGAGCCGTTGCATCGCCGCTACGCCGAGGACTACCGCATCATCGATGCAGAGGGGCCGGATGCCGCGGTGGCGGCGATCGAGCACCTGCAGGCGTCGGGCGGCGACCTCGCGCTGGTGCTGGCGGATGACGCGTCGCCGACCGCGGGTCACGAGAGCGTGTTCGCGGCGGCGCGGCGCAGCTTTCCTGACGTGCGTCGCGGCCTCGTCATCGAGTGGGGCTCGTGGGCTGACCGCGCGACGGCGAATACGGTGCTCGAGCTCATGTCGCACGTGCAGATCGACTACTACGTCGTGCGCCCGGTGCACTCTCCCGACGAATCGTTCCATCGCGCCGTGACCGACTTCCTGCGCGAGTGGGAGGCGGCAGCGGGCAAGCGGCACCGCAGCTTCACCGTCATCGGCGACGACGCGCAGCCGCGCACGCATGTGCTGCGGAGCCTGCTGGCCCGGGGCGGCGTGCCCACCGATCACCTCGACCCCGCATCGGACGACGCGCTCGCGCTGCTCGCCGAGGCGGGCGTCGACTACGGGGGCGTGCCGCTCGTGCGCACCGCCGACGGGCGCGTGCTCGTCGACCCCGACGATGCCGCGCTCGCCCGCGCCTACGGGCTCGACACATCGTTGCCGTCGGGCACGGTCGACGTCGCCGTGGTCGGCGCGGGGCCAGGCGGTCTGGCCGCGGCGGTGTACGCGGCATCCGAGGGGCTCGACACCCTCGTGCTCGAGGGCGAGGCGATCGGCGGGCAGGCGGGATCGAGCTCGCTCATCCGCAACTACCTGGGCTTCTCGCGCGGCGTCTCGGGCGCAGAGCTCGCGCAGCGCGCCTACCAGCAGGCGTGGGTGTTCGGGGCGCGCTTCGCGCACACCCGACGGGTCGCGGGCATGCGCGTGATCGATGACGGCTTCGAGCTCGAGGTGGCGCCGGGCGGTGCGGCGAACGTGGCGTCGGCCCCTGCGAGCGACGCGCCGGGCGAGGCACAACGCGAGGTCGTGCGCGCCCGAACGGTGGTACTGGCCACCGGAGTGAGCTACCGGCGGCTCTCTGCGCCAGGGCTCGTGCCCTTCGTCGGCGCGTCGGTGTTCTACGGCGCCTCGTCGGTCGAGGCGCGGGCGCAGTCGGGCCGCGACGTGCTCGTCGTCGGCGGCGGCAACTCGGCCGGGCAGGCCGCGCTGCACCTCGCCCGCTACGCGCGGTCGGTGTCGCTCGTCGTGCGTGGCACGTCGCTCGCGGCCAGCATGTCGCAGTACCTGATCGACCAGTTGGATGCCGCGGGCGTCGGTCTCATCACCGGCTCGCGCATTGTCGACGCGGGCGCCGCCGACGCCGACCGGCTCGACCACGTCGTGCTCGAGCGCACCGATTCGGGCGAACGGGTCGCCGTGCCGGCGCACGCCGTCTTCATCACGATCGGGGCGCGCCCGCACACGGAATGGCTCGCGCCCGAGGTGCTGCGCGACCGCTGGGGCTCGGTCATCACGGGCGCCGACGTGCTCGCAGAGGGCGGGCGCCGCGCCTGGCTGGGCGGCGACACCGGCCCGGCCCCACTCGAATCATCGGTCGCGGGCTTCTTCGCGGTGGGAGACGTACGCCGCGGCTCGGTGAAGCGCGTCGCGTCCGCCGTCGGAGAGGGCTCGGTCGTCATCTCCTCGGTGCACACGCACCTCGGCGCCCGCGTCGGCGGTTGACCGGTTCTGGAAAGCGCTTGCCCAGTCATGCTCCCATTCTGCCGTGCGCTCAGGGTGGCTCGCTACGCTGGGCGGATGTCGTTCGATCCTCGAAGCATCCCGGTCGACCCCGCTGCATCCGCCGCCCTCGCCCGGCACGGCCTCGAGTATCGACTGCTCGACCCCGACGACCAGCCCGCGATGCGCGCATGGGTCGAGGCCGAGAACCGCGGCTTCCATCAGGCACGCCCGCGCGAGGTCGACTACGCGTACGACCTGTCAGTTGCCTCCGAGCGACGCGTGCACGGCGTGTACGACCCGGCGACGGCCCATCCCGAGGTACCCGTGGCGACGGTCGACGGCTGGCCGACGGGTCTCAGCGTCCCGGGCAGCCGCCGCAGCGTCGACGCCTGGGCCGTGAGCGCGGTGACCGTCGCCCCCACGCACCGCCGCCGCGGAATCGCCCGCGCCCTGATGGAGGGCGAACTCGCGAACGCCCGCAACGCCGGCGCGGCCGTTGCCATGCTGACGGTCACCGAGGCCACGATCTACGGCCGCTACGGCTACGCGCCGGCAGCGAAGGCCGCGACGGTGACGGTCGATCGTCGTCGAGCTCACTGGATCGGGCCGGATGCCCCGGGCCATGTGCACTTCGTCGATGCGGCCGAGCTGCGTGAGGCCGCGCCCGCCATCGTGCGGCGCGCCGTCGCCCGCACCCCGGGCGAGATCGACCGATGGCCCGGCATCCTCGATCGCTCGCTCGGCCTCGTCGACCCCGAGAGCGAGGCGGCCCGCAGCGTTCGCACGGTGCGCTACGACGACGAGCACGGGCAGCCGCAGGGCTTCGTCGCCTACCGCCTCACGCGCGAGCCCAATGAGCCGGGCGTCGCCGAGTTCGACGCGCTCATCGCCGCGACCGACGACGCAGAACGGGCGCTCTGGCGGTTCCTCATCGAGCAGGACTTCGTGAACGGCGTGCGCGGCCGACTCCGCTCGGTCGACGAACCGCTGCCGTGGCTGCTCGAGGATCCGCGGGCCGTCACGGTGAGCGAGGTCGTCGACCACCTCTGGATCCGCATCCTCGACCCGGTCGAGGCCCTCGGCGCCCGCCGGTACGGCAGCCCCGGCACGCTCGTGATCGACCTCGCGGATCCGCTGCACTACGCGGCCGGCCGGTTCCGCCTCGTCGTCGGGGAGCGCGGGCGCGCCGACGTGGAGCGGATCAACGATACGGATGCCGGGACGAGCGGTCTAGGCATCCGGCTCGGCGTGCAGGAACTCGGTGCCATCTACCTCGGCGGCGTACGGCCGTCGGTGCTGGGGCGTGCCGCACGCATCAGCGAGACCGCCCCGGGCTCACTCGCGATCGCCGACCGCGTGTTCGCGTCGGAACGCACGCCGCACCTCAGCATCTGGTTCTGAGCTGCGACTTCGGCCTCGTTGCAGGGCTTGCCGTGAGAGCGCTCCCCCGAAACTCGGCGGCCGCGGCATCCGTTCGCTTCTGACCTTCTGCGACGGTTACTGAAGTGTTATGAACAATTTGTTCGGATTCGCCACATTTGCGCAATCATTGCTGTGCCGACGCCAAGGATGACGACGGCACCCAGAGGGGTCGACCTCACCTCACAGAAGGGGAGTGCCATGAAGTCTGCTTCATTGGTCTCTGCCGTCGCGCTCGCGGGAGTGTCCGCGCTGCTGCTGGCAGGCTGTTCCGGCGGCGGCGACGGAGGAGGAGGCGGGGAGGACGAGGCAGCTGCAGCGCGAGCCTGCGTCATCCTTCCCGACGCCGCTTCGTCGCCACGTTGGGAGAACAACGACCGTCCGTACCTTGAAGAGGGACTGGATGCGGCCGGGTTCGACACCGACATCCAGAACGCGCAGGGCGACGTCAACAAGTACGCCACCATCGCCGACCAGCAGCTCAGCAAGGGCTGCGGCGTGATGTTGCTCGTCGATTACAACGGCGCCGGTGCTGCGGTCGCCGAGAAGGCCAAGGCCGAGGGGATCCCCGTGATCGCCTACGACCGCCCGATCGAGGGCGCCGACTACTACGTGTCGTTCGACAACTTCGAGGTCGGTCGCCTCGAGGGCCAGTCGATCGTCGACGGTCTGGCCGCCGCAGGCAAGGACCCGGCGAGCGCAGTCGTCGTGTACATGGGCGGAGACCCGGCCGACGGCAACGCGAAGATGTTCCACGACGGCGCGGTCGAGGTCATGGAGGAGGCGGGCATCTCGCCGGCCGCCGAGCCCCCGGGCATCTGGGACGGCGAGAAGAGCGCGACGAACTTCGAGCAGGCGCTGACCTCGCTCGGCGGCAAGGTCGACGCGGTCTGGGTCGCGAACGACACGAACGCGGCGGGTGTCATCACGATCCTCGACAAGAACGGACTCGTCGTTCCGGTCTCGGGTCAGGATGCCTCGATCGCGGGGCTGCAGAACGTGCTGCTCGGCAAGCAGACCGCCACGGTCTACAAGCCGATCAAGCTCGAAGCGGATGCCGCGGTCGAGCTGGCCGTTGCACTCCTCCAGGGCGAGACGCCTACTGCCGACCAGGAGCTGGAAGACGGCACGCCGTACATCGCGGTGACGCCGCAGCTCGTCGGCCCTGAAGAGGTCGTCGATGTGGTCGAAGCCGGCGACGCGGACCCGGCCGAGTTGTGCCAGGGCGAGGTCGAGGCCAAGTGCACGGAGTTCGGCATCCAGTAATCGTTCACCCATGAGGCCCCGGTCCCGGCGGGACGACCGCCGGGAACGGGGCCCGTTCCCTCACTCCCGCCGTCGGTCGAGTGCCACACTGGACCTTGACAGCGTCGTCGAAAGGAATCCGCATGAGCACGGGCATGGATGCGGCCCTCACCCCTGACATTGCTGCGCCACCCTCAGGACGCCCGATCATCGAACTCGCCGGGGTCGTGAAGAGCTTCGGCCCGGTCAGCGTGCTGAAGGGCGTCGACCTGCAGGCGTATCCGGGCAAGGTCACCGCACTCGTCGGCGACAACGGCGCCGGCAAGTCGACGCTCATCAAGGGCCTCGCCGGCGTCCAACCCTACGACGGCGGCGTCGTGCGATTCGACGGCGAGCCGATCACGCTGCACACCCCCCGCGACGCGGCCCGCCTCGGCATCGAGGTGGTGTACCAGGACCTCGCCCTCTGCGACAACCTCGACATCGTGCAGAACATGTTCCTCGGCCGCGAGGAGACGGAGTTCAGCACGTTCGACGAGGGGCGAATGGAGCGCGAGGCATCCGACACCCTCCGTTCTCTGTCGGTGCGCACCGTGAAGTCGGTGCGGCAGAAGGTGGCGAGCCTCTCGGGCGGCCAACGTCAGACGGTCGCCATCGCCCGCGCGGTGCTCAAGAAGGCCCGGGTCGTCATCCTCGACGAGCCGACCGCGGCGCTCGGTGTCGCGCAGACCGAGCAGGTGCTGCACCTGGTCGCCCGCCTGGCCGAGCAGGGCGTCGCGGTGATCCTGATCAGTCACAACCTGGCCGACGTGTTCGAGGTCGCCGACCACATCAATGTGCTCTACCTCGGCCAGATGGTCGCGTCGATCGAGGCAGGCCAGACCACCCGTGATGACGTCGTCGGTTACATCACCGGCGCCAAGACCGCTCTGGGAGCGAACGCATGAGCTCGAACCCCGCCCCTCCCGCAACAGTCGCCCCTGATACCTCGGCGTCGGATGTCGCGCCCGACCTCATCGGCAGCGGGCAGGAGGGCACGATCGTCGATCAGGTGCGCGCATACTTCCAGCGCCTCCGCAGCGGCGACATGGGTGCACTGCCGGCCGTGGGCGGATTCATCGTACTGACCATCCTGTTCAGCTTCCTCAGCCCGTTCTTCCTCACCGAACGGAACTTCGCGAACCTCCTGACGCAGGCCGCGACGCTCGTCATGCTCGGCATGGCGCTGGTGTTCGTGCTGCTCCTCGGCGAGATCGACCTGTCGGCCGGCGTGACGAGCGGCATGACGATGGCGTTGTTCATCGTGCTCGTGAACGTGCACAACGTGAACTGGGTGCTCGCCCTCGTCATCGCGTTCGTGGCCGGCATCCTCACCGGCGTGTTCATCGGGTTCTTCGTCGCGAGGGTGGGCATTCCCTCGTTCGTCGTGACGCTGGGCCTGTTCCTCGGGTACCAGGGCCTGACCCTGATGATCATCGGCGCCGGCGGGCTCTACCGCGTGCAGATCCCCGAGATCCGTGCCATCCAGAACTCGAACCTTCCGGTGTGGGCGGGCTGGGTCATGCTCGCCATCGTCATCGCGGTGTCGGCGGCGACCTCGTTCTGGGATCGTGCGCGGCGTCATCGCGCCGGAGTGCCGAACCGCACCATCACGCTCGTCTGGATCAAGCTCGGCGTCATCGCGGTCATCGGCGGCGCCGCGGTCGCAATCCTGAGCCGCAATCGCGGCCAGTCGGTCGGTGTGGTCGAGGGCGTGCCGATCGTCGTCCCGATCGTGCTCGTCATCCTCTGGATCGGCACCTTCGTGCTCGACCGCACCAGGTTTGGGCGCTACCTCTACGCGATCGGCGGCAACGCCGAAGCGGCGCGTCGCTCGGGCGTGAAGGTGACGCTGGTTCGGTGGAGCGCGTTCATCGTCTGTTCGACGCTCGCCGTGGTCTCCGGACTGTTCTCGATCAGCAAGGTCGGTGCGGTGGATGCCGCCGCGGGCCGCGAGATCGTGCTCTCGGGTGTCGCGGCTGCCGTCGTCGGCGGCGTGAGCCTCTTCGGGGGGCGCGGGCGACTGCTGCACGCCGCGATCGGCGCGCTCGTGATCGCGGTGATCACCAACGGACTCGGCCTCCTCAACCTCCCGGCGGGCGTGAATCTCGTGGTCACGGGCGGCGTCCTCATCCTGGCGGCGACGGTGGACGCGGTGTCGCGCGTGCGCGCCGGTGGCTCGATCATGCGCACCTGACGCTCGGTATACGGGCCGACGCGCGCTCTTGCGGGGGCTCCGACGCGAGGTCGACCTTCACGCGGACTCCGACGCGACGTCGAACTGAACGGAGCCAGGTTCAGGTCCCCTGCACTCCTGAAAACAAGGACATCAACGCGGCGAATGAGCTCGTCGGAATCGCATACCCTCGACGTCCTTGTTTTCAGGAGTCTGTGCGGGTCACGGACGTAGCTGAGTCAATTCCTAGATCGCATCCTGCCGCGGGAACACGACCTTCTCCACGATGATGATGAGCGACGCCGCGACGGGAATCGCGACGAGCGCGCCCAGCACGCCGCCGAGCGTGCCGCCTGCGACCGCCGCGATCACGACGAGCGCACCCGGCACCGCCACGGCCCGGTTCATGATGCGCGGGCTCAGCAGGTAGGCCTCGACCTGCATGTAGATCAGGTAGTAGATCGCGGCGGTCAACGCCGTGAGCGGTGACGCTGCGAGGCACACCAGCGAGATGATGACCGCGCCCGTGAGCGTGCCGACGAGCGGGACCAGCGAGAAGAGGAAGGCGATGAACGCGAGCAGTATCGGTGCGGGTGCACCGATGATCGACAGGAAGATGAGGCTCAGCACGCCGTTGATCGCACCGAGGCTCACCTGGCCGATCACGTAGCGGCCGACCGAGCCCGTGATCTCCTCCGAGACCTCCCGGTATCCGGGCCGCGAGTGGGCGGGAACGAACCGAGCCGCGTAGCGCCTCATCGAGTCGAGCGACGCGAGGAAGTACAGGGTGAGGATGAGCACGATGACCGCGCCCGTGAAGCCTCCGGCAATGCCGGCGCCGACCGCGAGGATGCCGCCGCCGAGCGATCCGAGGTTCGCGGGGTCGGCCAGCCATTCGCCTGCGGAGTCGATCGCGTCCTGCACGGCGCTCCCGGTGCCGCTCAGCGAGTTGAGCCACGCGACGAAGTCGCTGTTCCGCACGTTCTCGACGATCGTGTCCCAGTCCTCGACGACGATCGTGGTCTGCTCGACGACGATCGGAACGATCGTGGCGATGAGTCCCACGAACACGCCGATCACGACGACGAAGACGAGCAGGATCGCGAGCCAGCGCGGCACGTCGCGGCGCTGCAGCCAGCTGACGACGGGGTCGAGCCCGAGCGCGAGGAAGAGCGCGAGCGCGACGTAGAGGATCACCGTGCCGAGCTGGCCGATGATGCTGCCGAGGAGGATGGCGAGCAGCACGCCCAGTGCACCGACGAACCCGATCCGGAACGCCCGGATCCTGAGTTCGGGCGCGGCCGATCCGGCGCTTCCGGTGACCTCGGCCGCCGGTGGCTCCTCCATCACACGGGCGCGGCGTCTACGTGTCCACATGGAAGTGACGCTACGCGTTCACGGCCGTCGCGCGCCGCGCCGCGCCGTGCCCTCGCTGGTCGAGGAGCGCCCGGCGAAGCCGAACGCGTCCCTACCGCGGGTCGAGGAGCGCCCGGCGAAGCCGGACGCGTCCCTACCGCTGGTCGAGGAGCGCCCGGCGAAGCCGGACGCGTCTCGAGACCGCCGGCCCGGCGCGTGCTCACCTCAGCGCCGAGGGCGGAATCACCTCGCCCTCGAGCGTGCGCACCCAGCGGTCTCCCGTCGCACGGAACTCCGCGTGCGTCGCGAACCGGTAGTGGAACGCCCGCGCCCGCACCCAGCGGGGCGGGTCGCCGTCGAACGGATCGACCGCGAGCAGGCGAAGGGTCGCGGCATCCGCCTCCAACAGTCGCAGGAGGAACACCTCGAACCACGGCTCCCACATGCGCCCGAGCGGCAGGAACCACATCAGCCAGTCGAGTCGCAGGTGATACGGCGCCCACTGCCGCGGCATCGCCCGCACGTCGCCCGGCTTGCCCTTGAAGCCGTACTCGCGCCACTCGGCGCCGTCTCCGGGCCGCTCGTCGAGCGTGCCCTCGACGACGATCTCGATGCGTCGCTTCGTCACCGTCCCGAATGCGCCATATGCGTTCACGAGCATCCACCGGTTGAAGCTCGCGTTCATGAGCTGCCGCCGTGAGAGCAGATTCTGCACCGGTCGCACGCTGAGTACGAGGAGGAGCACGGTGACCGCGGCGACGATGACGAACCACCAGAGCGGTGTGCTCGCGGCATCCGTGCCGAGGTTCGTCGGGATCGCCGGGATCAGCCAGTGCCAGGCCGAATCCGAGATGGCGGATGCCGCAAGCACCACCGTGATCCAGTTGAGCCACGCGAAATTGCCCGTGACGATGAGCCACAGCTGCGTGAGGATCACGATCGTCGCGGCGGCCGAGCCGACCGGGCCGGGCACGAAGAGCAGGAACGGCACGACGAGCTGGGCGAAGTGGTTGCCGAGCACCTCACCGCGGTGGAACCACTTCGGCAGCAGGTGCGCCTGCCGGCTCAGCGGGTTCGGCATCGGTTGCGTCTCGTGGTGGTACATGAGCGCGGTGAGGTCGCGCCACTCACGGCCGCCGCGGATCTTGATCATGCCCGCACCGAACTCGAGGCGGAACACGAGCCACCAGATCGCGACGATGATCGTGATCGGCGGCGGCTGGTCGTTCGACCCGAGGAACGCGACGGTGAACAGCGCCTCGCACAGCAGCATTTCCCAGCCGAAGCCGTAGAACGTCTGGCCCACGTTCACGATCGAGAGGTAGCCGATCCAGAGCGCGAGGAACACGAGCATCGGCACCCACGGCGGACCCAGCTGCGGAAGGCCGATGACGACGGATGCCGCGAGCACGAGCCCCGCCACGGCAACCGCGATCAGACGACGATCGGTGTACCCCCAGCGGAACAGGCTGGGGCCCCGCAGCTTCGGCGCGAGGCGCAGCAGCTCTGGCACCGGCAGGAGTCCATGCTCGCCGAGCAGCGGGCGGAACTGGTTCAGCGTCGACAGGAAGGCGACGAACGCGAGCGCGCCCACCCCGCGTTGCAGCACCTGGCGCGCGATCTCGTAGTCGTGCGCATCGAACCAGCCGGTCCAGTCCACGTCTTCACGCTACGCCCCGTCCCCATCCCGCGGGTTGAGGAGGCGCGCCAGCGCCGGCCCATCCCGCGGGTTGAGGAGGCGCGCCAGCGCCGTCTCGAAACCCCGACGCTCGATCACGGGTTTCGAGACGCTCGCTTCGCTCGCTCCTCAACCCACGAGCCTGCTCAGGGAGCGATCCCGAACCGCTCGCGCAGCGCCAGCCGCGCCGCCCACCAGCCGTTCATGCCATGCACGGCCGGCCCGGGCGGCGTCGCACTCGAGCACAGGTACACGCCGTCGATCGGCGTGCGCCATGGCGCCGTCGACACGACCGGCCGCTTCACGAGTTGCGCCATCGTCAGCTCGCCCGCGTAGATGTCGCCGCCGATGTAGTTCGGGTTGTGCGCAGCCACCTCGGTCGCGCTGCTCGACGCCGACGCGAGCACGAGATCGCGGAAGCCCGGCGCGAACCGCTCGACCTCGGCGGTCACGAGTTCGGTGGCATCGAACGTCGACCCCGCCGGCACATGCGTGTACGCCCACAGCACGTGCTTTCCGGCGGGCGCCCGGCTCGGATCGACGACGCTCGGCTGGCTCGCGAGCACGTACGGATGCCGCGGCGCACCGCCGCCCGCTCCGGGCTGGTAGCCGCGGCGCACCGCGTTCTCGGCCGCCGCGATCTCGCCGCGCGATCCGCCGAGATGCACGGTCGGGGCGAATCCGACCTCTGGGTTCGCCCACGGCACCGGCCCGTCGAGCGCGAAGTCGACCTTCGCGACGCCCGACCCGTACCGGTAGCGGCGCAGCGCCCGTCGGTACCCTGCCGGCAGGTCGGCCGTCAGCAGCAACTCCGGCGCCGTGTCGAGCAGGATCGCACGGGAATCGCCGGTGATTTCGGCGAGGCGCGAGACCGGGGCATCCGTCACGATCTCACCGCCGTGCGAGCGCAACTCGTCGGCCAGGGCATCGGCGATCGCCTGGGAGCCGCCACGCGGGAATCCCCAGCCCACCCCGTGCGCGTGCATCGCGAGCAGCAGCCCGGCACCCGCCGACGCGAGGCTCGGCATCCGACCGGCCGCGTGTGCCACGACGCCCGTGAAGAGCGCGGGCGCCACGTCGCCGTCGAAGCGCAGGTTCCACGCCGGCGTGCCCTGCTCGAGCGAGCGCAGGCCGAAGCGCAGCGCCGCGAGCGGGTCGCGCGGCACCCGCAGCAGTTGCGACCCCGTGAACGACGCGACGCCGCGCTGCCGCGCGAGCAGGGGTGCGATGAGCCGCCGCCACGCACGGCCGTCGTCGCCGAGCGCGTCGACCGTGCGATCGAGGTCACGCCACGCGATGCCGGCGCGGCCGCCGTCGAGCGGGTGGGCGTACGAGGCATCCGGCACGATCCAGTCGATGCGGTCGAGCAGGCCCAACCGCCGGAACACCGGTGAGGCGAGCGCCGCCGGATGCACCGCCGAGCAGACGTCGTGCCGGAACCCCGGCAGGGTGAGCTCGGCCGTGCGTACGCCACCGCCGATGGTCGACGCGCCCTCGAGCACTCGCACCGAGAGCCCGGCGCGCGCAGCGAGGACCGCCGCCACGAGCCCGTTCGGTCCGCTCCCGACGACGGTGACGTCGATCACGCGATCAGAATCCGGCGCCGAGCGTATTGATGTAGATCCACGGCAGTCGGTCCATCACGAGCCGGTGCTGGTTGCCCTCGGCATCGGGGGCGTCGTCGGGCACGGCAGGGTCGTACTCCTGGCGCTCGCGTTGCGCCTCGTACTCGTCGTCCTCCTGCCAGAGGATGGTGCCGCCGTCGTCGCTGATCCGCGCCACGTAGGGCCTGATGTCGCCACTTCGCAACTCGGCGAGCGCCGCGTCGACGGATGCCGCGCGCTGCAGCCCGTGCAACGTCACCCAGGTCGGCGGCCACAACGTCATGCTGCCGGCGGCGTGCCGCTCGAGCGCATCGATCGGGCGGAGCCACTCGACGGCCATCACCTCGTCGGGCGCCGGACGGATCTCACCGTCGGGCACGCGCACGGCGAAGAACGTGGTGCGCAGCTGCTTCGGCGACCCCTTCGGCGGGGTCCAGTGCGAGAACGGCACGAGGTCGTAGCGATCGAGCTCGAGCCCGATCTCCTCGCGTGTCTCACGCACCGCGGCCCGGCGGGCGGCGTCTTCGCTGTCGATGGGGCCTCCCGCGGCATCCGCTTCATCGACGGCACCGCCCGGGAAAACCCACGCGCCGGCGAACGAGCCGCGGTCGCGCGGACGTTCGGCGAGAAGCACCTCGAGCCCGCGCTCGCCATCGCGGAGGAGCACGACGGTCGCAGCCGAGCCGGGGACGACGTCGTTGGTCAGTGTTTCAAGGTCGCTCTCCATGGATTCAGACTAGGCCGGTCGCGGCATCCGCGCACCGATCTCCTCAACCCCAGAACGGGCCGCGCGGCTACACTTCGGGGATGCAGTTGCCACGACTCCACGGCGACCCGGCCGAGGCGGTATCGCCGCTCGCGACGCTCGTGCTCGCGCCGAACGCCGGACCGATGACGCTCGACGGCACCAACTCCTACGTGCTCCGCGCACCCGACAGCGCCGGCGTTGTGGTCGTCGATCCCGGCCCATCGGATGCCGCGCACCTCGGGCGGCTCGCGGCGTTCGGGTCGGTGGAGCTCGTGCTCCTCACCCACCACCACGCCGACCACAGCGAATCGCTCGTGGAGTTCGCTCGCATGACGGATGCCCCGGTGCGGGCGATCGACGCGGCGCTCTGCATCGGCGCCCCGCCGCTCGTCGATGGCGAGCGCATCCGGGCCGCCGGCGTCGACCTCGACGTAGTGGCCACGCCCGGACACACGGCCGACTCGGCCTGCTTCGCGCTGCCGGGTGACGACGTGCACGGCTCCGTGCTCACGGGTGACACGGTGCTCGGGCGGGGCACGACGATCATCGCCGACCCCGACGGCGCCCTCGGTCCGTACCTCGACTCGCTCGATCGGCTCATGGCGCTGGGCAGGGCGGCGGGCGGCCCCGTCGCGGTGCTGCCCGGGCATGGCCCGGTGCTGCGCGACCTCGTCTCGGTCTGCGACGACTACGTCGTGCACCGGTCGCAGCGGCTCGAGCAGATTCGGGGAGCCCTGCGTGAGCTCGGCGACGATGCCTCGGTCGAGCAGGTCACCGACCGGGTGTACGGCGACACGGATGCCGCGGTGCGCTTCGCGGCCGAGGCATCCGTGCGGGCGCAGCTTGCCTACCTTCGGGGCGGCACGGGCGCCTGACCGCGACCTACGCGGCGACGGCGAAGCCGCCGGTCCAGTTGATCTTCTCCTGCACCGCGAGGGTGAGCTGCAGGAAGCCGACCGCCTCGAGCTCACGGGCACGGGCGAGCGAACCGGCGTCGATCGCGTTCAGGCCGCCGGCGCGCACGACCTCGGCGAGCGCGTGCTTCGCGTCGGTGTCGTCACCGGCGATCTGCACGGTGGTCGGCAGTCCGCCGACGGTCTTCGCGGCGAGCGTCGCGGCGAAGTTCGTGTTGAACGCCTTCAGCACGCGCGACTCGGGCAGCGCCTTCTGCAGCTCTGCGGCGCGCGAGCTGTCGGCGGGCACGACGAGCGAGTCGAAGGTCTCGAAGTTCAGCGGGTTCGTGATGTCGACGACGATCTTGCCCGCGAGCTCGGCGCCCCGCGTCGCGACGATCTCGTCGAGTGCGGGGTGCGGCACGGCGAGCACGACGATGTCGCCGTTGATGCGGTCGGCCGTGTCGCGGCCGACGAACTCAGCGCTGTTGCCGCCTGCGGTGACGATGGCCGCGATGGCGGTGCCCATGTTGCCGGATCCGATGATGCTGATGGTGCTCATGTGGTTTCCTCCCCGCGCCCTTCGACGCGTTACTTGTTGTGACAACTATTACGATATCGCACTTCAGTTGTCGCGTCAACTAATACGGTAGGATGGGGTCATGACGAACGACACGCAGCAGCTCACGGCCGAGGAGTCGGCCGCCTGGGTGCGCCTCGTGGCACTCACGGAGTTGCTGCCCGTCGCCCTCGATGCCCAGCTTCAGCGCGACGACGGCATCACCCACTTCGAGTACGTCGCCTTGATGTCGCTGGCGGATGCCCCAGACCGCACGATGCGCATGACCGCCCTCGCCGCGCAGACCAACGCGACCCTCCCCCGTCTCTCGCATGTCGCCCGCCGCCTCGAGGAGCGCGGGCTGATCGAGCGCTTCCCGTGCCCCGAAGACCGCCGTGCCACCAACGCGACGATCACCGATGCGGGCCTGCGGCTGCTCGTCGACGCCGGGCCCGGCCACATCGGCACCGTGCGCGAACTCGTCATCGACTCGCTCACGCCGCAGCAGCTCGAGCAGCTCTACGAGATCGCCGGCGCAGTGCTCGCCAAGCTCGACCCCGACGAGCGCCTCACTGCCACGTCGTGCCAGTTCACGGCACTCCAGTCCACCGCCCTCGCGGGCTGACCCCCTCGGTCCTGAGCCGGTTCCGCCCACGGCAGCACTGCCCACAGCAGCATCCGCCCCAGAGACTCCCGCGGCGGCGCACGCTGGATCCATGAGCGACCACGAAGCCCCACCGTTCCATCCCATCGACCACGAGCTGACGAAGCGCCTCTTCCACGAGCGCATCATCGTGCTCGGCGACGAGCTCGACCAGGCGGGCGGCAACCGCCTCATCGCGCAACTGCTCACCCTGGCCGCCGACGACGCGCGCCGCGACATACGGTTCTGGATCAACTCCCCCGGCGGCTCGGTGCCCGCCATGCTCGCGATCATGGACGTGATGCGTGCGATCCCGAACGACGTCACCACGATCGCCGTCGGCATGGCGGCGAGCGCCGGGCAGTTCCTGCTCACGGCGGGCACGCCCGGCAAGCGACTCGCACTGCCGCATGCGCGCATCCTCATGCACCAGGGCTCGGCGGGCATCGGCGGCACCGCGGTCGACATCGAGCTGCAGGCCGACGACCTGCGGCACACCCGCGACACCGTGCTCGGCATCACCGCAGAGCTCACCGGCCAGCCGCTCGAACGCATCGCCAACGACTCGCTGCGCGACCGCTGGTACACCGCCGAGCAGGCCGTCGACTACGGCTTCATCGACCGGGTCGCGCACGGCTTCGATGCACTGTTCCCGGGTGCAGACCGCGCCCTCGCCGGATTGCGGGTGCCGGCATGAGTTCGTACACGATCCCCTACGTCATCGAGAAGCGCGGCAACACCGAGCGCTCGCTCGACGTGTACAGCCGACTGCTGTCAGACCGCATCGTCTACCTCGGCACCGAGATCGACGATGGCGTCGCCAACGTGCTCATCGCGCAACTCCTGCACCTCGCGTCGGAGTCGAGCGAGACGCCGATCAGCCTCTACCTGAACTCGCCGGGTGGGTCGCCTGGCGCGGCCCTCGCGGTCTACGACACGATGCAGCACATCCGGCCGGATGTCGCGACCACGTGCGTCGGGCGGGCCGGCGGGCCGGCGGCGGTGCTCCTCGCCGGCGGGGCGAAGGGGATGCGGGCGATCCTGCCGCACGGCACGGTGACGCTGCACCAGCCGTCGACGCAGGGTCGCGGCACCGTGCCCGACCTCATCCTGCACGCCGACGAGGTGGTGCGGGTGCGCGCCGACCTCGAGGCCGCGCTCGCCGCCGACACGGGTCGCGACGTGGTCACCCTGCGTCATGACACCGATCGCGACCTGATCCTTCCGGCAGAGGCCGCCCTCGCGTACGGTCTGGTCGACCGGGTGCTGACGACCCCGAGCTGAGTCACCGCGGCGGCCCGGGCCGGCCAGTTCGGAACGCTCGGGCCCGCCCGGTCAGGCCGCGAGCAGGAAGACGTCGGTGAAGGCCGCGTTGCCGACGCCACCGGAACCGGTGACGATTACGCCGGCATCCGAGCCGGTGAGATCGAGCGGATGCCGCCGCACGGCGCCGAGCTGACCCGCAACCCGAACGACGACGTCGACGAGTTCGAGGCCGAGCGCCCCGGCGACCGAGCCCAGCACCTCCGACGACGGCTCCTTGCGGCCGCGCTCGATCTCCGACAGGTATTGCGGCGACACTCCCGCTGCAGCGGCGACCTCCGTCAGGATCCGCTCCTGCTCGAGCCGTTCACCACGCAGCACCTCGCCGAGCGCGTGCCGCCAGAGCGGCTTCGACGAGCGCGAACCGGTCGATCGCGGAAACTCCACCACGTTGCCCATGTCGCGAGGCTAGCCGCGGCATCCGCTCGGCGACAGGTCGATCCGCTGACAGCAGAACGGTCGCCGACGGATCCGCCGGCAGGGGAACCTCGCCTATGCCGGGGCGTTGTCGGGGTCGACGGTCTCGATCGAGTCCTGCTCGACGGCGTTGTCGGCATCGAGGTCGTTGGTGTCGGGGCCTTGCTCGACCTCGCCATCGGGGCGGAGCTCGTCGGCGTCGCGCCTCAGCTTCTCGGCGTCGTTGCGCTGTTCGTCGTCAGCCCGATCGGCGTCGCCGAGATCGGGCGTGAGCCGGTTCGCATCGTGTCGTTCGGTGAATTCCCGCGGGTCGGTCATCGCATCCCCCTCGATCGGATGCCTCCAGCCTCGGACGAGCCGACGATTCCGTCAACGCCTTGACCGCGCCCACGGATGCGACTGGCACATGTGGGCCGCACGGGCCACAATGGGCAGAGATACTCGGAGGTGGGCGATGTCCATGGAATTCGTGCTCTGGTCGATGCTCGGCACGTATGTGACGGTCGGCCTCATACTGGGGCTCGCGGCGATCTGGTCACTCATTCGCGCCCCACGCTGACCCACGACAGGCTCTACGTCCGCGCGGCCCGCGAGTGCCACACTTGATCCATGGGTGAACCGAAGACTCGGCCGACGGATGCGGATGTGCACGAGTTCCTCGCCGCCGCCGCGACGCCCCGGCGCCGTGACGAAGGGCTGCGGCTCGCCGAGATCTTCGGCGAGGTCACGGGCACGGATCCGGTCATGTGGGGTCCAACGATGGTGGGATACGGCAGCGTCCGCTATATCTCACGAGCCAACCCGCGCACGCGCGGGAACTGGTTCAAGACCGGATTCTCGCCTCGCAAGGCCCAGCTGACGTTCTACGGACTGAATGACCTGCCCGAGGCCACCGCGTTGCTTCCGAAGCTGGGCACCTTCACGACGGGCGTCAGTTGCGTCTACGCGAAGAAGCTCGAAGACATCGATCTCGACGTGCTGCGCCAATTGATCGCGATCGCGTGGTCGCGCACAGACGACCCCGAACCCGTGCAGTGACGCGCTGACGCGCTCGACACGCTCGACCATCCTCCCTCTCGCCGCTCGCGTCGTTTCGCCTAGCCTTGGAGGGTGAGCCGCCAAGTCGAAGAGCTCAACCGGCGCCTGTTGCGTGCCCGCGACGCGATGGACCGGGCGTACGCCGAGCCGCTCGACGTACGCGCAGTGGCGGCGGTTGCGCACATTTCGCCTGCCCACTTCAGTCGCTGCTTCCGCGCCGCGTTCGGCGAGTCACCTCACCGCTACTTGCAGCGACGCCG
>DASSBT010000067.1:0-8885 GCA_035698465.1 Agromyces sp. | reverse complement strand
ACCACTCCACCTACGACCACGAGTCCAGGAGACTTCAGATATGGCCAACTTCACTCTCGAAGACGTCAAGACCCTGCGCGAGCGCCTCGGCACCGGCATGGTCGACACGAAGAACGCGCTCGTCGAGGCCGACGGTGACATGGAGAAGGCGGTCGAGCTCCTCCGCCTGAAGGGCGCGAAGGGCAACGCCAAGCGTGCCGACCGCTCCACCGCCGAGGGTCTGATCGCCGCCGTCGACAACGGTGACGGCACCGCGACCATGATCGAGCTCGCGTGCGAGACCGACTTCGTTGCGAAGGGCGACAAGTTCGTCGCGCTCGCCGACCGCGTGCTCGCCGCCACCGCGGCCGCTCGTGCCGACTCCGTCGAGTCCGCGCTGGCCGCTCCGGCCGACGGCAAGACCGTGGCCGACGTGATCAACGAGGAGGCGGCGATCCTCGGCGAGAAGGTCGAGCTTCGTCGCATCCGTCTCGTCAAGGGCGAGCACTTCTCGATCTACCTGCACAAGACGTCGAAAGACCTGCCGCCGCAGGTCGGCGTCGTGCTCGGCTACGCGGGCGACGACGCTGAGACGGCGCGCAGCGTCGCCCAGCACATCTCGTTCGCGAACCCCGAGTACCTCGCGCGTGAGGACGTTCCGGCCGAGTCGGTCGAGAAGGAGCGCGCCATCGTCGAGCAGATCACGCGCGACGAGGGCAAGCCCGAGGCCGCCCTCCCGAAGATCATCGAGGGTCGTCTGGGCGCCTACTTCAAGCAGGTCGCACTGCTCGAGCAGCCCTACGCGAAGGACGACAAGGTCTCTGTCAGCAAGGTCATCGCAGACGCGGGCCTGACCGTGAGCGACTTCGCTCGTTTCAAGGTCGGCGCGTAAGTGCCGCACGGGAGTCCGGATCGCATGTGCGATCCGGACTCCTTTGCTGTGTCCGGGCACGGCTCGACGGCGATGTGCGGGCACCATTCGGCGCTCGGCCCGGCACCCAGATGGGAATGCGGTGAATCGGCACCGCGCCGGGGCGTGCGACCCAGTAGTTTTGACACGCAGAGGGAAGGACGGTCCGGATGACGGAACACAGGCGCAGGGTCATGCTGAAGCTGTCGGGGGAGGCCTTCGGGGGTGGTGCACTCGGGGTGAATCCCGACGTCGTGAGTGCGCTCGCGAAGGAGATCGCGGATGCCGCGGCCACCGTCGAGATCGCGATCGTCGTGGGCGGAGGCAACTTCTTCCGCGGCGCTGAACTGTCCCAGCGCGGCATGGACCGAGGACGAGCCGATTACATGGGCATGCTCGGCACCGTGATGAACTCCCTTGCCCTCCAGGACTTCCTCGAGCAGGCCGGCGCGGAGACGCGCGTGCAGTCGGCGATCTCGATGACGCAGGTGGCCGAGCCGTACATCCCGCGCCGCGCGGAGCGCCACCTCGAGAAGGGCCGAGTCGTGATCTTCGGTGCCGGCGCAGGACTGCCGTACTTCTCGACCGACACCGTTGCGGCGCAACGTGCGCTCGAGATCGACGCCGACGTGGTGCTCGTGGCGAAGAACGGGGTCGACGGCGTCTACTCCGACGACCCCCGCACCAATCCCGACGCGCACAAGATCGACCGCATCAGCTACCAGGAGGCCCTCCAACGCGGGCTCAAGGTGGTCGACTCGACGGCGTTCAGCCTGTGCATGGACAACGGGATGCCGATGCAGGTCTTCGGCATGACCCCGAGTGGCAACGTCACGGCAGCGATCCTCGGCGCCGACCTCGGCACGATCGTCAGCAACGGCGTGCCGGCGCCCACTCGATAGACTGTCCCGAGGATCGAAACAGAAGGAGCCCCCGTGATCGCGGATGTACTTTCCGATGCCACCGCACGCATGCACAAGGCCGTCGAGGTCGCGAAAGACGACTTCGCGACCGTGCGCACGGGGCGGGCGAACCCTCAGCTCTTCCAGAAGATCCTGGTGAGCTACTACGGCACGCCGACGCCGCTCGCACAGCTCGCGTCGCTGCAGAACCCCGAGGCACGAACGCTCCTCGTCACCCCGTATGACAAGGGCGCGCTGAAGGACATCGAGCAGGCCATCCGCGACACCCCGAACCTCGGCGCCAACCCGTCGAACGACGGCAACATCATCCGCGTGACGCTCCCCGAGCTCACCGAAGACCGTCGCAAGGAGTTCGTCAAGATCGTGCGGTCGAAGGCGGAGGACGCCAAGGTGTCGGTGCGCAACATCCGGCGCAAGGCGAAAGACGACCTCGACGCGCTGAAGAGCGAGGTCGGCGACGACGAGGTGTCGCGCGCCGAGAAGGAGCTCGAGCAGATCACGAAGTCCAACGTCGATGCGATCGACGATGCGCTGAAGCGCAAGGAAGCCGAACTCCTCGAGGTCTGAGGGAACACGATGTCGGGCGTCCCGGAGGAAGATCAATCGGACGTCGGGGGGCACGACCGGACCTCGCGTGATGAGTTCCGCGCGCAGGTGCAGGCGCGGAAGGCCGACCTCGAGCGTCAGTTCGAGGTATCCAAGGCGCAGTTCGACCAGGCGCAGGAGAAGATCAAGGCCCGAACCGGGCGCAACCTGATCCTCGCGATCCTGATCGGCCTCGCGCTGGGCGGTGCGCTGCTGCTCAGCCTGCTGGTGATCAAAGAGCTGTTCATGCTGTTCGCGGTCGCGATCGCCGGGTTCGCGAGCTACGAGCTCGCCCAGGCCCTGAGGAAGGGCGGCTACCTCGTTCCGCGCATCCCGAGCGTCGTCGTGGCGGTCGCCGCGGTTCCGGTCGCGTACTACGGCGGCGCAGGCGGCCAACTGCTCGCGGTGCTCGGCGGCACGCTGATCGTGTGCCTCTGGCGGTTGGCCGAGCAGGCGATGCCCGACCACCGGCGCTCCGGCGCCGCGCTCGTGCGCGACCTCGCCGCTGTGGCGTTCGTGCAGGGCTATGTGACCTTCCTCGCGACGTTCGCCGTGGTCCTCACCGCCGCAGAGGGCGGTCAATGGTGGACGCTCGCGTTCATCGTCACCGCCGTGGCTGCCGACACCGGTGCCTACGCGTTCGGGTTGATGTTCGGCAAGCACCCGATGGCACCGGTGATCAGCCCGAAGAAGACCTGGGAGGGCTTCGCCGGGGGAGCGGCCGCGAGCCTCATCGCCGGCGTACTCCTCGCAACGCTCATGCTCGGCAATACCTGGTGGTTCGGCCTGCTCTTCGGAGCCGTGATCTTCCTGACCGCGACGCTCGGCGATCTGGTCGAGTCGCTGATCAAGCGCGACCTCGGTATCAAGGACATGAGTTCGTGGATCCCGGGTCACGGCGGATTCCTGGATCGGCTCGACTCCATCCTGCCCTCGGCGGCTGTCGCCTTCCTCGCGTTCCGGGTCTTCGGTTGAGCGTCCGCGATAATGGTCCGGTGGACTCGACCTTTCCCCGCGCTCGCAAGCCTCAACTGGGATACAACACCGCCCAGGTCGAGGAGTTCCTTCAAGTGGCCCGTCGTGCCTACGACGGCACGGCGCGACCGGGCGACCCACCGCTGACGTCCGACCGGATCCGATTGACCGCGTTCGCGATGCAGAAGGGCGGGTACTCGACGGCCCACGTCGATGCGGCGCTCGAACGGCTTGAAGACGCGTTCGCAGCCGAAGAGCGGCAGGTGGCCGCGCGGCTGCACGGGAGCGAGGCGTGGCTCAGCGAGGCCCGCACCACCGCGCAGGTGGTCTCCAACCGCCTCGCGCGTCCCGAGGGATCGCGCTTCGACCGGGTGAGCCCGCTGGCGCTCGGATACCGGGTGCGCGACGTCGACCGGTTCGCCGACAAGCTGACCCGCTATTTTCGCGATGGTTGGCCGATCTCGATCGATGACGTGCGTACCGTCGTCTTCACGACCCAGCGAGGAGGGTACCGGGAATCGCAGGTCGACCTCGTACTCGACGCGGTCGTCGACGTCATGCTCGCGGTCCGCTGAGCGCGGCGTCCACCATGTCTCGGCGGCTCCGATACACTCGACGAATTGTGGGCAGGCATGCGGTCGTGGGTGAGGTGGCCGGTTCAGCGCGCCCACACTCGTCATCGTCGGGATCGAGCTCATCGGCGCGGCATCCGGCCGCTTCCTCGGCCCGCAGGCCGGGCCGAGTCAAGCAGGCGGCCACCGTGGTGTTCGCCTTCGTCGCCTCGGTCGGCTTCGTCGGGGTGAACCTCGTCGATCCGTTCGCCGGGGCCACGGCGTCATCGACCTTCTCGGCCGAGCGCGACCGATTCGACGGGGCAGAAGTGCAGGCCTTCGATGTCGCGGGCGAATACACCATCAGCGTCTCGAAAGAGGGCTACGTCGTCGAGAAGAAGCCAGAGGTGAAGCTCGCGCCCGCGTCGACCGGCAGCGGGTGGGCCCCACCGGCGATCACTCCCGACCCCGGTTCGGCACAGGCCTACGCGGCCGGTGCCGTCGCGGCGCGCGGCTGGGGTTCCGGCGAGTTCGACTGCCTCGTCGCGCTGTGGAGCAAGGAGTCGGGGTGGCGCGTGAACGCGTACAACGCGTCGAGCGGCGCCTACGGCATCCCGCAGGCTCTGCCGGGGTCGAAGATGGCGACGGCGGGCGCCGACTGGGAGACGAACGCCGCGACGCAGATCGAATGGGGTCTCGGCTACATCCAGGGCCGGTACGACACGCCCTGCGGGGCGTGGGCCCATTCGCAGGACGTCGGCTGGTACTGAGTTCACCGGGCTCGCGGTCGGATCAGCGGATGCCGCGACGACCGTAGACTGGAACCATGGCGCGCTCGAACCGACCACGGAGTCGAGCGGCACGTGCGCGAGAGCCGCATCCCGAACTCGACGTCGAGCGCATGACCAGCGGATGGCGCCGCACCGAGGCCCGCGGCGGCCGCGAATGGAACGTGCAGCCCGTGTCCGAAGCGCAGGCCGTGAAGTCGTACCTGTGCCCGTCATGCGGACTCGACGTCCCGCCGGGTGTGGCGCATCTCGTGGTCTGGCGCGCCGACGGCGTGCTCGGAGACGCCGCAGACCTCTCCGCTCGGCGCCACTGGCACACGCACTGTTGGAGGATCGGCAACCCGTGAACGACGACGACACGAGCGCGGTCGAGATCCGCGCAGGCATCGAACTGCCCGCGGTCCGCGAAGAGATCGAGCTGCACACCATTGATGGGCTGACACTCGTCGGCGAGCTCGCCACACCGGTCGACCGGCCGCCGGTCGCGACGCTCGTGACGCTGCATCCGCTTCCCACCGCCGGCGGTTTCATGGACTCGCACATCCTCCGCAAGGCCGCGGCCCGACTGCCGGCCCTCGCAGGCCTCGCGGTGTTGCGGTTCAATACACGTGGCACGAGTTCGCCGCGCGGCACCAGTGAGGGGTCGTTCGGCGAGGGCGTCTCAGAGCGGGCGGATGTCGCGGCGGCGATGGCCTTCGTCGAGCACCGCGGGCTCCCGAATCCGTGGCTCGTGGGCTGGTCGTTCGGCACCGAACTCGCCCTGAAGTACGGGCTGGAACACGGTATCGCCGGAGCCGTGCTGCTCTCGCCGCCACTGCACCGTACGAGCGAAGAGGAACTCGCGCGCTGGAATGCGTCGCAGGCGCCGATCGTCGCCCTCATTCCCGAATACGACGACTACCTGAAGCCCGAGGCGGCCGCCGAGCGGTTCGCGGTGCTGCCGCGGCTGCGGCGCGTCGACGTCGCGGGCGGCAAGCACCTCTGGGTGGGCGAGGCCCAGACCCGCCGGGTGCTCGAGGAGATCGTCGCGGCCGTGAATCCATCGGCACTGCCCCTGCCGACAACCTGGCCCGCGGCATCCGGCTGAGTTCAGAGCTCGTTCTGCCGTGGTATGACGACCTGCTTGATGATGAGCAGGGCCGACGCCGCCACCGGGATCGCGATGAGCGCGCCGAGGATGCCGAGGAGCGATCCGCCGGCAAGGGCGGCGATGACGACGAGTGCACCCGGCACCTTGACCGCGCGGTTCATGATGCGTGGGCTCAGCACGTATGCCTCGACCTGCATGTAGATGAGGTAGTAGATTGCGGCGACCAGTGCGGTGAGGGGCGACCCGAGCCCGGGGATGAGGCACACGAGCACGATGATGATCGAACCGGTCAGCGTGCCGACGAGCGGGACGAGCGAGAACAGGAATGCGAGGAACGCGAGCACCGCGGGGAATGGCGCTTGGATGATCGAGAGGAAGATGAAGCTCGCCACGCCGTTGATGGCCGCGAGGCCGGCCTGCCCGAGCACGTAGCGGCCGACGGACTGGGTGATCTGCTCGGTCAGGTCTGCGAACCTCGCCCGCTTCGAGGCCGGCACCAGTTGGTAGGTCGCGCGCTTCATGGTGTTCAACGAGGCCGCGAAGTACAGCGTCAGGATGAAGACGATGATGACGGCGAACACCCCGGTGCCGATCGCGATAGCGACCTGGAGCACACCACCGGCGAGCTCGCTCAGGCGGTCGGGGTTCGTGAAGAAGTCGGTGAGGCCGGTGGAGACCTGCACGCTGATCTCCTGCACCTTGAACTGCGGGAACTGCTCCTCGAGGGACTCGAGCCACTCCTGCGAACTCACGCGCGCGACGATCCGTGGGATCTCATCGACGAGTTGGCTCACCTGATCGACGATGATCGGCACGACGGCCAACACGAGCGCCGCCACGAGCAGGCCGACGCCCGTCATGACGATGATGATCGCGGCCCAGCGCGGCAGCGACCTGCGCTCGAGCCAGCTGATCGCCGGATCGAGGCCGAGCGCCAGGAACAGCGCCGCCCCGATGTACGCGATGATCGTCGAGAGGGTCGCGATCGAGGTGAGGATGAGCAGGCCGACGCCGACACCGAGCGTTCCGACGAGCCCGATGCGGAACGCGTTCTGGATCTTCATGGCCGACGCGGCCGCTCGGCCTAGCGGCGGCTCTGCTCGGCCACCTGCTCGGCCTGCGTGAGGACGCCGCGCAGGCTCTCGAAGTAGCCCGCGACCGCGTCACGCTCGATCTTGATCTGCGAAAGACGATCTTCGGCGTCGGCGACGAGGGCGCGGGTGCGCTCCTCAGCATCGGCGATGAGCTTGCGAGCCTGGTCGTGTGCGGCCGCGATGCGGTCGCGCGCCTCCTCATCGGCCTTGTCGCGGACGACGGCGATCTCGCTGCGCACCTGCGTGTCGAGGCGGTCTGCCTCGGCGCGGCTCTCTGCGGTGCGGGCGATCGCGTCGGCGAGTTCTGCATTCGCGTCGTCGAGGAACTTCTGGGTCTGTGCGACGGCCTCCTGATGGGCCGTCAACAGTTCCTGTTCGGCCTCGTCGCGCTTCGTCGTGAGCTCGGCCTCGAGGTCGAGGTGGGCCTTCTCGATCTCGCGTCGCATGCGGTTGACCTCGTGGGTGGTCTTCTTGCGCATCGCGGTGAGCTGGTTGTCGAGGTCGATGCGCGCCTGCTCGGACTCTGCGTCGAAGTCGGCGCGGGCCTGCTCCTGCTCGAGGTCGAGGTCGGCTCGCATCTGATCGAGGTCGGCGGCGTGCTTGGCACGGATGCGCTCGAGCTCGTGTTGGAGCTTCAGGCGTGCGGCCTCGGTTTCGCGTTCACGATCGACCTTCGCCTGTTCCTGCTGCTGGGCGAGCTCGGCACGCGCGGCCTCGAGTTCACGATCGAGGTCGGTTCGCGCCTGCTCGAGCTCGTGCACGAGCGCAGCCCGACGCTCGGCCATCTCGGCGTCGATCTCGGCGTTCGCCTCTGCTGAGCGGCGTTCGAGGTCGAGCCTCGACTGCTCGGTCTCTGCGGCCAGGTCGATGCGCGCCTGCTCGGTCTCCTTCGCGAGGTCGGCACGGGCGCGGTCGAGCTCGATCGCAACCTCTGCACGGGTCTGCTCGGTCTCTTGGGTGAGGCCGGCTGCAGTGGCGCGCGCCTCGGCGGCCTCGGCGTTCGCGGCCACGAGGATCTCGGAGGACTTGCGCTCGGCTGCCGCGAGGGTCGCGGTGGACTCCCGCTTGGCGCTCGAACGCACCTCGGCGGCTTCGGTCGCGGCCGCGCCGCGGATCGCGGCGGCATCGCGCGCGGCGTCCTGGCGGAGCTGCTCGCTCGTCTCGTGCGCTCGGGAGACCATGTCGTCGGCTTCGCCGCGCGCGTTCTCGAGCACCCGGTTGGCCTGGGCCCGAGCCTCGGTGAGCGTGCGCTCGGCGAGTTCATGCGCGTCGGACCGCATGAGGTGCGCTTCGTCTTCGGCGGCCCGGCGGAGCTTCTCAGCATCGATGTCGGCCTGGGCGATGAGGCGCGTGGACTGCTCTTCTGCGACTCGCAGGGTGTTCTCGAGCTTGGTTCCGAGGCCGGAGAACGTCGGGCTGCCGACCTCTTCGAGCTCTGCCGTCAGCTCTTCGATGCGAGCGTGGAGCCGCTTGGTCTCCTTCGCCTGCTCGGCGAGCTGGGTGTTCGCGTTGATGACGTCGCGACGGAGCCCGTTGATGCTCTTGTCGACTTCATCCTTGTCGTATCCGCGGAACACCTGCGTGAACTCGGTCTCTTCGACGGCCAATTCTTCCTCCGGGCTCTGTCCGCGTTCGTGGGGGCGCATGCGGGATGTGTCGATTGTACGGGCAGGAAGCAATCGTCGTGCACGACTTCACACAGGCACCCGTTAGGAGACTCCCAGATACCGCCGGTAGTGTGGAATGTCTTTGATTCGAGCCGCTGGATGCGGCACCGGAGGTTTGTTCGTGCGCTTCGCCCTCGCCATCGTGGCATTCGTCGCCGCGGCCGTGTTGATCGGGTTCGGCATCGCCCAACGCACCGTCTTCCTCGACCCCGACCGTGTCTCGCTCTCTGCAGAGGTGGAGGGTCAGGCGGCGTACACCGTGGTCGAGTCCGACGCGCTCGGCGCCCATCCCGGAAAGCAGACGCTCACCGTCTCGGGCTCCG
>DASSBT010000066.1:0-10424 GCA_035698465.1 Agromyces sp. | reverse complement strand
CGACTGATCGGCCGCATGGACGAGATCCTCGAGCTTCGACGCGAGCAGCTGCGAAGCGGGCGCGAACGCCTCGAAGAGATCCTCGCGCGGCTCCTTCCCGAGTGGGACGTCCCCCGCGTCGACGGCGGCATCGTCACCTGGGTCGGGCTCGGTGCGCCGGTCAGCTCGCAACTCGCGCTG
The DNA here is from genome assembly GCA_035698465.1 of Agromyces sp. GTDB lineage: Bacteria > Actinomycetota > Actinomycetes > Actinomycetales > Microbacteriaceae > Agromyces. The sequence continues at coordinate 10,244 of DASSBT010000066.1, read as the reverse complement.
ACTGCCCGGCGCGAGGGCCTCATCGTCGCGGCGGGTCCGCGCTTCGGTGTCGACGGTGCGTTCGAGCGGTTCCTGCGCCTGCCGATCTGCTATTCCCCCGAGACGACGGATGCCGCGGTGCAGGCGCTCGCGCGCGCCTGGCGATCGCTCGCGCACGCGCCGGTCTCCGAGCCCGAGCCGGAGTTGCTCGCCTCGGTCGTCTGACGATCGCGATCAGGTGAGCGCGATCATCGCCGCGAGCATGAGTGCCATCGCGGATGCCTCGATCGCCATCGCTCGCTGGCGGTGGCGTCGCGATACGATGCCCAGCCCGGCCAGTGCCACGATCAGCATGACGGTGAGCACCAGCGGCACGTCGACGGGCTGTACGGCTCCGTGGTGTGCCGGGACATCCCACCCGTTCACCGTTCCGGCGTGGGCATGCCCGAGCATGAGCCACGCGGTGGCGAGATAGGCAAGTGCGGAGAGGGTGGAGACCACTCGATGCAGCTGTGACACTCGTGCCGCGGTGCCGCGGAGGCCGGACGCGTCGTGTGCGGACCGCAGCCTGAGCTCCAGTCCGAGGGCGACACCGGCCGCGGCCAATGCAGACGTCCACACGAGCGTCGGAAGCACACCGAGGGCGGCATGATCGATCATCGCGGACATCATGATGAGTGCTGCGACGATACTGACGGGCCGACGATCTCGCAGTGATCCTCCGAGGCACACCGCAGCAGAACCGATCATGATCCAGCCGGCCAACGACACCATTCATCGCCTCCGGTGATCGTCGACGAATATCGTCGTGTCGTGTCGTGTCGGGTCGCCGGGCCGGACGCGTGCGCGCCCAGCCCGGCAACATGGAAGGAGTCGGCTATCGACTTGAGCCAGCGTCGGCGTCGGCGTCGACGTCTTCGGGCCCGTCGGCACCGTGGCCGATGTTCCGGTAGAGCGCCGGGTCCCTCGACTTGAGGACCAGGCCCCAGATCAGGCCGCCGAGCATTCCGGCGAAGATGAGACCCGGCAGAACGAAGGTGCTCGCGTCGGGAACCGCCTGGCCGAGCATGAGCTGGAAGTTCGTGAGCACCATGAACAGCACCCACAGAAGGAACAGCGCGGAGATCGTCGGCGCGATGATCCGGGTCCAGACGTTGAGGCCGTGGTGGTTCCTCCGGAAGAAGCCGATCACCGCGAGGGCTGACAGCAGCATCAGGAGCACGAGTCCCATGGCCCCGGTGTTCGTGAGCCAGGTGAACATCGTGAACACCGGGAAGAGTGGACCGAGCTCAGCGTCTCCACCGAGCAGACCACCGGCAAGTGCGAATCCCATCACCACCAGTACGGCGATCGTCGACTGGGCGATCGATCCCGCAACCGGTGCGCCCGCACGATTCGTGCGTGAGAACGCCCGCGGCAGGACTCCCTCTCGGCCCATCGAGAAGAAGTACCGGGCGACGGCGTTGTGGAACGACTGAAGCGCAGCGAACAGGCTCGTGAGGAACAGGACCATCATCAGGTCGGCGACGATGATGCCCACGTTCTCGCCCATGAAGGCGAACATCAGGCCGGGGCCCGCCTCTCTCGAGGCGTCCACGATGTTCGACGGGCCGATGCCGATGGAGAAGGCCCATGCGCTGAATGCGTAGAACAGGCCGATGATCGCCACCGCGGCATACGTGGCTCGGGGGACCGTCCGCTTCGGATCCTTCGCTTCCTCGCTGTAGATCGCGGCACCCTCGAACCCCATGAATGCGGCGAAGTTGAAGAGGAGCACGATGCCGAAGACGGGGTCGGTGATCACGGACGGGTTCAGGGTGACCATGTTCGCCCCTTCGGGGGCGACGCTGAGCGCGACGACATCGAAGATGATCACCACGGCGAACTCGAGCAGCACGAGCGCGCCGAGCACCTTGGCCGAGAGGTCGACACGGTTCACTCCGAGCACCCCGACGACCGCGATGCACAGGAGAACCCAAAGCCACCACGGGGTCTCGATGCCGAACTTCTGGTTGATGACATCAGCGAGCTGGAAACCGAACAGCCCGTAGATACCGATCTGCATGGTGTTGTAGGCGACCAGGGCCGTGAAGGACGCTCCGACCCCGAGCGGTCGTCCGAGGCCGCGGGCGATGTACGGGTAGAACGCACCGGCATTGGTGATGAAACGGCCCATCGCCGCAAAGCCGACCGAGAAGACGATCAGCATCACTGCGAGAACCAGATATCCGATGGGGATGCCCATCGAGCCGGTCACCGCGAACGATGTCGGCACCCCGCCCGCTATCACGGTCAACGGGGCAGATGCGGCGATGATCATCAGGGTGATCGCCGGCGCCCCGAGAGCGCGAGTGCTGAGACGATGTGCGCCCCGTGTCTCCTCCAGCTGAGGAGCTTCTCGTTGAGTGGTCATTTCAGGATTCCTCTCCGAACAGCGACACTGCTGCTCGAGTGAAGACGGATGCGACATTGCGCCCGTCGGTTTGGTCGTGTGATGAGGCCGGCCGACCGGCCGGTTGGGAGTTCGGATCGCGGCCGCACCACCCACCGGTGCGGCCGCGTCGTCGTCACGAGCAGCAGGTGTCGCCCTCCACGGCACAACTCGATCGCGCATCGGAAGGAAGGTCCATCGTCGGGTTTCGATCGAGGAATCCGTGCGGCTTGAACCAGAACCCCGAGTAGTCGACCGGCATGACCGGCCAATCCTCCGTGCGCGGAAGGTGCGTCGGTCCGAACTGGTGCCAGAGCACGATGTCCTCGCTGTCAAGGCTTCGATCAGCCTTCGTCCACGTCGGAAGGCCCTCCCAGCCGGCACTCTGATTCGGGTACCGGCCCGCAGGGTAGATCTCATCAGGGCTGAACCGCGTGCCCCACAGGTGCTTCGTGGCGAAGTTCGCCCGAGCATAGACGGATGACTCGGGCTGGGCGAGCAGAGTCGATTTCCCCTCGGGAATCAGCCGGTACGCGGTCGGCTTCCCGGTGTGATTCGTTCGGTGCGCGCTCGCCACCTCCCACACCCGGCTCGTGAGGCCGTTCGCAAGTCGTTGCGCCTCCGCCTCGGAATTCAGCTGAGTGTTCTTCCACGTGAAGGCGTTGCCCTTCGGGTTCTCGGGACCCATCGGGATCTGCTCGACCTCGATCTCGTGCAGGGTGTTGTCTTCGCCGTCGATGGCGACATCGAGGCGCGCCGAGAAGATGTGCTGGTGCACCGGGGTGAACACGCCGGGCGCGACCTCGGTGTTGTGCGGATCATCCGCACCGGGAGTCCCTGCTCCCGCGAACACCACGCCCGTGGCCTTGGCCTCGAGCTGGATCGATCCGTCGAGGTAGAAGTACCAGAAGAAGCCGTAGTCGTAATTGCCGATCGTGGCGAAGTAACTGACCACGAGTCGTCGGCTGCGACGGGTGTCCGTCCTGCCGTCCAGATCGGTGTGCTTCCACTGGATCCCGTAGTCCTCCTCGTGCATGCAGATGACCTGGGGGATCTTGAAGGGACGTCCATGGTCATCTGCCACGAAACCGTCGAAGTAGTGGATCACCCCCAGGCAGTCGCAGCCGAGCGAGAGGGCGTTGGCGTTCTTGCCGAGCAGATATTCGCCGGCGTCGAAGTAGCTGATCCAATATCGGGTCTCGTCGACATCGCCATAGGGCACGATCATCTCCGGCACGCTTGCCCGGGTGAGCACCGGGCGGTCCTCGTCCCCGTCCCGGAAGGAGATATTGCTGAGCACGAGTCCTTCGCGCGCGTTGAAGCCGACGTGCAGCTTCCAGTTCTCCCACTGCACGTCGTTCCCGTCGACCGAGAAGCTCGGGCCTTCGGGCATCGTGATGTCGATCGGCTTCAGCGTGGAGCGTGCAGGGCCGCGGACATCGAGGCCGTAGTTCCCGTGTTCCATGGGTGTGGGGGTGTCGCCCTCGTCGTAGACATCGAGGACGCGACGCTCGGTGAGGTTCACACGAGCGAGCAGCCCCTCGACCGGGTGCGCCCAGGGGCTGTCACCTTCATTCGGCACCAGGTAGGTGAGGGAACGCAGGATCCGATGGCCCAGCTCGTCCTCGCGGCCGAAGGAGCCGGGCGCGAGGGGTGAGCAGAAGCAGGTGTCGATGTATTCGGAGAGTCCGCGGCGCTCCATCGCCGCCCGCCACTCGGGCGAGGCCTTCACGATGTCTCCGACGTCGAAGAACTCCTCGAGCAAGACCTGCGCCTGCCCGTACGGGGGCACGTCCGTCGGGAGGATCCGGTAGTCGTCGATCTCCTCCCGCGTGATCGCCACGACCACCTCGGCCTGCGCCCCGGTCGATCGGTCGAGGAGGGTGACGACCGCTCGGCGGTCCATCAGGTCTCCGCTCTTGAACGCCGCGACCACATCCTTCGGCGGATCGAGCGGAAGCAGCATCGGCACGCGCACGTGCTCGGTCATGTGGCCGGCCTCTTCGAGGACGCGACGCACGGTGGCGATCTCCCCGTCGCTGAGCGGGTCGAGCGGGTGCGCCGCCTCGACCGGTGTGGTCACCCGCTGCCCATGGGTGTGAGTCGCATCAGGCCGATGCGTCATCGCGATCAGCGTGTTCATTCGGGTTCCTTTCCTCTCGAAACGTCGCAGCCTTCCCCGCGTGCAGGCGGGGTCCGCTCCGACTTGCAGGCAGGGTCCGCTCCTCGGGAGCGGACCCTGCCGCGAATGCGGTGGTCAGCGTGAGATGACCTTCGGTGCGGCAACTGCCTTCAGGCCCGCGATGCCGAACTCGTGTCCGTAGCCCGACGCCTTGACGCCGCCGAACGGTACCTGGGGGTGGATAGCGCCGTGTGCGTTGATCCACACCGTGCCGGCCTCGATGCGCAGCGCAACCGCCGCGGCCTCGTCGGGGTCGCTCGACCACACTGAAGCGCCCAATCCCTGCGTGGACGCGTTCGCCCGGCGTACGGCATCGTCGACGTCCGTGTAGCGGATGACCGGGACGACCGGACCGAACTGCTCCTCATCGACAAGCCGGGCACCATCCTCGATGTCGGCGACGATCGTCGTGCGGTAGAACAGCGGGCCGAGTTCGGGGGCAGGCTCACCGCCGGTGACGATGCGCGCACCGCGTGCTCGCGCGTCGTCGACGAGCCCCTTCACTATCTCGAACTGCTTCTCGTTCTGCAACGGACCGAGCACGTTGCCTTCGTCGAGCCCGCGACCCATGGGCATCGCCTGTGCGAGGGCGGCGAGGGCGTCGACGACCTCGTCGTAGATCGAGTCGTGCACGTAGAGCCGCTTGAGTGCGGCGCATGTCTGACCGGTATTGAGGAAGACGCCCCAGAACAGATCCTGCGCGACCTTCGACACATCGGTGCCGGGCAGGATGATGCCGGCGTCATTGCCGCCGAGTTCGAGGGTCAGTCGCGCGAGGTTCTGAGCGGATGCCTCGACGATCCGTCGCCCGGTCGCAGTCGAGCCGGTGAACATGATCTTGTCGAGGCCCGAGTGTGCGGCCATCGCGGCGCCGACCTCGCGGTCGCCGGAGATGGCGGTGAGCACACCCGCAGGCAGGTGCCGATTGAACACCTCAACCAGTGCGAGCACTGACAACGGGGTGTATTCGCTCGGCTTGACGACCACGGTGTTGCCCATGCGCAACGACGGCGCGATCTGCCACACGGCGATCATCATGGGCCAGTTCCATGGCCCGATGGCACCGACGACACCGAGCGGGTCGTAGTGCACCTCGGCGCGAGCGCCGCCATCTTCGAATACGACCTCCGGCTCGAGGGGCGTGTCAGCGGCACTTCGGGTCCAGGTCGCGCAGGCTCCGATCTCGAACCGCGCGTTCGGCCCGTCGAGCGGCTTGCCCTGCTCCCGCGAGAGCAGCACGGCGAGTTCCTCCGCGTTGGCCTCGAGGTCGTCCGCGATCGCATTGAGGATGCGTGAGCGTTCGGAGTGACCGAGCGCGGCCCACGCCGGTTGGGCATCGCGAGCAGAAGCGATCGCACGGTCGAGATCCTCGACGGAATGCTTCGGTGCGTATGCGATCGTCTCTCGGGTCGCGGCATCCGGAATCGGTCGCCCTACGTCCATCGGGACACTGATGCTGTCCAGGATGGTGGTTGTCGCCGTCATCGGCTCTCCTTCGGTCGGAACGTCGTTGTCCTCCCGGATGCTACGCACGCCGCGATGCCGTGCGGAAGCGGCGCCCGTGCTTCGTGCGTGCGCGGCACAGCACCGTGCATCTGGAGCCGATCGGGTCGTCAGTCGATGCCGTGGGCCGAAGCCCGGTACTCACTGGGAGTGGTGCCGTACTGCTTGCGGAACGCTCGGGCGAAGGCCCCGGCGTCGGCGAATCCCCATCGCGCGCCGACGGCGGCGATCGCGGTGCCCGATGCAAAGGGGCTCGTGAGGTCGCGTCGCGATTCCTCGAGGCGGCAACTCCGGATCCATCCGCTCACCGTTTCATGCCGCTCCTCGAACAGCTTCTGCAGGTAACGGACCGAAACGTGGTGCGTGTCCGCGATGCCGGCGACGGTGAGATCAGGGTCGGACAGGTGCATGCGGATATACGCCTCGACACGGGCGCGCAGCATCCTGCGGTGAGTGTCTTCATCAAGAGCGCCCATCGTCTCTGTACGCTCGGCGATCGTCGCCGACAGCATGTCGAGCACGGCGTCGGCGAGTGGAAGCGCCCCGCCCAGTGCGCCGTCGTCGAGTTGGCGGCTGATCGCGGCAAGGAAACTCGAGGCGATCGCCCCGATGCCCTGACGACCCGAGAAACGCAATGCGGTGAGCTCGGACAGCGTGCGCCGATCCACTCTCAGCGCTTCGACGGGGAACATCACGACGAACATGCGGTACGTGCCGTCGAAGTCGAGAGTGTACGGGCGCGTCGTGTCATAGAGGGCGAAGTCGCCTGGAGCGAGCGCCGCATCGCGACCGTCCTGTGCGATCACGCTGTAGCCGTTCAGCTGAAGACCGAGCTTGATGTGCCCCGGGTCGGATTGCGCGATCTCACGTGAGGAGCGGGAGACGTGCACGGGCGATCCTGAGACGGTGCTCACACTCGTGCGGCCGAGTGGTTGCGACACGAGCGCGCCCATGAAACCGTCGCGATCGCGATGGCCGGGGTGGTCTGCGGTCAGTGGGACGAAGCTGTGGTTGACGGCGTCACGCCATGCATCGAAGCGTTCCCTCGGGGCGAGCGGTGCGCAGTCCAACACCGAGCGGTGCTCCACGACCGCGGCGTGATCGGGGGTCATCGGCACCTCGCACATCCGTGTGGTGCCCTCAGCATAGGCAGTCGGAGTGGGAATGCAAGTACCGGGTGGAAGCCCGGGTGGAAGCCGGGGTGGCGGACGAGACTCGTCCGCCACCCCGTTTCTGCCGCACCGCGACGCACGGTCTGACCGGCTCGCTCTCCCGAAAGAGCGGCCGTGCACCTGCACGTCGCTTTGGCGCGGCCCGCCGTGCCACCGACCCGAAACGATGACACGGAAGCGTGGTGTGAATGCCGGATGGGATCGGCGACCCGGCGCCGGTAGGGCGGCGCCGGGCCTTCACCCGATCAGCGTCGCGTAGCGAATCGCTGCGCGAGTCGGCGGATGCCGATGAGCATCACGCCTGCGAGGAGCGCGAGCCCGGCGAGGCCGAGGCCCGCCGTGTTCGCGCCGGTCGACGCGAGTGTTCCGGACGCCTCGACGGCGTTCGTGTCACCCGACGCCACCGTGGATGCGGTGTCACCCGGCGTGCCCGGGTTCGCGGGGTCCGTGGGGTCCGTGGGATCCGTGGGGTCCGTCGGGTCCGTCGGGTCCGTGGGGTCCGTCGGGTCCGTGGGATCCGTCGGGTCCGTCGGGTCCGTGGGGTCCGTCGGAACGACGATGGTCGTCGATCCGTCCGTCTCGCTGTCACCGATCACCGAGATCGCGTTGCCGCCGATCGTGATGGGCAGCGACAGGTTCGGAATGAGCTGTGTTCCTCCGAGCAGCCCGTCCGTTCCGTCCGTGATGGCGGAACCGCCCCCGGTTCCCGGAACCACGATGGTCGTGGCATCCGTCGATGTGCTGTCGCCGATCACCGAGATGGCGTTGCCGCTCACCGTCACCGGCAGGCTGCCGTTGATGATCGCCTGGGTGCCGCCGAGGATCGAGTCCTCACCCGAGGTCCACGCATCCACGCCGTCGGCGTCGCCCTGGCCCGTGTCGCCCGTGGCGACCCAGGTCTGTGCGTCGTCGGTCGACGAGTCGCCGATGACCGAGATCGCGTTGCCGCTCACTGTCACCGGAACCGAGAGGTCGATGAGGGCCTGCGTGCCGCCGAGGATCGAGTCCTCGCCGCTCGTCTCCGCAACCTCGGTGTCGGATGCCGCGGCCGGCTCAGCCGCAACCGGCTCGGCTGTGGCGACCACCGTCTCGGCGTCGCTCGACGAGGAGTCGCCGATGACGGAGACGGCGTTGCCGCCGACCGTCACCGGAACCGCCACGTCGATGAGCGCCTGCGTACCCGAGAGGATGCCGTCGTCACCCGAAGTGACGGCGACCGGCTCGGACGCGCCACCGCCGGTCTCGACGACCGTCGTGGCATCCGACGACGTCGAATCCCCGATGACGGAGATCGCGTTGCCGCTGACGGTCACAGGCGCCTCGATCGAGATGTCGAGCAGGGAACCCGACAGGATGCCGTCGTCTCCACTCGTCTCCGAGGCGTGCGCGACGCCCGCTCCGAGAAGCATGAGCCCCCCGGTGAAGAGGGTCGCATACAGCGCCCTCGAAATCATTTTCTTCATGATCCAGTCCTCCTGAACTGATGTGGGATGTCGCTCCCGAGCCGGGAACGATGACCGTGTCCGCCGGGCACGCAGATGCGTGCAGCACGCGGATGCGTGCGGCGGAACGGCCCCCGTCAGTCAGGGGTGGAGTCGGTGTCGTACACCGGCGACGACGGCAGCGCGTCGTCGACCGCGTGCAAAACAAGTGACGCGAGTGCGTCGAGTTCGAGCGCGGCGAACGCCGCGTCGGAGGTTCCGGATGCCGCGCCCGCGCCAGCCCCGGACGCTCCGCTCGCTGCCCCGCCACCGCCCGGCGATGCGGGCGTTGCGGGCGAAGGAGGCGAAGTGGGCAGGTCACCGCCCGGGGGTGCCAGACTGCCGCCCAGAGCGAGCGTGTCATCGATGCCGGATGCCGCGCCCAGCGGCCCGATCACCCCGGCAAGTGCCGATGCACCCGGTGGTGTCGCCGGTGCAGGAGCGCCGGATGCCGCAGTCGCAGGGGGCGTCACGGCCCCGGGCTCACCGGGCTCGCCGGGCACTTCGAAGTCACCCGGCAGCAGCGGAACGTCTGGAAGGTGCGGCAGCACGCCGGTACCGTCGGCGGGCAGTTCGCCCGTTGATCCGACGACCGCTCCGAGCGTGCCGTCGACGAGGCCGGTGACCGGGGTGACCACGCCGCTGAGCGAGTCGTCGCCGACGAGGTCGCCGACGATCGGCACGCTGCCGACGACGCCGTCGATCAGGCCGACGACGGGGGCAGTCACGGCGCCGACGGTGCCGCCGCCTGCCACGCCCGAGAGCGTTCCGGTGAGTCCGTTGACGGTGGTGGCGACCGCCGTGTTCGTTTCTGAAACCGTGCCGTTCGCGGCATCCGTCGCCGTGTCGACGACGACCGGTACGGCCTCGGCGACCGGTGCCGGGGCCGCGTCGACCACCGGCTGGAGCACCTGGTTCACGGGGTCGACGACCGTGTCGACGACATCGCCGAGTGTGTCGCCGGCGCCCTCGGTGACGGTCGTGACGGTGCCGAGCAGCGAGCCGACGGTGCCGAGCAGGCCGGCGCCCGAATCCCGCTCATCGGCAGAGGCGCTCGGGGCGCTCGAGAACAGGCTGATGACGAGCCACATCGCCGTGAGGGCGACCGCGAGCAGGGCATAGCGGAGCCATGGCACCTGCCGCACGTCGTCCGCTGGCCCCATCGGGGAATCACCTCCGGTTCTCCGACGCTATCGCGTGCGATCGGCATCCGTCCACCGCCGCATCGATTCCCAGCGGCCCGTGACCTTCCCGAGGCATGCCCCTGCGAGAATCATGGAATGCACCTGCTTGCCGCGATCAGCATGAAGAACCGCGCGCTCATCGCGCTGATCACGGTCGTGGTGGCGATCTTCGGCGGCATCGCGCTGTCGAGCCTGAAGCAGGAGCTCGCACCCTCGATCGAGTTCCCACAGCTCTCGATCGTGACCGCTTACCCGGGCGCGTCGCCCGATGTCGTGAACACCGACGTCTCGACGCCGATCGAGACCGCTATC
>DASSBT010000065.1:0-9352 GCA_035698465.1 Agromyces sp. | reverse complement strand
CGAGCGGACGAGGCTCCCGTCGCTCGCGACTGACCGCGCGCTCGACGAGCACACCTTCATTCCCGGGTCCCGCTCGAGCTCGGGTGTCGTGTCCGCCGGCACCGGCGCCGAGTGGACGCCGCCACCGATCGCCCCGGTCGCATCCGTCGCGCGGCCCGCCACCGGGGCCACCCCGGGCACGCAACCCGCCGCGCAGGCCCCAGCCGCGGCGACCCCGGGCACGCAACCCGCCGCGCAGGCCCCATCCGCACGGGCGGACGCCACCACCGAGCACGGGTATGTCCTCGTCTTCGACGACGGCATCCGCTTCGCGGCATCCGCTACCGGACTGATCGGACGAGCTCCGGCTCCGGATGCGGGCGAGCAGATCGGGCAACTCGTTCCGCTCACCGACGAGAGCATGCGCATCTCGAAGACGCACGCGGCCTTCGGAGTCGACGGGACGGGATTCTGGGTGACGGATCGCTCCTCGAAGAACGGAACCGTCGCGGAGTTCCCCGACGGATCCACTCGAGCGCTGGCGCCGGGCGTCCGGCACGCGCTCCCGCCGGGAACGCGAGTCGTGCTCGGCGGGCGATCGTTCACCCTCGTCAACGCGCCGGAGGTCGGCAGATGAAGCTCAAGCTCGGACTGCGCCGTCAGGCGGGTTCGCCGGTGGACATCGTCGTCACCGCCGACTCGACCGCGACGGTCGGTGATGTCGCGCGGGCGATCGCCGACACCGACCCGACGAGCGGCCGGCTGTCGCGCCATCCCGACGTCCGGATGACCCTCGCCGTGGCCCCGCCGACCTCGAGCGAACCGGTCGTGCTCGAACCCGACGTGCTCATCGGCGATGCATCCATCGGGTCGGGCTTCAACGCGGCCGTCGTGGCCGACACCGGCCGCCCCGTGCTGTCCACGGGCGCGCCGGCCGCCGTGCTGCAGATCCACAACGGACCAGACGCCGGTCGCCGCATCGAGCTGCGCAAGGGCCACGCGGTCATCGGCCGCCAGGCGGCGCAGGGCGTCGACATCGTGCTCTCGGACCCGCTGGTGTCCAAGCGTCATGCGCGCATCGAGGTGGGCTCCTCGATCGAGGTCGTCGACCTGAACTCCGCGAACGGCGTGCTGGTCGACGGCGGCCTCGTGCAGCGCGTCCGGGTCGTCGGCGGGCAGGTCATCGTGATCGGCGACACCGAGGTCTCGATCACTCCGCTCTCGTCGGCGGACACGGGCGAGGACCCGGTGCTCGAGCGCGGCGGCATGCTCATGTTCAACCGGTCGCCTCGCGTTGAGCCGCGCTACCCCGGCACCGAGTTCCCGCAGCCGGCCGTGCCGACGGAGTCGAACCCTCGGATGTTCCCGTGGCCGATGGTGGTCTCACCGGTGCTCATGGGCTTCGCGATCTTCGCGATCACCCAGCGGCCGGCGTCGCTGCTCCTCGTGTTCATGGCGCCCGTGATGATGCTCGGCAACTTCATCGGGCAGCGCACGCAGAGCGGCAAGAAGCTTCGGCAGGAGATCGAGACGTTCGAGACGCAGATCGAAGACCTCGAGATCGCGCTCGCGGAGCAGGTCGACGTCGAACGCACGCGCCGGCACGCCGAGGCCCCACCGGTCGCCGGCGTGTACGACGAGGCCATGCGACTCGGACCGCTGCTCTGGACCCGCCGGCCCGAGCACTGGAACTTCCTTTCCCTGCGGCTCGGCGTCGGGCGGGCCCGAAGCCGCAACACCATCCAGCAGGCCGGCGGCACCGAGACCGGCATCGCGCGGTACCAGCGGCAGGTCACGAAGCTCCGCACCCGCTTCGAGGACATCGACGAGGTCCCCCTCATCGAGCTGCTCCCGAGCTCGGGAGCCATCGGCATCGCAGGGCCGCAGCACCTCGCCGCCGACGTCATGCGCGGCATCGGCATGCAACTGTTCGGGCTCCATGCGCCGAACGAGATCATCACGGCCGCGATCGTGGATCCCGCGTGGTCGCAGGAACTCGAGTGGATGAAGTGGCTGCCGCACACGACGAGCACCCGGAATCCCTTCGCCGACATCGCCCTCGCCGACAACCAGTCGGCCGGTACCCAGCTGCTGAACGCGCTCGAGGGCTCGATCCTGGCAGGACTGCCGGGGGCCGCCACCCGACGCGGCCCCCTCCGCCCCGAGGACGCCTCGATGGCGCTCGGCGCCCAGGTCGGCAGCGCGATCAGCCCGGGCGGTGCCGACCAAGGCGACACGGCTCTCGTGCTGTTCGTCTCCGCCGATGCACCGGTGGATCGTCCTCGCCTGACCCAGCTCATCGAACGAGGGCCGGATGCCGGTATCTACACGGTCTTCGTCGGGCCGACGGTCGAGTCCCTGCCCGCTGCATGCCGCACGTACATCGATGCCTCCGGCGGCCTCGAGGACGCCGTCGTCGGGTTCGTGCGCGCCGGAGAGCAGTACTCCTCGGTGCGCGTCGAGGGCGTGTCCCGGACCTACGCCGAGGTGTTCGCGAAGCGTCTCGCCCCGGTCGTGGACGCGAGCACGGTGATCGAGGACTCGAGCGACCTCCCGCGCCACGTCCCGATGCTCGGCGTGATCGGACACGAGTTCGCCGAGCACCCCGGCAGCGTGGTGGAGCGGTGGCGCCAGAACAACTCGATCCTCGACCGCTCCGGCTCCGTGCTCCCACGACTCCGGCGCGCGAGCACCCTCAAGGCGTTCGTGGGCCAGAGCAACCCCGACGCGATGGCGCTCGACCTGCGAACGCAGGGTCCGCACGCCCTCGTGGGCGGCACGACCGGCTCGGGCAAGTCCGAGTTCCTCCAGGCGTGGGTGCTCGGCATGGCCGCCGAGTACAGCCCCGACCGCGTCACCTTCCTCTTCGTCGACTACAAGGGCGGCTCGGCCTTCGCCGACTGCGTCGACCTGCCGCACTGCGTCGGACTCGTGACCGACCTCAGCCCGCATCTCGTGCGACGGGCGCTCACGAGCCTTCGGGCCGAACTCCACCACCGCGAGCACCTCTTCAACCGCAAGAAGGCCAAGGACCTCCTCGAGCTGGAGAAGCGACGCGACCCCGAGACCCCGCCGGCGCTCGTCCTGGTCATCGACGAGTTCGCCGCGCTCGCGGGCGAGGTCCCCGAATTCGTCGACGGGGTCGTCGACATCGCCCAGCGCGGAAGGTCCCTCGGCATCCACCTGATCATGGCGACCCAGCGTCCCGCCGGTGTCATCAAGGACAACCTCCGAGCGAACACGAACCTCCGCGTCGCCCTCCGGATGGCTGACGAGTCGGATTCGCGCGACGTGGTCGGCGACCCGGTCGCCGGATCGTTCGATCCGTCCATCCCCGGTCGCGGTATCGCGAAGACCGGTCCGGGTCGACTCGTGTCGTTCCAGTCCGCCTACGCGGGAGGATGGACGACCGACGAGCTGGCGAAGGCCGAGGTCAGCATCGCCGAGCTCCGGTTCGGTGCGGCGACGCCCTGGGAGGCCGACGGCGAGGCGGAGTCCGAGTCCCACGACGCGGACCTCGGCCCCAATGACCAGAAGCGGATGGTGCGCACGCTCGTCTCGGCCGCCAACGAGGCCCGCATCCCCATGCCGCGTCGACCGTGGCTCGACGACCTCGCCGCGACGGTCGATCTCGAGGACCTCCCCGTCTCCGGCGACACCGCGATCACCCTCGGGCTCGCGGACGTGCCCGAGCGCCAGCTGCAGGAGGCGATCACGTTCACGCCCGACCGGGACGGCGCCATGCTCGTCTACGGCACGAGCGGCGCCGGCAAGTCCACGGCGCTGCGCACCGTCGCCGTCGCCGCTGGGCTGCGTCCCGAACTCGGCCACGTGCAGGTCTTCGGCCTCGACTTCGCGGCGGGTGGCCTGCGATCGCTCGAGACGCTACCGCACGTCGGATCGATCGTCGGCGGCGACGATCCCGAGCGTGTGCAACGACTCCTCCGCACGCTGGGCGACCTGCTCGATCGTCGTGCGAAGGCGTTCAGCGAGGTCAACGCCGCGAGCATCACGGAGTACCGCGAGTTGACCGGTCGGCGGGAGCCCCGAGTCATCCTGCTGCTGGACGGGTTCGGCCAGTTCCGCACGGAATGGGACTCGACGACGGCCAGGCTGCCGTTCTACAACACCTTCATGCGCGTGCTCGGCGAGGGCCGGCCGCTCGGCGTCCACGCGGTGGTCACCGCCGACCGCTCGGGCGCCGTGCCGACGGCCGTCAGCGCGAACATCTCGAAACGGCTCGTGCTGCGGCTCTCCGACGAATCCGGCTACCAGGTGCTCGGCGTCCCGAAGGACGTGCTCGATGAGACCTCGCCGCCCGGTCGCGCGATCGTCGACGGCTTCGAGACGCAGATCGCCGTACTCGGGGGAACGACGAACGTCGCCGAGCAGTCCAAGGCGCTCGACGTGGTCGCCGCCCGGCTCCGAGCGTCGGGAGCGCCCGAGGCGCCCGAGGTGGGTGCGCTGCCGACGAGCTTCCCCGAGGCGCAGCTGCCGGTCGCGATCGGCGACGAGCCGGTGCTCGGGATCGCCGACGACACGCTCGGCCCGATCGGGTTCGAGCCCGTCGGGACCTTCGTCGTGACGGGCCCGCCGCAGAGCGGGAAGTCCAACGCCCTGAAGGCCCTCGTCGGCGCGCTCCGACGACACGATTCGAACGTGCGGCTGTTCCACATCGCCGGCCGGCGCGCGCAGCTGGCCGACCACGCCCCGTGGATCCGCAGCGCCGTGACCATCGACGACGTGAAGCAGTTGGCCCGGGAGCTGATCGAGGTCGTGCCCGACGAGAGCATCCCCGGACGGATGGTCGTCGTGGTCGAGGGCGTGACCCAGTTCGCCGACACGGATGCGGAGCGCTCGCTCAAGGAGCTCTTCCAGGCGATCAACCGGAGCGAGCACCTGCTCATCGGCGATGCGGATGTCTCCGCCCTGTCGAGCGGGTTCGGATTCGTCGGGGACTTCAAGGCCGGCCGGCGCGGCATCGCGCTCCGCCCCGACGCCTTCGACGGAGACTCGGTGTTCAAGACGCCGTTCCCGAAGGTGAAGCGGAGCGAGTTCCCCGAGGGTCGCGGGATCTTCGTGCAGAACGGCCGCACAACGACCGTGCAGCTGCCGATCGTGGTCGGATGACCCGTCTGAGCGGCGGCCTGGTTGATGGGTAGCGGTGCCCATGTGCGGTGCTGAAGACCATCGGTAACGTGTGGGACGGGTCGATCACCGGATCGGCCCGAGAGTCGAATGAGAGGCGAGACGCAATGGCGGATTTCGGTGCATCGTACGGCGAGATGGAGGCGATGGCGAACAAGCTGTCGGACGCTCGTGACGACATCCAGGGTCAGCTCGACCAGTTGAAGAGCTCGGTGGACTCGTTGCTGGGCAACGACTTCAAGACGCAGCATGCGTCGGGCAAGTTCGGGCAGGGGTACGAGGAGCTGACGACGGGCCTGAAGTCGGCGGTCGACGGTATCGGTGAGATGGGCGAGGCGCTGCGCGGGATGATGCAGGCGATCCAGGACCTCGACCAGCAGCTCGCCGGCGGCTGAACCCGCGTCGGAGCATCCGGCCGCGAAGTCCGGTCGCGGCCGTCTTCCGATTCGATCGAACAGGAGTGAACCGTGAGCGACGGTGTACTGATTCCGTACGAGGTGCTGAACGAGCTGAACGGCTCGCTGAAGCAGATCATCGTCGAGTTCGACAAGGCCGGTGACCGCTCGGGAGCCCTCGAATCGGCCATCGGTGCCCCCTACGGGCGAACAGGGCTGCGCGATGCGGCCGATTCCTTCGAGTCGGCCTGGGATGACAAGCGGGAGACCCTCAAGATGGACGTCGAGGAGATCCAGAAGCACGTGGAGGAGGTCGGCACGGCCTGGACCGATTGGGACACCGAGGCGAGCGCATCGCTCTCGGTCGACCGCGGCGAGACCGCCGCCCTCCCGGAGAGGAACTGAGTTGGACCCGTCACCCTGTGGCAATCGGATCGAGCGCATCTTCGGCGACGGCGCCGCGATCCGTTCGCGAGGCACCGAGATGGAGTCGCTCGGCATGCAGATGCGGGAGTCCGCTGGCATCCTGAAGGCGATCGCCGACGGTGCGGAGGGCAGGGGCTACTCGATCGAGCGCATTCGCGACAACGTGGGCGACCTCCACGAGGATCTCGACCGCGCCGGTCAGCGGTACGAGCCGAGCGGCAAGGTGCTCCGCGAATACGGCGAGGCGCTCGTCGAGGTGCAGACGCTGCTGAACACCGTCGCCGACAACTGCGTCGAGCTGTGGGCGACCTACGAGACCGCTCGCGGCACCTACACCGATGCGGCGGATGCGCCGGCGCCCGCCGATGAGACGCCGGAGCAGGCGACCGAGCGCGCCGGTGACGTCGCCGACCTCCGTACGTCACGCGATGACGCGTATGACGCGTGGCTCGAGGAGGCGACGCGCTACGACGTGCCGTTCGACACATGGGATGACGCGTACGAGAACGCGCTCAACGGCCTCGAGGACGCGAACGAGCGGGGCGTGTCCGACAGCTTCTGGGACAACGCGCTGCCGCTCATCGAGGGCATCCTCGTGGTGCTAGCGGTCGCCGGAGTCGTGCTCGCGGTGCTCGCGATCGTGATCGGCGGTCCGATCATCGCCCTGCTCGGCGTGATCGCCGGCATCGCGACCCTCGGCCTCACGATCTGGAAGGTCGCCGCCGGACGCGGCAACGGGTGGGACATCGCCATCGCGGCGATCGGGGTCATCCCGTTCGGCCGGCTTGCCAAGCTCGGCTCGGTCTTCAAGGGGCAGACCGGCGTCGGCGCGTTCCTCACGGGCTTCGGGTCGGACCTCGTCGGCCTCACCGCCTTCCGCGAGATGCGGGCGCTGAACGGCTTCACGAACTTCTTCCGGTCGGCACCCGTGGTGAACTCCGCGGGCAACCTCACCCAGTCGAGCGGGATCATCAGCCAGGTCCGCGCCTTCGGCGACGACCTCGCAGGCCTCTCGTACACGGGACCGTCGGGCTGGGTCTCCCGCATCCTCGGCGGCACAGGGGGCGCGACGGCCGACGGAATCTCCGGTGCGTACGCGCAGTACGGCGTGGCCGTGACGAACCGCGTCGACGGATACCTCGCCGGCACGGTGCTCGACGGCATGCAACACGGCAGCACGCTGACCGATCAGGCGTTCAACATCATCGACAGCGTGGTCAAGCCGGGCTGGGGTGCGTACGAACTCGGCAACCAGGGCGTCGAGGCGATCACCGATCCGACCGATCGTTGGGCCTCCGAGCTGGCCCGCACCCCGTGAGCGACGGGGCCGGGACGACACCGTATTCTGGAGGGATGCTGACGTACTCCCTCGACTACGAAGGCAAATGGTGGATGCCGGTGCCGTCAGGCTTCCCCGACGGTGCCGACGCAGATCTCGAAGCCTGGACCGCTCGCCTCGCAGCCTCCTCTCCGGTGAGCGAGCCCTGGAACACGGAACCTCTCGCATCGCGCTTGCCCGAGCTCCTGGCGGTGCAGCATCGGGAACTCGACCCGAGCCGCACGGTCGCGCTGTGGTACTGCCCGTTCGGGCTTCCCGCCGCGGGATACGTGGAGATGTTCGTCGGCGATCGCGGCAGCGACGGCTCCGACCTCGAGGCCATCGTCGCCGCGCTCCCGAGCGAGGTCGCCATGCGTCCGACGAAGGTGCGGGCCGCCGGCCTCGGCGACGGCGTGGGGTATACGCGCATCGCCCCGGCAGCGGCAGGCGGTGGAACGATGGCCGAGATGGGCTACCTGTTCGCGCCCGGCGACGAGGCCACGGTCATCGTCACCGCCAGGAGCGCCGACCCGGCCGTGATCGGTTCCATGTCCGCCGACCTGTGGTCGATCGTCGACTCGATCGTGCTGGCATGAGCGACATGCTCGCCTCCACCGGCGCCGCGGACGGGGTCCCGTCGTTCCGCATGCTCTTCCCCTCGGGATGGACCCGTCACAACCTCACGGTCGACGACGAGCGGGAGCTGCTCGACGCGATGCGCGCGAAGATCCGCCGGCTCGCGCGGCCCGACCTCGAGTTCCAGCTCACGGCGGCGGTGAAGTCCTCGTTCCGTGAACTGCGTGCGAAGGACGGCATCGCGATCTACCTCCCGACGTCGACGGACGAATCGGCCCTCGTTCCCATGTCGATCACGGCTTCGCGGATCGCCGATCCGGCCGGCGGCTCGCTCGACGGCCATGTCGCCGACCTCTTCCGCCAGCACGGCGCCGAATTCCTCGGCGAGGATCACGCGATCGTTCGCTGGCGCCGTTCGTTCGCACGGATCGCGGGCGTCGAGGGCGCCGCCGACGAGCAGGTCAACTACCTCGTACCGGTGCCCGGGGCATCCCGTCGCGCCGCACTGTTGCTTTCCACGTCGATCCTGCTGGACCCGCAGGAGCCGATGGAGGAGTCGCAACTGCAGGAACTCATCGGCCTGAGCGATGCGATCGTCGGCACGTTCGCGTGGTCGGCACGCGGAGCCCAGGCCCGATGACCGACGTGCGCGAGTGGGCGCGGACCACGCCGCCCGGCCGGGATCCTCGGCACGTCCTCGCCGAACTCGACTACCTCCAGGTGAACGGCGACGTGCCGTTCGAGGCGCGCTCGGCCGCGCTGGAGGACCTCGTGCGGCGAGGGGTCATCGATGCCGACGTGGCCGAAGCCGTGCGAAGCGCGCCCGTCGGCCGGACGGCCCAGTCGTGGGCTTCGTCTCCGCGCGGCGCCGCGGCCGAGGCCGCAGCCCGCGCCCGGACGCGGCGGTCGGCGCCCGGGCGGGCGACTGCCGACGCACCCGACCCCGGCGGCCTGCTCGGATCCGCTCTGGTTGCCATCGCGCCGGTGCTGCCGCTGCTGGCGCTCTCCGGCGTGCTCAGCCATCTCGCGGTGATGTGGGTGGCGACGATCAGCCTTCTCGCCGGCGCGATCGTGCTGGCCGTCTCGGGTGGCCGCGGCGACGTGAACGCGTCGGCCCGAAGGGGCCGGCTCTCGGCCGGCCGCCTCACCCTCCTCGCTTCGATCGCGGTGCTCTCGCCGATGGCGACCATCGCGATGGGGTTCGCCGACGTCGATGCATCCGAGTACTTCGGCGCCTTCGTCGGCTACCAGGCGATGACGGTCGTCGTGCTGTTCGCCCTGGCCGCGGTGGCGCGCCGCCAGGAACGGGGCGGACCCCGCGGCGCGAGGCACTGACCACCAGGAGCTGCCGCTCGGGCGGTCGACGACATGGGCACCGCTGCCCATTGGCCGACTCGGCGGCACCTCGGTAGCGTGAGGAACGAACGGTGCCGGGCTCGAGGCCCGGCAGTCGAATGAGAGGCGAGACGCAATGGCGGATTTCGGTGCATCGTACGGCGAGATGGAGGCG
>DASSBT010000064.1:0-4591 GCA_035698465.1 Agromyces sp. | reverse complement strand
CTTCGTCGCTCCTCGACCAGCGGAAGGACGTGCCTGCGTCAGTTGCGGTGTTGCTCGGTGACCTGCCAGGGCTGCGGCCCGAGGAGCTCGCGGCGGCCCTCGAAGTCGCGGCGCGGAATCCGCTCGCCTTCGTCCGTGATGCCGACGGCACCGGCACCACCCTCGCGACCGCTGTGGCGGGTGTGGTGTTCGAGCCGCAGTTCGGGCCCGACTCGGCCGCGCGGCACGCCGCGGCCGGGTTCGTCGAGCTCGCGGCATCCGGGTGGCCGGGCCTGGTGCACGACGTCGACACCGTCGACGGCCTCACCGCCGTGCTGCACCATGGAGTGGGCGACCACACCGCCGAGGTCGTTGCACGCCTCGCCGATCGAAAGGGAACACCATGACGCTGACACTCGGATACAAGGCTTCGGCCGAGCAGTTCGCGCCCCGCGAGCTGGTGGAGATCGCGGTCGCGGCCGAGGGGCACGGCATGGAGTCGGTCTGGACGAGTGATCATTTCCAGCCGTGGCGGCACAAGGGCGGGCATGCGCCGTTCTCGTTGGCGTGGATGGCGGCGGTGGGAGAGCGCACGTCGCAGGTGCGGATCGGCACCTCGGTGATGACCCCGACGTTCCGGTACAACCCGGCGGTGCTGGCGCAGGCGTTCGCGTCGCTGGGGTGCCTGTATCCGGGGCGGATCATCGCGGGGTTCGGCACCGGGGAGGCGTTGAACGAGATCGCGACCGGGTTCCGCGGGGCGGGCGAACAGGACTGGCCGGAGTTCAAGGAGCGGTTCGCCCGGTTGCGGGAGGCAGTGCGGCTGATGCGGGCGCTGTGGACCGGTGACGACCAGGTGACGTTCGCGGGTGACTACTACTCGACGCATGACGCGTCGATCTACGACCGGCCCGAGGGCGGGGTGCCGGTGTACATCGCGGCGGGTGGTCCGACCGTGGCGAAGTACGCGGGCCGGGCCGGGGACGGGTTCATCTGCACCTCAGGCAAGGGCGCCGAGCTGTACACCGAGCAGTTGATCCCGGCGGTCAAGGAGGGTGCGGCGCTTCGACAGGCTCAGCGACCGGATGCCCCTGGCTTCGATGACCTGGATCGGATGATCGAGATCAAGGTGTCATACGAGGAGAGCCTCGACGTCGCCCTCGACAACACCCGGTTCTGGTCGCCGCTGTCGTTGTCGAAGGAGCAGAAGCACGACATCACCGACCCGATCGAGATGGAGCAGGCAGCCGACGCGCTGCCGATCGAGCAGATCGCGAAGCGGTGGATCGTGGGCACCGACCCCGACCGGGTCGTGGCCGATATCAAGCAGTACGTGGACTGGGGGTTCAACCACCTGGTGTTCCACGCGCCGGGGCATGACCAGCGACGGTTCCTCGAGCTCTTCGAACGCGACCTGGCACCGCGCTTGCGGGCGCTCTAGCTGCACGTCCGAACCCGAGCCCGAGTGACCGAGCGAGTCTGTGTGGCCGAACGAGTCTGTGTGGCCGAACCGACCCTTTCGCGGGATTGCGTGCGGATCGGGTATGCCAGTTCCGCCTCAGTGGGAGTCATGAGCGCTCGGACCAGGCCGAGAGGGTGTCACGCCGATCCAGTGATGAGGCGGAACTGGCATGCCCGATCTGGAGCCATTGGATCGAGAACCATTGGGTCGAGAACCGCTGGCTCATGAACCGCTGGCTCATGAACCGCTGGATCGCGAACCGCTGGATCGCGAACCATTGGCCATGAGCGCTGAGGGCCCGTGCGATGGCTCAGGGCGCAGGCTTCACCACCAGGCCTGTGCCACCGCCGCGACGCACGGGTTCGGCGGCCGCGGTCATGAGTCCGCTCGCATCGACCTCGATCGCGGCCACTGCGCCGATCTCTGATGGCGGCGGGTCGGCGAACAGGTGTCCGAACGTTGCAAGCTCGGTTCCATAGGCATCGAGGAACGACTGCTCAGCCGAGACCCTCGCGGTGTTGCGCTGCGATGCACGCGGCGCCGCAACGGCCTCGGGAAGCGTCATCCCGAGGTCGATGCGGTTCATCAGCACCTGCGTCACCGTGGTGATAATCATCGAGCCGCCGGGCGAACCGACGACGTAGCGCACGTCGCCGCCGTCGAGCACGATCGTCGGCGACATCGACGACCGCGGCCGCTTGCCGGGCTCGACGATGTTGGGGTCGTCAGGGTTCGGCACGAAGTTGAAGTCGGTGAGCTCGTTGTTGAGCAGGAACCCGCGCCCCGGTACGGTCATGCCCGAGCCGCCGGTCTGCTCGATCGTGAGGGTGTATGCGACCGCGTTGCCCCACTGGTCGACGACCGAGAGGTGCGTCGTCGAGATGTTCTCAGTGTCGACGTCGGCGGCTGCGGCCGCCGGCTCGCACCCGGCGGCGTCGAGCGGTGCCGGTGGCACGGGCTTGACGGACGCGGCATCCGGATCGATCACGCAGGCGCGCGCGTCGGCGAAGTCCTGGCTGAGCAGCACCCCGGTCGGCACATCGACGAACGCCGGGTCGCCGACGTAGGCGTTGCGATCGGCGAACGCGTGCGCGGTCGCCTCGAAGTAGAGGTGCAGGCTCTGGGCCATCTCCTCGGCCGACAGGTCGAAGTTCTCGAGGATGTTCAGCGACTCGCCGACAGTTGTGCCGCCCGACGACGACGGCGCCATGCCGTAGACGTCGAGCCCGCGGTACTCGATGTGCGTCGGATCCTGGAAGAGCACCTCGTAGCCGGCGAGGTCCTCTGCCGTCATGAACCCGGGGTACGCGGGCAGCTCGGGCGCGTCGACTGTCTGCGGGTCCTGCACGATGGCGGCGATCTCATCGGCGATCGCGCCTTCGTAGAACACGTCGGTGCCGCGCAGCGCGATGTCGCGCAGCGTCTTCGCGAGATCGGGGTTGGTGAACGTCGACCCGACCTCCGGCGGTGCACCGTTCGGCAGGAACAGGTCTGCCGTCGCGGGGAACTCCTCGAACCGGTCCTCGTTGGCGGCCGTCTGCTCGGCAAACGTCTCGTCGACCTCGAACCCGCGCGTGGCGAGCAGGATCGACGGCTTCAGCATCTCCTTCAGCGACTCCGTGCCGAACTCGTCGAGCGCGGCCTCCCACGTGGCGAGCGTGCCCGGAACGCCGACCGAGAGCCCCGATGACACGGCGTCGAAGAACGGGAGTGCCACGCCGAACGGCGTGTCGGGAGTCACGCTTCCAGGGACGATGAACGCATCGCTCTGCATCGCTGCTGGAGCCGTCTCGCGTCCGTCGATCGTCATGACCTCGCCAGTCGCCGCGTCGAAGTACACGAAGTAGCCGCCACCGCCGATGCCCGCGCTGTAGGGCTCGGTGACGCCGAGCGCCGCGGCAGTGGCGACCGCGGCATCCGCAGCATTACCGCCCTTGCGAAGCACCTCGAGGCCGACCGCGCTCGCCTCCGCATCGACGGATGACACCGCGCCGCCGTATCCGGTCGAGGTCGACGGCGACGGCGGTGCCGGCCGTCCGGCCGCAACTGCGGGCGTGGCTGCCGCGACGGTGCCGACCGCCAGAACCGCGGCGATTCCGAGCGCGGTGCGCCGGAACGCAGGATGATGAACGCCGTTGACCATGAGATCCCCCCGAACTGGGTACAACTGCCGAATGACCTCACCGTAGACCCGGGCGGGCCCCACGGCAATGGCCGGTCTGCTCCGGCGCGCGGTTCGCATCCTGAGTGTTCACCATCGATCGAGCACCGGATGCCGCGACCGGCGTACCCTGAACACATGCGCGCTCGGAACCCCGGGGCGCCACGTCGGTTCAGCCGATGGGTCCCCGCAATCGCCGCGCCGATCGCCATCGGCATCGGCGTCGTACTCGTGCCGATGCAGGCCAACGCCGCGGTCGACCTGCCAGACCTGACCCCCGCCGAACTGCTCGAGTTCGCCGCGTCGAGCGAGGTCGACGCGCTGTCGGGCACCGTGGAGCAGACCTCCGAACTCGGGCTTCCCGATCTGTCGGGGCTGACCGGCGCGATGGGCGGCGGTGGTGGTGAGGGCGACGACAGCGGTGCCGGCGAGGGCGAAGGTGGCGACGCCGCGGGCGCCGCGTCCGATCTCGACGACCTCATCTCACTCGCGACCGGCACGCACACCGCCCGCGTCTACCTCGACGGGTCGAACGCGCGGCTGCAGGTGCTCGACGCGCTTGCCGAGCGCAACGTCTACGTCTCCGATAGCGGCGCGTGGATCTACGACTCCGAAGAGAAGGCCGCGACCCACGTCACGGTCGATCGAGCCGCGCTCGACGCGCTGAAGGCCGAGCTCGAGGCGACGCACGGCGCAGAGGCTGAGGCACACGGCGACGAGCTGCGTGAGCGACTCGAGGACGAACTCGGTGCGCCGCTGCCCACACCCGACGAACTGCTCGACCAGGCGCTCGCGAAGCTCGACGAGACCACCGAGGTCTCGGTCGGCACCGATGCCCGCGTCGCCGGGCGCGAAGCGTACGAGCTCGTGCTCGAGCCGCGTGACGCCGACACGCTCGTCGGTGAGGTGTCGGTTGCGATCGACGGTGCGACCGGTGTCGCGCTCGCGGCATCCGTCACCGCACGCGGCGCTGACGAGCCGGCGTTCAG
>DASSBT010000063.1:0-13500 GCA_035698465.1 Agromyces sp. | reverse complement strand
CTCGCGACGTGACGCGATGAGCCTGTTCGACTTCGATCCACGCGTCGAGCGGCACCTCATCGCCGACGAGGGCGAGGTCGTCGTCGACGAGGTTCGCAAGCACTGGGCGGCGATCGTCTGGCCGGTGCTCGAGATGCTCGCCGCGATCCCGGTACTGGCACTCGCGTTCTGGGTGCCGGCGCAGGCGTACTGGGTGCCGCTGCTCGCCGCCGCGCTGCTCGCGGTGCACGGGTTCTGGCGCATCCTCCAGGCGCGGATGGATCGCTTCGTGATCACCAACATGCGGGTGTTCCGGGTGCACGGCATCCTCTCGCAGAGCATCGCCACCATGCCGATCGCCCGAATCCTCGACATCTCGGTGCACAAGCCGGTCGTCGGCCGCATCTTCGGCTATGGCCACTTCGTGTTCGAGTCGGCTGCGCAGGAGCAGGGCCTACGCGAGATCCGATTCGTCGGGTCGCCGAACGAGCGCGGCATCACGATCCAGCGCGTCATCCAGCGCTCGGGCCTGCGCGGTCCGGCGCGCCCGGTGAACCCCACCGCGCCGGTCAGCACGGCACCCGTCAGCACGGGTGCGGGGCCCGACCAGACGGCCACGGCAGAGATGCCCTGGTGGCGGCTGCCGGGCTGAGTCGGGTGGTGTTGCCAGCGACTCGATCGGTCTGACGCGCGGATGCCGCGGCATCCGGAAATCGGGCCACGGATGCCGCGGCATCCGCACTCTCGCGCTGATTTCTCGACACGCCACTCCGCGGGTATTCTTGACAGGCCCCCGGTTGTGTGAAGAACGCGGTCGGGTGCGACTGGCGAGTTACCCAAGCGGCCAAAGGGATCTGACTGTAAATCAGCTGTCATCGACTTCGGGGGTTCGAATCCCTCACTCGCCACTCGCGGAACTTCCGCAGCACGAAGCCCCGATCGCGGCTCTCACGAGTCGCTGACCGGGGCTTCGTCGTTTCAGTCGTGCGGAGCCAAGGGTCACTGCCTCGGCCGGTCTGCACCCCGACGGCGAATGACATCGCGTGCCCCTATGCTGTCCTGAGCCGGGTCGTGAGGGCCCGAGGAGTCGACGAAGACGACGGCGGCCTCGTTGACCCCACGATGCCGGCGTAATCTTCGACCGCGTACCGTGGGGGCATGACCCAGCACCATGCGCCCGTGGCATCCGCAGCCGGTTCCCTACTCGATCTCGCCCGCGACATCGCCGTACGAGCGTCGGAGTTCGCGCTCGACGCGCGCCGCGCCGGAGTCAGGGTGGCCGCGACGAAGTCGACTCCGACCGACATCGTCACCGCAGTCGATCGCGACACCGAGACGCTCATCCGCTCGCTGATCCTCGAGGCGCGCCCCGACGACGGCATCGTCGGCGAAGAGGATGCCACGCACATCGGCACGAGCGGGACCGACTGGGTCGTCGACCCGATCGACGGCACGGTGAACTTCCTCTACGGGGTGCCGGCATGGGCTGTGAGCATCGCTGTGGTGGAGGGTGCGGATGCCGCGGGCACCACGCTCGATGGCACCGGGGGCACCACGCTCGTCGGGGTCGTCGTGAACCCCGTCACGGGGGAGTTGTTCGAGGCATCCGCGGGAGGCGGCGCGCGGCTCGCCGGACGCGAGTTGGCCGTGAATCCGGATGTCACGCTCGGCTCGGCCCTCGTCGGCACCGGGTTCTCGTACGCGGCCGACCGGCGTCGCGAACAGGCGGCCGTGCTGCTCGAGCTGCTGCCGCTCGTGCGCGACATCCGCCGCATCGGATCTGCCGCGCTCGATCTCTGCGCCCTCGCCGCCGGACGCCTCGATGCCTTCTACGAGCGCGGCCTGAACCCGTGGGATCATGCCGCAGGCGCCCTCATCGCACGCGAGGCCGGGGCCAGGGTCAGCGGCCCAGGAGGCGAGCGCGAGAACGCCGAACTCCTCGTGGCCGCAGCGCCCGGGCTGTACGACGAGCTCATCGCGGCGCTGCGCGCTGCCGGGGTCGACGCCTGAGGCTCGCGCTTCCGGCGTTGCGGCATCCGCGATGTTTGTGAAATCCGCAACAGGCGCATTCTGATGCGGATCTCATCGGCCGCATGGCCCGCGCCCGACGGAACGCCTCGTTTCGCGTAGCGGTCACAGGCGAGAACGGTTAGTCTTTACCAACCTGTTATCGGTCTCGAGTGTGTTTCGGCTCGGGCACGCGATCTCAGCCGCTGTCCACGCCCGCCCCCATACGCCGAAAGTCCCCCCTACGTGCTCGAGTCCCCCCTCGTGCCCGACGGTTCTGCGCCAGGCACTCAGGTCCCCTTGCGGCCCGAGCGACCCCTGACGCGACGCGAGCTCCGTGAGATGCGGGAGCGAGAGGCGGCGGCGGCGGGTTGGCCCGGGAGCGGTTCGGCCGGCGGTGGTTCGGCCGGCGGTGCTTCGACCGGCGGTGCTTCGACTGGCGGTGGTTCGGTCGGTACTGCCAGTGGGCAGTCGACTGCGGCGCCCGTGGCAACACCCGTGGCAACCTCACCTTCGGTGACGCAGCGGCCCTCGTTCGATGCCATCTTCGGAATTCCGGATGCCGCGGCGCAGCCGATCGCGACGGCCCCCAGCATGACCGCCACCGCAGCCAGGCCGGCGCTGGTGTTCCCCGATCCGGCGCTCCCTGAGCCTGCGACCGCCCTCCCCACGTCGATGCCGTCGACGTCGGCGTTGCCTGGGTCGGCGCTTCCAGCACCGGCTCGTGCGGAGTCGACATCGGCATTCCACACGCCCGCGCTCCTGACCCCGGCCAGCCTTCAGCCGGCGTCGGTTTTACCTGCGGCCGTGCTTCCCGAGCCCGCCTCACCGGTCAGCTACCGCCGAGAGGCGACAGCCGCTCGGCCGCACCCGACCGAAAACCTCGAGGCCGAGCAGGCCGACCGCCGAAGCGGACGCCGCTCGGCCTCCGCTGTTCCCTCGGCCGAGCGACCGGGTACCTCGGCCGAGCGACCCGTTCCCGCTGCTGAGCGACCAGTTGCTTCACTCGTCGACGATGCGACTCGCTCCGCCCGTCGCGGACGTGGCCACGATGCACTTGGCAACCACCGCGATGCTCCGAGCGGATTCGACGCACTGTTCGCCGGGCTCGACGACGCAGACGAGCCGCGCTTCGGCGAACCGACCGAAGAGCCGGCTGCCCTCGGTCGTCGCGCCGAGCGTGACGCGCGTGCGACCCGCAAGGGCTCCAAGGCCGAAAAGGCCGCGAAGAAGTCGAAGGCATCGCGCGGGGCGAAGGAGGCTTCGTCGAGGGGCAAGTCCCCTCGGTTCGGCAAGGCCGCAACGTCCGCTGCAGCGACTGCCCGCCTGGCTGGCGACGCGAACATTCCCGTCGCTCCGGCACCGCTCGGAGAAGACCTCGCGGTCCTGCTCGGCATCACCCAAGCGACGGATGCCGCGGCCGCCGCCGAGGCTCCTGCCGCGCTCGTCGCGACGCCGCCGCAAGACCCTGTCGCTGCTCGCCCCGCGGCTCCCGCGGCGCCTGCCTCTCCCGCGACTCCCGCGCCCCCGGTGGCATCCGTCGACTCCGCCGGATTCGCGGCTTCCGCAACGCCGGCGGCTCCCGCGGCACCCGTCGACTCCGCCTCCGGATTCGCATCGGCCATCTCGGCGGCCGCGCTGACACCACTCACGCTCGACATCGCGCCTCAGGCTCCGCGGTCGACAGAGGTGCCTGACTTCCGTGGATCCGTCGATCCTGCGTTCGAATCGCAGTTCTCGCGCCGGGATGTCGCACCGCAACGTCAGTCGTCGACCCGCCCGGCGGCGCGCCCGAACACGCGCACCGCGGCATCCGCCCCCGTTCGCCGTCGTCGCGGGCCGGTGCGCATCGCGAGCGCGCTCGCCATGAGCTTCGTCGCGTTGCTTGCGGTGGCGACGACCATTCCGGCGTTGTCGCTGCTGTCGCCGTCCGACGTGCAGGCGATGGCGCTCGCCGAAGCGACCGGTGGCCACGGACTCGACGGGCAGCGCGTCGAGGTGAACGGCGACATCGTGGCGCAGAGCCTGCAACGCGAGGGCTACGAGACGCAGACCATCGAAGAGTATGCCCGGGCCGCCGGCATCCGGCCCGAGGCCACCTTCACCAACAACCCCGCAGGCTCGATCCAGTGGCCGTTCGCCGTGGGCGTCCATGTCGGCGACCGCTTCGGATACCGCGACTGCGCCGGATGCTCGAGCGACCACGGCGGGCAGGACTTCAACCCCGGCCTCGGCGCCGAGATCCAGGCAATCGCCGACGGCACAGTTTCGGTCTCGACCGATTCGGGCGGCTCGCTCGGCGTGCTCGTCATGATCGACCACGTGATCGACGGCGAGGTCGTCACCAGCGTCTACGCGCACATGCAGTACGACTCGCGCCGCGTCGCGGTGGGCGACGTCGTGGCGGTGGGCGATGTGCTCGGCACGACCGGCAGCACCGGGATGTCGACCGGCCCCCACCTGCACTTCGAGATCCGCCTCGGCGGGGTGAACGGCACCAAGGTCGACCCGCTCGAGTGGCTCTACGCCAACACGAACTGACGCGGCATCCACTCGTTCTCCCACCGGGTCGGCAGAACGGCATGCGAAGGCGCACCGAGCTTGATATGTCCGTCGCTGAGACCGGTGCCTGACGCGGCATCGCCATAGCATCAAGCGGCGTTCGCAGGATCAGAGCAACGAGAGTCCCTCTGCGAGCCACCAGATCGCTGTGGTCCTGCGAACCGAATACTCGACGTGGCATGCAAGGGCCAGAGCACGGTGTCGCGTGCTCAATGCCGACGGTGACGGATGCCACACCACGCAAGTTGTCCACAGGTATGACGGGACTTCGAGCCATGGCGAGCGCGCATCGAGCAGACTCGTCCAGTGCAGCACACTCCCGACGACGTCGCCAGGCTCATCCGTGAGAACAGCGGCGCGCTTTCCTACCGCGCGCTCGACGCTGAGGGCGTGCCCCGTTCGACGGTCGCCGAAGCTCTCGAGTCGGGGCGCGTCACTCGAATTCGACGTGGATGGTTCGCCGTTCCCGATACGCCGGCCGATGTCGTGCGCGCTGTGCGCGTGGGTGGAGTCGTCACTGCGGCATCCGCTGCTCGACTCGATGGCCTGTGGCTTGATCATGACCCGCTCTTGCATGTGCGGGTTCCGCGGACGTCGGGGCGATTGCGATCGCCGGATGCCGCGGGCGTCCGCCTGAACCGTGCCGAGCATCGGGTATGCGTGCACTACCGAAGCGATCCTCCGGCCGATCGCGTGCGCGACCCGCTCCCCGTCGCACTTGCAGAGATGCTCGCCTGCGCTGAGCCACGGAATGCGATCACGACCATCGACTCGGCGTTGACGCGTGGCCTGCTCGATACTCAGGGATTGCACCGCGTTCGGGCACTGACGCTCCCTTCGCGCCGACATCTGCTCGACCGGGCCACCGCCGGTTCGGAGTCGGGCATCGAGACGAAGGTGCGGCTCTTGCTGCGCGCACGCCGGATCCGCCATCGCACGCAGGTGTATGTATCGCGCGTCGGATACGTCGATCTGCTCGTGGGTGACCGGCTGGTCATCGAGGTCGACGGGAAGGGATTCCACACCGGCCCTGAGTTCGAGGAGGACCGGCGGCGCGACTTCGAGCTGCTCATGCAGGGCTACCTCGTACTGCGACTCAGCTACCACATGGTGATGAATGAGTGGCCGGTCGTGAGTGAGGGCGTGTACGCCCTTGTCGATCGCGGTGCGCACCGTTGGGGAACGCGCACGGAGGAGACGAAGCCTCTCACAACGTCACTCAAGAAGCGCTCTGCAGGATGAGAGCAATCTGAGCCCCGTGAGAGAGGGGTCTTGTGCCTGTGGTCCTGCAGTGGGTGCGGATATCGCGGCCGGGCGGGCCGCGCGGGCGGGCCGCGCGCGCGGTCGCGCCGGCGGGCTACGCGCGGAGCCAGGCGGTCGTGTCGGCGGGAAGGGTGCGGTCGGCGAGAGGTGAGCTCGCGAACAGCACGTCGCCGTCGGGCAGCATGACCGGGGCTGTGCCGGTGTTCGCCACGACGACCACCTCGCCGTTGCGGAACGCCACCACCGATTCGTCGAATCCGTCGAGCCACGACAACGATCCGGCGCCCAGCGCGTGCGAGCGTCGCAGCGCAAGCCCGGCCTGGTACATCGAGAGCGTCGAGTCCTCGACGCCGCGCTGGCGGTCGCGCGCGAGCTCCGCCCACTGCGACGGCTGCGGCAGCCACGACAAGGGGCCCGGTCCGAAGCCGTAGGAGGGCTCGGTGCCTTCCCATGGCAGCGGCACGCGGCATCCGTCACGTCCATAGCGCTCGCCGCCGGTGCGGAACCAGGTCGGGTCCTGACGGGCGTCGTCGGGCAGGTCGATGACCTCGGGCAGGCCGAGGTCCTCGCCCTGGTAGATGTAGGCGGAGCCGGGCAGCGCGAGCATGAGCGCCGTCGCGGCGCGAGCGCGGCGCAGCCCGGGCCCGTACTCGGGGAGCCCCTTCGAACGCGGCCCCAGTCCGTGGCCCTGCGGGTTCGCCTCGGTGACCGAGAGGCGCGTCGCGTGCCGCACCACGTCGTGGTTGGAGAGCACCCACGTCGAGGGCGCGCCGACCGCGCCGAACGCCTCGAGCGACGCGTCGATGACGTGACGCAGTGCCGCGGCACCCCACGGCGTCTCGAGGTAGGCGAAGTTGAACGCCTGGTGCATCTCGTCGGGACGCACCCACTTCGCGACCCGCGGGAGCGGGTCGACCCACGCCTCGGCGGCGAGCACGCGTTCGCCCGGGTACTCCTCGAGCAGCGCGCGCCAGTCGCGGTAGATCTCGTGCACGCCGTCTTGTGCCCAGTACGGCGCGTGGTCGCCGGGCTCGTCGCTGATCTCGGGTTCGAGTGCGACGCCGCCGGCGCCGCCCATGCTGCCGCCTTCGGCGGGCGGCGTCCAGTCGGGAAGGCCGTCGGCCTTGACCAGGCCGTGCGCCACGTCGACGCGGAATCCGTCGACGCCGCGGTCGAGCCAGAACCGCAGGATGCGGCGGAACTCCTCGCGCACTTCTTCGTTGTCCCAGTCGAAGTCGGGCTGCGAGCTGTCGAAGAGGTGCAGGTACCACTGGCCGGGCGTGCCGTCGGGCTCGACCACGCGGGTCCAGGCGGGGCCGCCGAACACGGACTCCCAGTTGTTGGGCGGCTCGGCGCCCGCGGGGCCGCGACCGTCGCGGAAGAGGTAGCGGGCGCGTTCCGCGCTGCCGGCCGGGGCGGCGAGCGCGGCCTGGAACCACTCGTGCTGATCGGACGAATGGTTCGGAACGAGATCGATGATGACCCGGATGCCGCGGTCGTGCGCCTCGGCGAGCATCGCGTCGAAGTCGGCGAGGGTGCCGAAGCGCGGGTCGACGTCGCAGTAGTCGGCGACGTCGTACCCGCCGTCACGCTGCGGCGACGTGTAGAACGGCGAGAGCCAGATCGCGTCGATGCCGAGCTCCTGCAGGGCGCCGATGCGCCGGGTGATGCCGGCGAGGTCGCCCATGCCATCGCCGTTGGCGTCGGCGAAGGAACGGGGGTAGATCTGGTAGATCGCGGCGGTGCGCCACCACTCGGAAGTCATGAGCCAAACTGTACGACATCCGACCGTCGCATGGAAACGCTTGCACAATCGATCGCCCCCAGCATGGTTACAAACCGATATCGAAACACCATCTGAGGTTTGGCAATCGAGCGCGCGCAGGGTATACCTGTAATCGCTTGCACAACCAGCGAGTACTCCACACGGAAGAACGGCCCTTGGCCATGGTGCGCGGTTCCGGCGACGGAACGGGGACCACAGCTCCCTCACCAGGGGAAGGCGCCGATCCCACCAACACTGAGAAGGGCACACCAATGAGGGTGAACACGAAGAGCCTCCTCGCTGCCGGGGCCGTCGCGGTTGTCGCGACGCTCGGTCTGGCGAGCTGCTCCGCCGGCGACAGCGGCTCCGAGGGCGAAGCCTCGTCGAGCGGCACGCTGACCGTCTGGGTCGACGCCGAGCGCGTCGACGCGCTGAAGGGCGCAGCGGAGGCCTACACCGAAAAGACCGGTGTCGAGGTCGAGCTCGTCGGCAAGAGCGTCGACGACATCAAGGACGACTTCATCCAGCAGGTGCCGACCGGCAAGGGCCCCGACATCACCATGGGTGCGCACGACTGGCTCGGCGAGCTCTCGACCAACGGCGTCGTCGCGCCGATCGAACTGGGCGACTCCGCCGGTGACTACCTCCCGGTCGCGATCGACGCATCGACCTACGAGGGCGCCGTCTACATGCTTCCCTACGCGGTCGAGAACATCGCCGTGCTGCGCAACGCCGACCTCATCCCCGAGGCCGCCACGAGCTTCGACGACATGATCGCCAAGGGCAAGGCCGCCGGCCTCGCCCAGCCGTTCGTCGTCGAGCAGGGCGCAGAGGGCAACCCGTACCACCTCTACCCGTTCCAGACCGCGTTCGGCGCCCCCGTCTTCGGCACCACCGACGAGGGCTATGACCCGACCGACCTCCAGCTCGGTAACGCCGGCGGCGAGCAGTTCGCGACCTGGCTCGGCAGCCAGGGCAAGAACGGCACCGGCGTCTTCAACACCGACATCGACGGTGAGATCGCCAAGCAGGCGTTCCTCGACGGGACGGCCGCCTTCTGGCTCACCGGCCCGTGGAACGTCGGCGCTGCGATCGACGGCGGCATCAACGTCGCGATCGACACGGTGCCCAGTCCGACCGCAGAGGCGGCCCAGCCGTTCGCCGGCGTCAAGGGCTTCTTCGTCTCGGCCGAGTCGAAGAACAAGGTCGCCGCGAACGACTTCCTCGTGAACTACATCGGCACCGAAGACGTGCAGCTCGAACTCTTCGAGGCGGGCAACATCCTTCCGGCGCTCTCGGCCGCCGCCGAGACCGCGTCGAGCGACCCGATCATCGAGGGCTTCGCCGCCGTCGGAGAAGAGGCCGTGCCGATGCCCGCGATCCCCGCCATGGGCTCGGTGTGGACGTACTGGGGCATCGCCGAGGCCGACATCATCAACGGTGCCGACCCGGTCGCCACCTGGCAGAAGCTGGCCGCCGACGTGCAGGCTGCGATCGACGCCGGATAGTCCCTCGGTGGTCGAGTAGCGACGAAGGAGCGTATCGAGATCCGCATCAAGGGTCTCGATACGCGTCCTCCTTCGTCGGGCGCTACTCGACCACCGGACAGGTCCGCCTCCGGCGGGGCGCTACTCGACCATCGGGCGTGTCCCCTCCGGCGGGGCACGACTCGACCACCCGATCCGGCGAGGAGAATCAGGCAGCATGAGCACGATCGACGAAGACGTCGCACCGGGCGCGACGGGCACCGAACCGAAGCCCACGAAGCGGCAACGGCAGGCCGCAGGCATCGCGGACGCGGCATCCGGTGGTGTGAAGATGATCCTCGTCAAGCTGCTCGCGCTCGGCATCGTCGACGCGATCGCGCTCTATGCGCTGTTCGTCCTCGCGACCGCCGGCCAGTGGCTGGTCGCCGCGGTCGTCGTGGCCGTGGCCGTGGCCGTCAACTGGATCTACTTCTCACGCCGCAGGCTTCCGGCGAAGTACCTGACCCCGGGCGTGATCTTCCTCGTCGTGTTCCAGGTGTTCGTGCTGGTCTACACCGGATACATCGCCTTCACCAACTACGGCACGGGCCACAACGGGTCGAAGGAGCAGGCGGTGTCGTCGCTCATGGCGTCGTCGCTGCAGCGCGTCGAGGACTCGCCCACCTACCCGGTGACCGTCGTCGACCGGCTCGGCACCCTCGGCCTGCTCGTCACCGACCCCGACGGCGACGCGCTCGTGGGCACGAACGACGAGCCCCTGCAACCGGTCGATGCGGAGTTCGACGGCGACAAGGCGGTCGCCGCCGAAGGCTGGACGACCCTCCAGTTCGCCGATGTGCTCGCCCGCACCGACGAGATCACCGAGCTCGCGGTGCCGTTCTCCGACGACCCGAACGACGGCGCCATCCGCACGCCCGACGGGTCGAGCGGATACCTCTACGTCTCGAATCTCGAGTACGACGCGGCGGCCGGCACGATGACCGATGCCACGACCGGCACCGTCTACTCCGACGTCGGCACCGGGGCGTTCACGTCGCCCGACGGCGAGGAACTGCTGCCGGGCTGGCAGATCACGGTCGGCTTCGACAACTTCGTGCGTGCGGTCACCGATGTGCGGCTGGCGCAACCGCTCGTGTACGTGACGCTCTGGACATTCGCGTTCGCGCTGATCTCGGTGGCGTCGACCTTCTTCCTCGGGCTGTTCCTCGCGATCGTGTTCAATGACATGCGCATGCGGGGGCGCAAGTACTACCGGGTCGGGATGATCCTGCCGTACGCGATTCCGTCGTTCCTGTCGGCCCTGGTCTGGGCGGGCATGATGAACGAGAGCTTCGGATTCATCAACCAGGTGCTTCTCGGCGGGGCATCCGTGCCATGGCTGACCGATCCGTGGATGGCCAAGGTCTCGGTGCTCATCGTGAACCTGTGGCTCGGATTCCCCTACATGTTCCTCGTGTGCATGGGCGCGTTGCAGGCCATTCCCGATGACATTCAGGAGGCGGCGACGGTCGACGGCGCCAAGCCGTGGGCGATCTTCCGGCTGATCAAGCTGCCGCTCCTGCTCGTGACGGTGGCCCCGCTGCTCATCGCCTCGTTCGCGTTCAACTTCAACAACTTCAACACCATCTACATGTTGACCGGCGGCGGCCCACGCGACTCCGAGGCTCCGATTCCCGTCGGGTTCACCGACATCCTCATCACGATGGTCTACAAGGTCGCATTCACCGGGCAGTCGCGAGACTACGGGCTGGCGAGCGCGTACTCGATCATCATCTTCATCGTGGTCGCCGTCATCTCGATCATCGCGTTCCGTCGTACCAAGAGTCTCGAGGAGCTGAACTGATGGCCAAGAAAGGGACGAAGGAGCACCGCTCCTGGATCGAAGCGCCGGCCGTCGAGGGCGAGATCATGGCGGCAGCCCTCGATGCCGAAGCCAGGCGCAGCGAGCATCCGCCGGCGCGCATTGCCGGGCCGCGGCGCCCGTTCAGCTTCGGCCGCTGGTTCAGGGCCACCGGATGGCGCCACGTCGTGGGCATCGTCGTGCTGGTGTTCGCGCTGTTCCCGATCGTGTTCGTGATCTCGTCGTCGCTGAACCCGCACGGCACGCTCACCGGTTCGAACGCGCTGTTCTCCGCGATCGGTTTCGACAGCTACGTGCGCATCCTCACCGACCCGCAGATCCCGTTCACGCAGTGGTTCGCGAACACGCTCCTCATTGCGGGCGTGAACGCGGTGGCGTCGGTGTTCCTCGGCGCACTTGCGGCGTACTCGTTCTCGCGCATGCGCTTCACGGGCCGGCGGTTCGGCCTCGTCACCATCGTCGTCGTGCAGATGTTCCCGCAGATGCTCGCCGTCGTCGCGATCTTCCTGCTGATGTCGTCGATCAGCGACTGGTTCCCGGCCATCGGCCTGAACACGCAGATCGGCCTGATGATCGTGTACCTCGGCGGCGCGCTCGGGGTGAACACCTTCCTGATGTACGGGTTCTTCAACACGATCCCTGCGTCGATCGACGAGGCCGCGAAGATCGACGGCGCGGGCCACGCCCGCATCTTCTTCACGATCATCCTGCGGCTCGCCGCGCCGATCCTCGCGGTGGTGGCGCTGCTCTCGTTCATCTTCACGGTGAACGAGTTCGCCGTGGCATCCGTGATCCTCATCGACACCGACAAGCAGACGCTCGCCGTGGGGCTCACGAAACTCGTGTCGAACCCGCGTTACGCCGACTGGAGCGCCTTCTCGGCCGGTGCGGTGATGGCGGCGCTGCCCGTGGTGGCGCTGTTCCTCTGGCTGCAGAAGTACATCGTCGGCGGGCTCACGGCCGGCGCGGTGAAGTAGGCGGGCGGATGCCGCGAGCCGGGCTCGCTCCGGTGCTCTCGAGCGACGACCACTCACAGCAACTGGCCTGCGCCCGCGCGACCCGCCTGCGCACTCGGGCAACCCGACTGCGCGCTCGCGCAACCCGACTGTGCCACTCGCGCAACCCGACTGCGGCACTCGCGCAACCCGCCTGCGCACTCGCGCACCCGACTGTGCCACTCGCGGCAATTCAGGTGCGGAGGTGTGTCGCGCCCGCGTCTCGCCGTTGTGGGTCGCGACACGCCGCTCCCGAACTGAATTGCTGCGGCGGATGCCGCGCCGCCGCCACCTGAGATTGGACGATCATGCTGACGCCGCACCACGATGGTTCCCCGCTGTACGTGTCGACGCAGACTCCCGCCCTCGGTGAGGTCGTGCGGGTGCGCCTGCGAGTTCCCGAGTCGTTCGGGCCGCTCGCGTGGGTGGGCACCAGGTCGAATCCTGATCGGGAACCGCGGTTCAGCGAGGCGGTGCGGCTCCCTTCGACGGGCTCGGTGAGCGCGGACGGCGACTCGGGGAGCGAGGACGGCGGCTCAGGGAGCGAGGACTGCGGCTCGGGGAGCGAGGACGGTGGCTCGTGGAGCGCGGCCGGCGCGGACTGGCACTGGTGGGAGGCATCCGTCGAGGTCGAGAACCCGGTGCACGGGTATCGGTGGCTGCTCGTGGGTGAAGACGGGCGGCAGCGCTGGCTGAACCAGCTCGGACTCTTCGCCACCGAGACCCGCGACCACGATGATTTCAAACTCGTCGCGCACGCACCGGCGCCCGAGTGGGCGGCGTCGAGCGTGATGTACCAGGTGTTCCCCGATCGGTTCGCGAAGTCGCATGGTGCTCCCTTCGACAAGCTCAGGGAGCGGGGCGGCGAGCTCAGGGAGCGGGGCGGCGAGCTCAGGGAGCGGGTCGGGGAGCTCAGGGAGCGGCGGGGCGGGCTGCCCGAGTGGGCGATTCCGGCCGAGTGGGGCGATGCGCTCGACCCCGAGCCGCCCGGCCGATCGAAGCAGCTGTTCGGGGGAGACCTCGACGGAGTGCGCCAGCACCTCGACCACCTCGAGCGTCTCGGGGTGAACCTGCTCTACCTCACGCCCGTCTTTCCGGCTCGGTCGAACCACCGCTACGACGCGTCGACCTTCGACTTCGTCGATCCGCTGCTCGGAGGCGACGACGCACTGGTGCGGCTCGTCGAGGCGGCGCATGCTCGCGGCATCCGGGTCATCGGCGATCTCACCTCCAACCACTCGGGCGATGCGCACGAGTGGTTCCGGGCAGCGCAGGACGACCCGGATGCGCCCGAGCGTTCCTTCTATTACTTCCACCCGTCGCCCCTTCGACAGGCTCAGGGAACGGAGCCCCCAGGGGGTGACCCTTCGACGAGCTCAGGGGGCGAGCCGAACTCAGGGGGCGACCGGAGTTCGGGGACCGACTTGGGGTACGAGGCGTGGCTGGGCGTGCCGAGCCTGCCGAAGTTCGACTGGAGCTCTGACGAGCTGCGCCGTCGCTTCATCGACGGAGCCGACTCGGTCGTCGCGCGGTACCTGAAGCCGCCGTTCTCGCTCGACGGCTGGCGCATCGATGTCGCGA
>DASSBT010000062.1:0-6541 GCA_035698465.1 Agromyces sp. | reverse complement strand
TCCGGTCGTGCCGAAGATCAGTGAGAGGCCGATGGCGGCGAGCGCCAGCAGCAATCCGAAGTTCAGGCCGTTCACGGCGCGTTCCAGGAACTGGTTCCAGAAGCTGACCGTGACCCGCTCGCCCTCGCCGAGGAAGAAGTTGACCGACGCGTTCCGGGTGAGGCCGAACTCGGCTTCACGCTCTGCGCCGCCCTCCTCAGCGACGATGACGCCCTCGGGCAGGGTGTCCTCGTCGAGGGTCACGGTGTACGTGCCCTTCTCGGGAACTCCGACCTCCCAGCGCCCCTCGGCGTCGGTCTCGGTCTCGGCTTCGAATCCGTTGCCCTCGACCGTGATCAGCACGCCCTCGACGGGTTCGCCGTCGAACTGCACGTTTCCGCGGAAGTGGAACTCGAACTCCTCTGCGGGTTCTTCGGTCGCTTCAGGCTCGTCGGTAGCCGCTGGTTCCTCGGTTGCCGCCGCCGCACTCACATCCTCCGCCATCGCAGGGGACGCTGCGATGCCGGACAGGGTGAGTGCGGTCAAGAGGATTCCAAGGAGTATGAGCCACCTCCCGGGTGACCGTTTGGCGACTGATTGCGTGGGTTCCACTGCACCTCCAAGGGTCCCGGGGGCGGTCGGCCTCCCGGTCCGGGTTTCTCTCGACGACGTCGTCGACAGTACGTGCCGATTATGTCTCATGTGTTTCGCATGTGCGCACAACGGCCCTCGATTGTTATCCGGGGAATGCCTGCTGCGCAAACTCGCTTAACATTGGGGAATCCCGCACGGCCACCGCTGGGCGGATGAATACGACCTGACGCGAAGGGGAGACATGGATCAGGCAGATCCGTTCGGATTCACGGGACTGACCTACGACGACGTCCTGCTGCTACCAGGTCACACCGACGTGATCCCCAGCGAGGCGGACACCGCGTCGCGCCTGACGCGCCGCATCGAGGTCGCCACCCCGCTGCTCTCCGCGGCGATGGACACCGTCACGGAAGCCCGCATGGCGATCGCCATGGCCAGGCAGGGCGGTATCGGCATCCTGCATCGCAATCTCTCCATCCAGGAGCAGGCCGACATGGTCGATCGCGTGAAGCGCAGCGAGTCGGGCATGATCTCGAACCCCG
This sequence comes from Agromyces sp., assembly GCA_035698465.1. GTDB lineage: Bacteria > Actinomycetota > Actinomycetes > Actinomycetales > Microbacteriaceae > Agromyces. The sequence goes on along the minus strand of DASSBT010000062.1, from coordinate 5,426 downwards.
TGACCACGACGGCCGACGCGACGGTCGCCGAAGTCGACCAGTTGTGCGCCACCTATCGGGTGAGCGGCCTGCCCGTGGTCGACGGCGAAGGCGTACTCGTCGGCATCATCACCAACCGCGACATGCGGTTCGTCTCCGACTTCGAGAAGCCGTCGACGTTTGTGCGCGACGTCATGACGAAGATGCCGTTGATCACCGGTCACGTCGGCATGGATCTCGACGAGGCGATCGCGATCTTCGCTGAGAAGAAGATCGAGAAGTTGCCGCTCGTCGACGGCGCGGGCCGCCTCACCGGCCTGATCACCGTGAAGGACTTCGACAAGTCCGAGCAGTACCCCGACGCGACGAAGGACGAAGAGGGGCGACTGCGCGTGGGCGCCGCGATGGGATTCTTCGGTGACGCGTGGGAGCGTGCGGAGGCACTTCGCGACGCCGGCGTCGACGTACTCGTGGTCGACACCGCGAACGGCGAGAGCGCGGGAGTGCTCGACATCATCCGCAGGCTGAAGGCTGATCCGAGCTTCGCGCACATCGACGTGATCGGGGGCAACGTCGCGACCCGCGAGGGCGCCCAGGCGCTCGTCGACGCGGGCGCCGACGCCGTGAAGGTCGGCGTCGGTCCGGGTTCGATCTGCACGACTCGTGTCGTCGCCGGCGTGGGTGTGCCCCAGATCACGGCCGTGTACGAGGCATCCAAGGCCACGAAGCCTGCCGGGGTTCCCCTCATCGCCGATGGCGGCCTTCAGTACTCGGGCGACATCGCCAAGGCGCTCGTCGCCGGCGCAGACACCGTCATGCTCGGGTCGCTTCTCGCCGGCACCGCAGAGAGCCCCGGCGAGCTCGTCTTCCAGAACGGCAAGCAGTTCAAGACCTACCGCGGCATGGGCTCGCTCGGCGCGCTGCAGACCCGCGGAAAGAAGACCTCGTACTCGAAGGACCGATACTTCCAGGCGGATGTCCCGAGCGACGAGAAGCTCATCCCCGAGGGCATCGAGGGGCAGGTGCCGTTCCGCGGCCCCGTCTCCGCGGTCGCCTACCAGCTCGTTGGTGGCCTCCGGCAGTCGATGTTCTACGTCGGAGCGCGCAGCGTGCCCGAGCTGAAGGCGAAGGGCAGGTTCGTGCGAATCACCCCGGCGGGCCTCAAGGAGTCGCACCCGCACGATGTGCAGATCGTCGTCGAGGCGCCGAACTACACCAGATAGCACCCCTCGGTGGTCGAGTAGCGAGCGAAGCGAGCGTATCGAGGCCTCTCACCGGGTCTCGATACGGCGCTGGCGCGCCTACTCGACAGACGGGGTGCGCTGGCGCGCCCACTCGGCCGACGGGGTGCGCTGGCGCGCCTCCTCAACCGGCGGCAGGCTCACGCGCCTCCGCCAGCCGGCTCACCGCCTCCGACAGCACCTCGGGCGTGCACGCGAAGTTGAGGCGGGCGTGGCCGCGGCCGACGGATGCCCCGAACGACGGTCCGCCGACGAGGGCGACCCTGGCGCGCTCGAGCGCGTGCTCCGCCGGGTCGTCGCCCCAGCCCAGCGCCGACAGGTCGAGCCAGGCCAGGTACGTGGCATCCGGCATCCGGTAGCGCACACCGGGCAGTTCGTCCTCGAGCAGGGCGGCGAGCAGGCGACGATTGTCGTCGAGGCTTGCGAGCACGCCGTCGAGCCAGTGCCCGCCCTCGCGGAACGCGGCGATGGACGCGATGGCGCCGAACTGGCTCATCCGGTACTCCACCGCGTCCGGCATGGCCGCACGCACGCGGTCGCCGCGCTCGCTCGCGGTCACGACGAGAGCGGCTTTCAGGCCCGCCAGGTTGAACGCCTTCGTGGCCGCGGTGACGGCCACCCCATGTTCGCGCGCGGCATCCGAGACCGTGAGGAAGGGAACGTACGGCGTCGCTGGCTGCGCGAGCGCACCGTGCACCTCGTCGGCGACGATCGTGGCGTCGAATCGGGCTGCGAGCTCGGCGAGCGCGACGAGCTGCTCGCGCGACGGCACCAGTCCGAGCGGGTTGTGCGGGTTGCACAGCAGCATGACCCTGGCCCCGCCCGCGAAGGCGTTCTCGATACCGGCGAGGTCGAACGACCAGCCCTCGTCGATGCCGCCCGACATCGGGACCTCGACGATCGTGGCACCCGCCTCGGTGACGAGGTCGAAGAACGGCGGATAGATCGGTGGGGTGATGATCACGCCGTCGCCCGGGTTCGTCACCTGACGGAGCACCTCGACGATGCCGACGCTCACGTCGGTGGTGCAGGTCACCCGCCCGGGGTCGACGTCCCATCCCAGCCGCTCGGTCGCGAACACCTGAAACGCCTCGGCCATCGCGCGGCTCCCGGCGGCGTAGCCGGTATCCGAGCGGTCGATCGCGGCGTGCAGCGCGTGCGCGATGGGCTCGGCGAGCGGGTAGTCCATCTCCGCCACGGGTAGCGGCAGTACGTCGGCGGGATACTCCCGCCATTTCGCGCTCGTGCGGGTGCGCAGGACATCAAGGGGTTCGGCGGGGACGCGTTGCATGCCTCCAGCTTGCCGCAACAGATGGGTGGCGACGCAGGTCGGCGAGCGGTATTCTGATCGGCTGCCCATCGGGCGGCGCGGCTCTGCCGCGAATCGAACGGAACTCCCATGGGCTTCATCGACGTCAACGGCGTCTCATTCTCCCTGCCCGACGGCAGGCCACTGCTCGCCGACCTCGCGTTCCGGGTGACGGATGCCGCGACCACTGCGCTCATCGGCGCGAACGGCGCAGGCAAGTCGACACTGCTGCGAATCATCCGCGGCGACCTCCGGCCCGACGAGGGCAGCGTCCACGTCGACGGCGGCCTCGGCGTGATGGACCAGTTCGTCGGAACAGGTCGCACCGCACCGGGGACCAACGAGACGGTCGCGGGGCTCCTCGTCTCGGTCGCGCCGACGCGGGTCAGGTCCGCCGCGATCGAGCTGGAGGCATCCGAGAACGCCCTCATCGAAGCGGATGACACGGCGAACCAGATGCGGTATGCACGCGCGCTCGCCGAGTACGCGGAGGCCGGTGGCTACGACCAGGAGGTCGTCTGGGACCACTGCACGACCGCGGCGCTCGGCATCCCGTTCGAACGCGCGAGATGGCGCGAGCTCGCCACGCTCTCGGGCGGCGAGCAGAAGCGGCTCGCGCTCGAGGCGCTGCTGCGCGGGCCCGAACAGGTGCTCTTGCTCGACGAGCCCGACAACTCGCTCGACGTTCCGGGCAAGCGCTGGCTCGAGGGCCGGCTGCGCGCGACGCCGAAGACGGTGCTGCTCGTCTCGCACGACCGTGAGCTGCTCGCGCGCGCCGCCGACCGCATCGTGACCCTCGAGCTCGGCGCGGCCGGCAACACCGCCTGGGTGCACGGCGGCAGCTTCGAGGGTTACCACGACGCCCGTGAAGCGCGGTTCGAGCGCCTCGACGAGCTTCGACGCCGCTGGGACGAGCAGCATGCGGCGCTGAAGCAACTCGTCGCCACGTTGAAGGTGAAGGCGACGTACAACGACGGCATGGCTTCGCGGTACCAGGCGGCGGTCACGCGCCTGCGGAAGTTCGAGGAGGCCGGGCCGCCAGAAGAACGCCCGCCCGCCCAGGCCGTGTCGATGCGGTTGCGCGGTGCACGCACCGGGAAGCGCGCGGTCGTCGGCGAGCGGCTCGAGCTCACGGGGCTGATGAAGCCCTTCGATCTCGAGGTCTGGTACGGCGACCGGGTGGCGGTGCTCGGTTCGAACGGCTCGGGCAAGTCGCACTTCCTGCGGCTGCTCGCGGGCGGCGGCACCGAGCCCGACCGGTTGCTCGGCCACGTCACGACGGTGGGCGAGCAACTCGCGCCAGTGCCGCACGAGGGCCGGGCCGTGCTCGGTGCGCGCATCGTGCCCGGCTGGTTCGCCCAGAACCACGATCACCCCGAGTTCCGGGGACGGACGCTGCTCGACATCCTGCACCGAGGTGACGCGAACCGTGACGGCATGGCTCGTGAAGCGGCGAGCTCGGCGCTCGATCGCTACGGGCTCGCGGCATCCGCCCAGCAGCGCTTCGAATCGCTCTCAGGAGGCCAGCAGGCACGCCTGCAGATCCTGCTGCTCGAACTCTCGGGTGCGACGCTGCTGCTGCTCGACGAGCCCACCGACAACCTCGACCTCGTCTCGGCGCAGGCGCTCGAAGACGCGCTCGAGCGCTTCGACGGCACCGTGCTCGCGGTCACACACGACCGGTGGTTCGCCCGCAGCTTCGACCGCTTCCTCGTGTTCCGCTCGGACGGCGAGGTCGTCGAGACGGATGCCCCGGTGTGGGACGAGGCGCGGGTGGTGCGGGCGCGCTGACGGGGTTCGCGACGTCGCTCCGGTCCTCCACGAGCGGCGGACCGCCGGTTCGGTAGGGTTGAGTGGTGACCCAGGAGATCGAGATCGGCCGCTCGAAGCGAGGCCGCCGCGTCTATGCGTTCGACGACATCGCGATCGTTCCGAGCCGGCGCACGCGTGACCCAGAGGACGTCTCGATCAGCTGGTCGATCGACGCGTACCAGTTCGACATCCCGTTCCTCGCTGCGCCGATGGACTCCGTCGTCTCGCCGCGCACGGCCATCATGATGGGCAAGCTCGGCGGCGTCGGCGTGCTCGACCTCGAAGGCCTCTGGACGCGCTACGAAGATCCAGAGCCGGTGCTCGCCGAGATCCGCAACCTCACGCCTGAGAAGTCGACCGCGCGGATGCAGCAGCTCTACGCCGAGCCGATCAAGCCCGACCTCGTCTCCGAGCGTCTCGCCGAGATCCGCGCGGCCGGCGTCACCGTCGCCGGCGCGCTCTCGCCGCAGCGCACGCAGGAGCTCTACGAGACTGTCGTCGCCGCAGGCGTCGACCTCTTCGTCATCCGCGGCACCACGGTTTCGGCCGAGCACGTCTCGAAGAACCAGGAGCCGCTGAACCTCAAGAAGTTCATCTACGAGCTCGATGTCCCGGTGATCGTCGGCGGTGCGGCCACCTACACGGCCGCCCTGCACCTCATGCGCACGGGCGCCGCGGGCGTGCTGGTCGGGTTCGGCGGAGGAGCGGCATCCACCACACGTGCCACGCTCGGCATCCACGCTCCCATGGCGACGGCGGTGGCGGATGTCGCGGGCGCGCGACGCGACTACCTCGACGAGTCGGGCGGCCGCTACGTGCACGTCATCGCCGACGGCGGCGTCGGCAAGTCGGGCGACATCGTCAAGGCGATCGCGTGCGGCGCCGACGCCGTCATGCTCGGTGCCGTGCTCGCGAGGGCGACGGATGCCCCAGGCGGCGGCTTCCACTGGGGCGCAGAGGCGCACCACGCGAAGCTCCCGCGCGGCCAGCGCGTGCACGTCGGCCAGGTCGCCGCGCTCGAGGAGGTGCTCTACGGTCCGGCCCCTGCGGCCGACGGCACCGCCAACCTCGTGGGGGCGCTGCGG
>DASSBT010000061.1:0-6233 GCA_035698465.1 Agromyces sp. | reverse complement strand
GTCTCGGCCTGACCGAGCACGTCGATGAGTCGCTCCCAGTTCTCGGGCACTGCAGCTCCAGGTCGGCACGGCGCCACGCGGCGCCGGGGGTGCCACCCAGTCAACCATCGACGCACGCCCCGCGGGCGGCATCCGCAGCGCATTTCCGGGGGTGCGGAAACAGATCGGCTGGCCGCCCGACCGGCGCGACGCCAGAATCGACACGAGCGCGGCGGATGTCGCGGCGGGCGATCGACGAAGACCGGCGAGGAGGACGAGATGGTTCGCATCCTCGTGGTCTGCGGCGCAGGCGCGTCGAGCACCTTCGTCGCCCATCGCATCCGTCGGGCTGCCGCGGCGCGCGGAGTCGAGGTGCGGGCCACCGCCACCAGCGACTCGGGCGTCGACATGGCGCTCGGCGATGCCGATGTCCTGCTCGTCGGCGCACACCTCGGCGATCGCATCGACGCGTTGCGGCAACGGGCCGCTGCGGCATCCGTGCCCGTCGCCATCCTCGACGGGGGCGCGGCTGCCGCGCCCGACGGTGAGGAGGCCCTCGACCTGGCCCTCGAGTTCGCTGGGGCCCGGTCATGAGCGGGCGCGCGCTGCGCGCCGCGGTTCCCACCGCAGAGCCCGCAGGCTATGGTGAGCGGGGAAACGGAAGCCAGCGACGGAGACCGGAGTCATGGTGGAACGCACAGTCACGATCGGATCCACGCACGGCCTGCACGCGCGGCCGGCGAAGCTCTTCACCCAGGCCGTCGCCGCATCGGGCTCCTCGGTCACGGTGCAGAAGGCCGGCGGGTCACCCGTCAACGCGGCCAGTATTCTCGCCGTCATCTCGCAGGGGATCGACCACGGTGACGAGGTCACGATCGTCGTCGACGGCGGCGACGAGCAGGCGGTACTCGATCGACTCGTCGACCTGCTCAGCACCGATCACGACGAGTAGCGGCTGGCATCCGCCCATTCAGCACACTCGGGAGGGCGAATGATGGAGATCAGCGGTACCGGCATCGGACAGGGCGTCGCAGTCGGGCCGGTCGTTCGGATGGCCGAACAGCTACCCGAGCCCGTTGACCGGCCGAGTCATCTCGATCCCGAACGCGAGGGCGAGCGCGCGAAGGCGTCGCTCTCGGTCGTCGCGGCCGAGCTCGCGAGCCGCGGTGTGAAGGCCGGCGGCTCGGCGAAGGACGTGCTCGAGGCGCAGGCGATGATGGCCGAGGACCCGAGCCTCATCGATGAGGTGACGAAGCTGCTCGCGACCGGCAAGACCGCCGAGCGCGCCGTCTACGAGGCGTTCGCCGCCTACCGCGACCTGCTCGCCGGCATGGGCGGGTACATGGGGGAGCGCGCCGCCGACCTCGACGACATCTCGCAGCGCGTGGTCGCGCACCTCCTGAAGCTCCCGGCCCCCGGCGTGCCGAATCCGGGCCATCCGTTCGTGCTCGTCGCGCGCGACCTCGCCCCGGCCGACACCGCGACCCTCGACCTCGACCAGGTGCTCGGGCTCGTGACGATCGACGGCGGCCCGACCTCGCACACCGCGATCCTCGCCCGCGAGAAGTCGATCGTCGCGATCGTGGGGGCGACGGATGCCGCGGGGCTCGCCGATGGCGACACCGTCGTGGTCGACGCGGCGAACGACCTGGTGGTGAGCTCGCCGACGGCCGAGCAGGTCGCCGCGGCGAAGGAACGCATCGCAGAGCGAGTCGCCCTCGAGGCCGCCCCGGTGACACCCGGCGTTCTCGCCGACGGGACCCCGGTGCCGCTGCTCGCGAACCTCGGCTCCGCCGACGGTGCCGCAGAGGCGCTGCAGCTCGGCGCCGAGGGCGTCGGGCTCTTCCGCACGGAGTTCCTCTTCCTCGACGCCTACAGTGCACCGAGCGTGCGTGAGCAGCAGGAGCACTACACGCGCCTGCTCACCGCGTTCGCGGGCAAGAAGGTCGTCGTCCGCGTGCTCGACGCCGGCGCCGACAAGCCGCTCTCGTTCCTGAACGATGCACCGGAGGAGAACCCGGCACTCGGGCTCCGCGGCATCCGTGCCCTGCGGCACTCAGAGGTCATCCTGCGCGAGCAGCTCACAGCGCTCGCTGCAGCGGATGCCGCGACCGACGCCGAACTCTGGGTGATGGCGCCGATGATCGCGACCGTCGACGAGACTCGCTACTTCACCGAGCTCGCCAGGGAACTCGGCGTCCGCGTGGCCGGGGTCATGGTCGAGACGCCATCGGCCGCCCTCATCGCCGACCGCGTGCTCGCCGCCTGCGACTTCGCGTCGATCGGCACGAACGACCTGACCCAGTACACGATGGCGGCGGACCGGCTGCTCGGCACGGTCGCGAACCTGCAGAGTCCGTGGCATCCGGCCGTGCTCCGCCTGATCGGCGAGGTCGGCACCGCAGGACTCGAAGCAGGCAAGCCGGTCGGTATCTGCGGCGAGGCGGCCGCCGATCCGCTCCTCGCCGTCGTGCTCGTCGGCCTCGGCGCCACGAGCCTGTCGATGTCGCCGTCGGCACTCGCAGATGTCCGCGCCTCCCTCGCGCGGTACAGCCCGGAAGACGCGAAGGCGCTCGCCCGGGCAGCCCTGGCCGCAGAGGGAGCGGCCGAAGCCAAGCAGGCGGCCCTAGCTGCCGCATCCGAGATCACCACGTCGCGGGCAGCCGCGTCGTGACCACGAGAGAGGCAACACCATGACAACGACGTCGACGGACTCGAAGCGGCCCGGGGGAGCACGCGTCGCAGTCCAGAGGTTCGGCTCCTTCCTGTCCAACATGATCCTGCCGAACATCGCCGCCTTCATCGCATGGGGCATCGTCACGATGTTCTTCATCCCGGCGGGCTTCACTCCCAACGAGTCGCTCGCCGCGCTCGTCGGCCCGATGATCATCTACCTCCTGCCGCTGCTCATCGCCAACCAGGGTGGTCGACTCGTCTACGACACCCGCGGTGGCGTGGTCGCCTCGATCGCCACGGTGGGCGTGATCGTGGGCACCGACATCCCGATGTTCCTCGGTGCCATGATCATGGGGCCCCTGGCGGCCTGGCTCATGAAGAAGGTCGACCAGCTCTGGGAGGGCAAGATCAAGGCCGGCTTCGAGATGCTGGTCAACAACTTCTCGGCCGGCATCCTCGGCTTCGGCCTTGCCATCGCGGGCTTCTTCGCCTTCGGCCCGGTCGTGCAGGCGCTGAGCAACGCGCTCGAGGCCGCGGTCGACTGGCTCGTGGCGTTGTCGCTGCTGCCGCTGCTCTCGATCCTCGTCGAGCCCGGCAAGGTGCTGTTCCTGAACAACGCCATCAACCACGGCGTGTTCACCCCGATCGGCACGCAGCAGGCGTCGGAGACCGGCAAGTCGATCCTGTTCCTCGTCGAGGCGAACCCCGGCCCCGGCCTCGGCATCCTGCTCGCGTTCACCTTCTTCGGTGTGGGCCTCGCCCGAGCGAGCGCCCCCGGCGCCATCATCATCCAGTTCTTCGGCGGGATCCACGAGATCTACTTCCCGTACGTGCTGATGAAGCCGATCCTCATCGTCGCGGCCATCGCCGGAGGCATGACCGGCGTTGCGACGAACGTCGTCTTCAACAGCGGCCTCCGAGCCCCGGCTGCACCGGGCAGCATCATCGCCGTGCTCGCGCAGACGGCGTCCGACAGTTACGTCGGCGTCATCCTCTCGGTGATCCTCTCGGCTGCGGTGTCCTTCCTCATCGCCGCGGTCATCCTGCGGGCCAGTCGCAAGCGCGACCTCGCCAAGGGCGACGCGGGCGACCTGTCGGCGGCGATCGCCCAGACCGAGGCCAACAAGGGCAAGGAGAGCGGCGTGCTGCAGAACCTCCAGGCCGAGGGCGTCGCCGCTGGCGGCGAGCTCATCGAGGAGGGCGAGGAGGCGGCGTTCCAGCGCAAGCCCATCCACAACATCGTCTTCGCGTGCGACGCGGGCATGGGTTCGAGCGCCATGGGTGCGACCGTGCTTCGCAACAAGATCAAGAAGGCCGGCATCGACTCCGTCGAGGTCACCAACAAGGCGATCGCGAACCTCACCGACGACGTCGATCTCGTGATCACCCACCAGGACCTCACCGACCGGGCGAAGCGCCAGTCGCCGAGCGCGGTGCACGTGTCGGTCGAGAACTTCATGAACTCGCCGAAGTACGACGAGATCGTGAACCTGCTGCAGAGCGAAGGCGTGCGCTGAGGCGTGCGGGTCGAGGAGGCCGGGGAGCGCAGCCGTCTCGAGACCGCCAGACGGTCTCGAGACGCTCGTCCCCCGCTCCTCGACCCGCAGGTCCCACTCAATGCCCACACCGCACCGAAGAAATGAGGACCCGATGTCCGAAGAGATCCTGCCCGCCGGGAACGTACGCCTCGCCCCGCGCGCGCCGAGCCGTGACGATGCGATCCGCGAAGCCGGGGCGATCCTCGTCGAGGTGGGCGCGGTCGACCCCGGCTACATCGACTCGATGCTCGAGCGCGAGGCATCCGTCTCGACCTATATGGGCAACCTGCTCGCCATCCCGCACGGCACGAACGAAGCGAAGGACCAGATCCGCCGGTCGGCGCTCTCGGTGATCCGCTACGACGAGCCCGTCGACTGGGGCGGCGAGGAGGCACGGTTCGTGGTCGGCATCGCCGGCATCGAGAACGAGCACCTCGAGATCCTCTCGAAGATCGCGATCATCTTCTCCGACGACGATGCAGTGCAGCGGCTGGTCGACGCGCGCAGCGCAGAAGAACTGCACGGCCTGCTCTCCGAGGTCAACGAGCCGTGAAGGCCGTGCACTTCGGGGCCGGCAACATCGGTCGCGGGTTCGTCGGCCTCCTGCTGCATGAGGCGGGGTACGAGGTCGTGTTCGCCGACGTGAACGCCGAACTCATCGACGCGCTCGCGGCATCCGACCATTACACGGTGCACGAGGTGGGCGTGGGCGGTCGCGACCGCATCGTCGAGAACTACCGAGCCGTCAACAGCCAGACGGATGCCGCGGCGCTCCTCGACGAGCTCACCACCGCCGACGTGGTGACCACGGCCGTCGGTCCCAGCATCCTGCGATTCATCGCGCCGCACCTCGTCATGGCGTTGCGGGAACGGCCGGCGGATGCCCCGCCGCTCACGATCATGGCGTGCGAGAACGCGATCAACGCGACGCACCTGCTCCGCGATGAGATCGCCTCGCTGTCAAGCCCCGAGGAGTGGCCGTCGCTCGCGGCGCGTGCCGTGTTCGCGAACACGGCCGTCGACCGGATCGTTCCCGGGCAGGCCGCCGACGCCGGGCTCGACGTCACGGTGGAGACGTTCTTCGAGTGGGCGATCGAACGGCCCCCGTTCGGCGCCCACGCACCCGAGATCCCCGGCGCGCACTTCGTCGCCGACCTCGCGCCCTACATCGAGCGCAAGCTGTTCACCGTGAACACCGGACACGCGTCGACCGCGTACTTCGGGTTCCTGGCCGGACACGAGCGACTCAGCGACGCGCTCGCCGACCGCGAGGTGGCCACAGCGGTCGAGCGGGTGCTGGGCGAGACCTCGGCGCTCGTCGTCGCAAAGCACGACTTCACCGAAGCCGAGCAGGCCGCCTACCGTGCCACGATCCTCGAGCGGTTCCGCAACCCCGAGCTTCCCGACACCGTCGAGCGCGTGGGCCGGCAACCGCTGCGCAAGCTCGGACGCCATGAGCGCTTCATCGGCCCCGCCGCCGAGCTGGCAGTGGCCGGGCTGCCGGTCGACGCCCTGCTCGCTGCGGTCGGCGCGGCCCTCCGCTTCGACGTACCGGCAGACCCCGAGAGCGTCGAGCTTCAGGAGCTGCTCCGCACGCGTACGGCGCCCGTGGTCGTGCATGACGTCATGGGCATTTCCGCGGGACATCCGCTCGAGCCCGGCCTCGTGGCGGCGGTCGTCACGGCGCAGACGGGCTGAGCGTCGTCACGCACGCGGCATCCGTGGCCTGATTGGCGATCCTTCCGCGGATCGCCTATAGTTGACCCTTGGTGTTCTGCCTGTGTGCTTCTGCATGCCCGACGAGCGATCGACGGTTGCGAACCCATCGCACGACCAGCATCCCAAACTCCAAGCGATAGTGAGGCTATGGCCAAGAAAGACGGCGTCATCGAGATCGAGGGCTCGGTCATCGAGGCTCTCCCGAACGCGATGTTCCGGGTGGAACTCACGAACGGGCACAAGGTCCTCGCGCACATCTCGGGAAAGATGCGCCAGCACTACATCCGCATTCTTCCTGAAGACCGCGTGATCGTCGAGCTG
>DASSBT010000060.1:0-18806 GCA_035698465.1 Agromyces sp. | reverse complement strand
CGGCTGGCTCGTGGCGTAGTCGGCGTCGCGCGCGAGGTTGCCGCGATCGGTGACGGTCAGCTGCAGCTGCTCATCGAGGTCGTGCGTCTCGGGGCCGGTGAAGCCGAGGGCGAGCAGCACCAGGTCGGCCGGGATCTCACGGTCGGTGCCGGCCTTGGGCACGCGCCGGCCGTCGAGGTACTCGGTCTCGGCGACGCGGATGGCCCGCACCTCGCCGGCGTCGTTGGCGAGGAATTCCACGGTGGAGGCGAGGAAGTGGCGGTTGCCGCCCTCCTCATGCGCACTCTGCACTTCGAAGATGGTCGGATGCATCGGCCAGGGCTGTTCGGCCGGGCGGGTGCTGCTCGGCTCCTTGCCGATCGCCAGGTTGGTGACCGAGAGGGCGCCCTGCCGGTGCGCTGTGCCGATGCAGTCCGCGCCGGTGTCGCCGCCGCCGAGGACGACCACGTGCTTGCCCTCTGCGGTGATCTGGTCGAACACCTGGTCGCCGGCGAGATGACGATTGGACTGGGTGAGGTACTCCATCGCGAAGTGCACGCCCGGAAGGTCCCTGCCGGGGATGGGCAGGTCTCGCGGCACGAGCGCACCCGTCGCGACGACGACCGCGTCGTAGCGTCCGCGCAGCTGCTCCCAGCTGAGATCGACGCCGATGTGCACGCCGGCGCGGAACCGGGTGCCCTCTGCGGTCATCTGGGCGAGTCGCTGGTCGAGGTGCTTCTTCTCCATCTTGAAGTCGGGGATGCCGTAGCGGAGGAGACCGCCGATGCGGTCGTCGCGCTCGAAGACCGCCACCGTGTGGCCGGCGCGCGTGAGCTGTTGTGCCGCGGCGAGACCCGCGGGTCCCGAGCCGACGACCGCGACCGTCTTTCCGGTGAGACGGCCGGGAGGTTGTGGCTGCACCCAGCCGCTCCCCCACGCGTCGTCGATGATCGAGACCTCGACCTGCTTGATGGTGACCGCGGGCTGGTTGATCGCGAGCACGCACGCCGATTCGCAGGGCGCGGGGCAGAGCCGGCCCGTGAACTCGGGGAAGTTGTTCGTGGCATGCAGCCGCTCGATGGCGGCCCGTCCCTCTCCGCGCCACATCAGGTCGTTCCATTCGGGGATCAGGTTGCCGAGCGGGCACCCCTGATGGCAGAACGGGATGCCGCAGTCCATGCATCGCCCGGCCTGGCGGCGGAGCTGAGCGGGGTCGCCCTGCTCGTAGACCTCTTTCCAGTCCATGATCCGCACCGGAACGGGCCGCCGCTTGGGCAGTTCCCGTTCGGTGACCTTCAGAAAGCCCTTGGGGTCAGCCACCTGTCACCTCCAGAATTCGGGTCCATACGACGTCGCCGTCGGGATCGAGTCCCTCATCGACCGCGCTCTGGCGGGTACGGAGCACCGCGGCGTAGTCGCGCGGCAACACCTTGGTGAATCGATCGAACGCGGCATCGCCCTCGGCGAGGAGCGCGGCCGCGACCGCGGAGTCGGTCGTCGCGAGGTGCTGCTCGAGCAGGTCTCGCACGATCTCGCGGTCGGCGCTGCCGAGCGGGAGCAGTTCGAGTTCACCGACGCTCAGCGATTCACGGTTCACGCGGCCCTCGCGCAGCCCGAGCACGTAGGCGGTGCCGCCCGACATCCCGGCGCCGAGGTTGCGCCCCGTCTCGCCCAGGATCAGGGCGAGACCGCCGGTCATGTACTCGAGCGCATGATCGCCCACGCCCTCGACGACGGCTGTCGCACCCGAGTTGCGAACCAGGAACCGCTCGCCGACGATGCCGCGGATGAACATGCTGCCTCGGGTCGCGCCGTAGCCGATGACGTTGCCCGCGATCACGTTGCGCTCGGCGACGAAACCGCTGTCGCGGGAGGGACGCAGCACGATCTGGCCGCCCGAGAGCCCTTTGCCGACGTAGTCGTTCGAGTCGCCCTCGAGCCGCAGCGTGATGCCGCTCGGCAGGAAGGCGCCCAGTGACTGGCCGGCCGATCCCGTCAGCGTCACGTCGATAGATCCGGTGGACAGCCCGTGCTCGCCGTGGCGCACCGTGACCTCGTGGCCGAGCATCGTGCCGACCGCGCGTTCGGTGTTCCTGATCGGGAGCTCGATCTCGATCGTGCCCCCCTCCTCGAGCACCGTCCGACTCCGCCGGATGAGCTCGTTGTCGAAGTGCTGATCGAGCTCGTGGTCTTGCGACCGGAGGTTGCGGCGCGGCTCCGACCCCGAGAAGTCGGGGCCGACCAGCACGGGGGTGAGGTCGAGGCCCGACGCCTTCCAGTGCGCCAGTGCGCGGTCGACGTCGAGCAGGTCGCGGCGTCCGATGACCTCGTCGAGCGAGCGGTAGCCAAGTTCGGCGAGGTACTCGCGCACCTCCTGGGCGATGAACTCGAAGAAGTTCACCACGAACTCGGGCTTTCCAGAGAAGCGCTTGCGAAGCTCTGGGTTCTGCGTCGCGACGCCGACCGGGCAGGTGTCGAGGTGGCAGACCCGCATCATGACGCAGCCCTGCACCACCAGCGGCGCGGTCGCGAATCCGAACTCCTCCGCGCCGAGCAGGGCGCCGATCAGCACGTCGCGTCCGGTCTTCAGCTGGCCGTCGACCTGCACGACGACGCGGTCGCGCATGCCGTTGAGCATGAGGGTCTGCTGGGTCTCTGCGAGGCCGAGCTCCCATGGCGTGCCGGCGTGCTTCAGCGAGTTCAGCGGACTCGCGCCCGTGCCGCCATCATGACCCGAGACGAGGATGACGTCCGCCAGCGCCTTGGCGGTTCCTGCGGCCACCGCGCCGATACCCGACTGGCTCACGAGCTTCACGTGCACGCGCGCCTTGGGATTGGCGCGCTTGAGGTCGAAGATGAGTTGCTTCAGGTCTTCGATCGAGTAGATGTCGTGGTGCGGGGGCGGCGAGATGAGGCCGACGCCGGCGGTCGCGTGCCGCGTGCGCGCGACCCACGGGTACACCTTCGTCGGCGGCAGCTGGCCTCCCTCGCCGGGCTTCGCACCTTGGGCGAGCTTGATCTGGATGTCTTCGGCATGGGTCAGGTACATGCTCGTCACGCCGAAGCGCCCCGACGCGACCTGCTTGATGGCACTGCGCCGCTCGGGGTCGAGCAGGCGGTCGAGGTCTTCGCCGCCCTCGCCGGTGTTGGACTTCGCACCGAGCCGGTTCATCGCGATCGCGAGCGACTCGTGCGCCTCCTTCGAGATCGAGCCGTAGCTCATCGCCCCGGTCGAGAATCGCTTGACGATCGACTCGACGGACTCGACCTCGTCGATCGGCACCGCGGGCCGTGTGCCCGTGCGCAGGGCGAACATGCCGCGGAGCGTCATCAGCTGCTCGGCCTGCGAGTCGACGAGCGAGGTGTACTCGCGGAACACGTCGTAGCGCCGGTTGCGCGTCGAGTGCTGCAGCCGGAACACCGTCTCGGGGTTGAAGAGGTGCGGCGATCCGTCGCGCCGCCACTGGTATTCGCCGCCGGTCGTCAAGCGCTCGTGGGCGCGCACGGCGATGTCTTCGGGGTAGGCGGCAGCGTGCCGGTGCAGGTTCTCGGCCGCGATGACCTCGAGTCCCACTCCCCCGAGCTTGGAGGTCGTGCCGGTGAAGTATTCGGAGATGAAACCCTCGTCGAGGCCGACCGCCTCGAACGCCTGCGCGCCGCCGTACGACGAGATGGTCGAGATCCCCATCTTCGACATGATCTTCAGCACGCCCTTCCCGAGCGCCGTGATGACGTTGCGCACCGCCTGCTCGGGCGTGAGCCCGGTGATCACGCCCGACCGCACCAGGTCTTCGCACGTCTCCATCGCGAGGTACGGGTTGACCGCGGAAGCCCCGTAGCCGATGAGGAGTGCGACGTGGTGCACCTCGCGCACGTCGCCCGCCTCGACGATCAGACCGACCTTCATCCGATTCTGGGACCGGATCAGGTGGTGGTGCACTGCCGAGAGCATGAGCAGCGACGGGACGGGGGCGAGGTCCTTGTTGGAGTCACGGTCGCTCAGCACGATGAACGACGCGCCGCCCTCGATCGCCTCGTCGACCGCATGGCACATCGCGGCGAGCCGGTCGCGCATCGCGTTCGGGCCCTCGTCGAATCGATAGAGACCCCTGATCAGGACCGTGGTGCGCTGTCCGGGCTCGGGGTCGATGTGCACGAGCTTCGCGAGTTCGTCGTTGTCGATCACGGGGAACGGTACGGCCACCTGGCGCGCGTGCTCGGGTCCGGCGGTGAGCAGGTTGCGCTCGGGCCCGATCGAGGTGCCGAGCGAGGTGACCACGGCCTCGCGGATCGAGTCGAGCGGCGGGTTCGTGACCTGGGCGAACTGCTGCGTGAAGTAGTCGAAGAGCAGCCGTGGGCGCTTCGAGAGCACGGCGATCGGAGTGTCGGATCCCATCGCACCGAGTGGTTCCTGACCCGTCTGCGCCATCGGCGTGAGGAGGATCTTCACCTCTTCCTCGGTGTACCCGAAGGTGCGCTGGCGTCGATTCACCGACGCAGGCGGGTGCACGATGTGCTCGCGCTCGGGTAGTTCGGCGAGCCGGATGCGTCCGGCCTCGAGCCACTCCCCCCATGGCTCGGATGCCGCGAGGTCGGCCTTGATCTCGTCATCTTCGATGAGGCGGCCCGCCTCGGTGTCGACGAGGAACATGCGGCCCGGCTGCAATCGCCCCTTGCGAACGATCCTGCTCTGCGGGATGTCGAGCACGCCGATCTCGCTGGCCAGCACGACGAGGCCATCGTCGGTGACGACGTAGCGGCCGGGACGCAGCCCGTTGCGGTCGAGGGTCGCACCGACGAGCGAGCCGTCGGTGAACACGATCGCCGCGGGGCCGTCCCACGGTTCCATGAGCATCGAGTGGTACTCGTAGAACTCGCGACGGGACGCGTCGATCTCGGTCTGGTTCTCCCAGGCCTCGGGCACCATCATCATGATCGCGTGCGGCAGGCTGCGCCCTGAGAGGGTCAGCAGCTCGACGACCTCGTCGAACGACGCCGAGTCGCTCGCGCCCGGCGTCACGATGGGCAGGATCGGCTCGAGGTCGCCGAGCAGCTCGGATTCGAGCTGCGACTGTCGCGCGCGCATCCAGTTGCGGTTGCCCTGGATGGTGTTGATCTCGCCGTTGTGCGCGATCATGCGGAACGGCTGCGCCAGCGGCCACGACGGGAACGTGTTCGTCGAGTACCGGGAGTGCACGAGCGCGAGCTTCGACGCGAACCGCTCGTCGGAGAGGTCGGGATAGAACGGCTCCAGCTGGAGCGTGGTCACCATGCCCTTGTAGACGAGTGTGCGGCACGACAACGACGCGAAGTACAGGTCGAGTTCGCGTTCGGCGCGCTTGCGGAGCCGGAACGCGAGGCGGTCGAGCGTGATGCCGTCGACCCGGCCACCCTCTGGGGTCGTCGCCGTCGACTGCACGAAGAGCTGCTGCACGACCGGCATGGCCGCCCGGGCGAGTGTGCCGAGTTCGTCTGGTCGAACCGGCACCTCGCGCCAGCCGAGCACTTCGAGCCCTTCGGATGCCGCGAGCTCGCGAAGTCCGCGCTTGACGCTCGACCGAACCGTGGGGTCGGTGGGCAGGAACGCGTTGCCGACCGCGTACGAACCCGCACGGGGCAGTGCGAAGTCGGCGACCGCGCGGAGGAACTCGTCTGGCACCTGGGTGATGATCCCCGCACCGTCGCCCGTGCCGGCATCCGAGCCGACCGCACCGCGGTGCTCGAGGTGGCGCAGCGCATCGAGCGCGGCCGTGATGATGTCGTGCCCGGCCGCGCCGCGGAGGGTCGCGACCATGGCGAGGCCGCAGGCGTCCTTCTCTTCGGCAGGGTCGTACATGCCCTGTGCGTCGGGCACGAGACCGAACCGCGAGAAGGGTGGAGTGAGCGACACGTGGGACCGTCCTCATCAACGAATATGGCAGCGCGGGACGTCGTCGGCCCATCGATGGGATGTCGCGACACGTGATGCGGCGTCGCTCGGAGAACGGTGGAACGGGGCTACGGAGAGGTGGACCGGCTCGAGCTTGTGGCTGCCGTCTCGCCCGTGATGTTCTCGCCCTCGACGGATTCGTCGAGTGAGTCGGAGTCGGACTCGGGTTCAGAGTCTACCTCAGCGTGTTCGCCCTTCCATTCGCGACCCGGGACGTACGGCGTGGGTTCGTCGCCGGTGTGCCGGCGGCGTTGCACGAAGTAGATGACGATGCCCACGATGACGGCCGCGAACGAGGCCCAGACGTTCGCCCGGATGCCGAGGAACATCTCGCTCGGGTCCACGCGGATCGACTCGAAGAACGCACGCCCCGCGCCGTACCAGATGAGGTAGAAGGCGAACGCCTTGCCCCAGCGCATGTTGATCTGGCGCTCGAGGAGGATGATCAGCGCGGCACCCGCGAGGTTCCAGATGATCTCGTAGAGGAACGTGGGATGGAAGAGCGTGCCCTCTGCGAGGCCCGCGGGGAACGCCGGGTTGCTCGACTCGATCTCGAGTCCCCATGGCAGGTCGGTGGGCATGCCGAACAGCTCGTGGTTGAACCAGTTGCCGAGGCGGCCGGTGGCTTGCGCGACGAGCAGCCCGGGAGCCAGTGCGTCGGCGAACGACCAGAACCGGATGCCGGTCATGCGGCATCCGATGATCACGCCGACCGCACCGCCGATCAGCGAGCCGTAGATGGCGTTGCCGCCCTCCCAGATGTTCCAGATCGCACCGGGTTGGAACGGGTTCCAGACGTTCGCGTCCTCGTAGAAGTAGTCGGCAGGGTGCGTGAGCACGTGGTACAACCGTGCACCGATGATGCCGAGCGGCACGGCCCAGAGCGCGATGTCGAGCACGACACCCGGCTCGGCGCCACGCTTGGTGAGGCGCCGCGACGTGATGATCGTCGCGAGGATGATGCCCGCGAGGATGCAGAGCGCGTACGCCTGGATGTTGAGCACGCCCCACGGGACCGGGATCTCGAGGGTGCGCCACGCCTCGTCAGGGCTCGGGATGCTGAGCGGTGCGATCACTCGGGCTGCTGCCTTTCGTCGGGGAACCGTCGGCCGCGAGGGCCTCAGTCAGCGTACTTCACTCGGGCCGCGTGCCGCGCGCGAGTTCGGCCGCGAGTGCTCCCGCGGCGGTGGGGCCGCCGTCGGCGAGCGCCTTGACGAGCGCTGAGCCCACGATCGCGCCGTCGGCGTACTCGAGCACCTCGGCGACCTGTGCGGCCGTCGAGATGCCGAGGCCCACGCAACTCGCTGTGGCACCCGCGTCTGCGAGCCTGGCGACCAGGGCACGGGCGGCCTGGTCGACATCGCTGCGGGCACCCGTGATGCCCATCGTCGACACCGCGTACACGAAGCCCCGACTGGAGTCGACGGCCTGCCGGAGACGAGCATCGGTCGAGCTGGGCGCCGCGAGGAACACGCGGTCGAGTCCGGTGCGCTCGGATGCCGCGATCCAGTCGGCCGCCTCGTCGGGAATGAGGTCTGGCGTGATGAGGCCCGCCCCCCCTGCCGAGGCGAGGTCGTCGGCGAAGCGGTCGACGCCGTACTGCACGACGGGATTCCAGTAGGTCATGATCAGCACCGGGGCATCCGTGCGCTCGGTGATGCGACGCACCGCCTCGAAGCCGTGCGTCAGCCTGAAGCCGTTCGCGAGCGCCTGCTGCGTGGCGGCCTGGATGACGGGGCCGTCCATGACGGGGTCGGAATACGGGAGCCCGAGTTCCAGCACGTCGACGCCGTTCTCGACGAGGGCCACTGCCGCTTCGACGCTCTCGTCGAGCGTCGGGAAGCCGACGGGGAGGTAGCCGATGAGTGCGCCGTTCGCGTCGTCGCCTCGGCGGCGGATGACGGGGCCTACCGTTCTCACTTCGGGTTCTCCTCGTCGTAGAGCTCGAAGTACGTCGCGGCGGTGTCCATGTCCTTGTCGCCGCGTCCCGAGAGGTTGACGAGGATGGTCGCGCCCTCGCCCAACTCACGGCCGAGCTCGAGCGTGCCCGCGAGGGCGTGCGCCGACTCGATGGCGGGAATGATGCCCTCGGTTCGGGTGAGCAGGCGCAGCGCCTCCATGGCGGCGGCATCCGTCACGGCACGATACCGGGCACGACCGATCGCCGCGAGCCAGGAGTGCTCGGGCCCGACGCCCGGGTAGTCGAGCCCTGCCGAGATCGAGTGCGACTCGATCGTCTGGCCGTCGTCGTCTTGCAGCAGGTAGCTGCGTGCACCGTGCAGCACGCCCGGGCGCCCCTTCGAGATGGTCGCCGCGTGGCGATCGGTGTCGACGCCCTCTCCCCCGGCCTCGAAGCCGTACAGCGCGACGTCCGCGTCGTCGAGGAAGGCATGGAAGATGCCGATCGCGTTCGATCCGCCGCCGACGCATGCCGTGACGGCGGTGGGCAGGGAGCCGGTGAGCTCGAGCACCTGCTCGCGTGCCTCTTCGCCGATGACCTTCTGGAAGTCGCGCACCATCTCGGGGAACGGGTGCGGGCCGGCGACCGTGCCGAAGATGTAGTTCGTGGTGGCGACGTTCGTGACCCAGTCGCGCATGGCCTCGTTGATCGCGTCCTTCAGGGTGCGCGAACCGGCCGTCACGGCGATGACCTCTGCGCCGAGCAGGCGCATGCGGGCGACGTTCAGGGCCTGTCGCTCGGTGTCGACCTCGCCCATGTAGATCGTGCAGTCGAGGCCGAACAGTGCGGCGGCCGTGGCGGTCGCCACGCCGTGTTGACCCGCGCCGGTCTCGGCGATCACGCGCTGCTTGCCGATGCGCCTGGTGAGCAGCGCCTGCCCGAGCACGTTGTTGATCTTGTGCGAACCCGTGTGGTTCAGGTCTTCCCGCTTCAGGATGACCCGTGCGCCACCGGCGTGCGCGGCGAAGCGCGGCACCTCGGTGATGATCGATGGCCGCCCCGTGTAGCTGCGGCCGAGCTCGGCGAGTTCGGCACCGAACGCGGGGTCGAGCTTGGCGAGGTCATAGGCCTCGCCGAGTTCGTCGAGCGCGGCGATGAGGGATTCGGGAACGAATCGCCCCCCGAAGTCACCGAAGTACGGACCGGTCTGCGCTCTGAGCGCCATGTCACACCGCCAGGAAAGCTCGAAGATTGGCAATCGGATCGCCCGTGACGAGCGCCTCGCCCACGAGCACGACGTCGGCGCCGGCCGCGCGATAGTGCGCGACGTCGGCCACCGAGAGCACCGCCGATTCGGCGACCCGGATCGTGTCGGCCGGGAACCGGTCGGCGAGGCTGCCGAAGAGATCACGGTCGAGTTCGAAGGTCGAGAGGTCGCGGGCGTTCACGCCGATCAGGCGAGCGCCCACGGCACCCGCCCGGTCGAGCTCGGCCTCGGAGTGGGTCTCGACCAACGCCGTCATGCCGAGGTCGACGACGAGCTCGTAGAGCTCGCGCAGGGTGGCCTCGTCGAGCGCGGCGACGATGAGGAGCACGAGATCGGCGCCGGCCGCTCGCGCCTCGAACACCTGGTAGGGGGTCGCGATGAAATCCTTGCGGAGCACGGGCAGGGCGACGGCCGTGCGCACCGATTCGAGGTCGGCGAGCGAACCGCCGAACCTACGCCCCTCGGTGAGTACGCTGATGGCGCTCGCGCCACCGAGTTCGTAGCTGCGGGCGAGGGCGGCCGGGTCGGCGATCGGAGCGAGCGAGCCGCGGGACGGGCTCGATCGCTTGATCTCGGCGATCACCTTGACGTGATCGGCGGGCCGGAGCACCTCGAGGGCATCGATCGCCGGCGCGCGCATGAATGCCGCTCGCTCGACGTCGGCCAGCGGTCGCTGCTCACGGCGCGCCTCTGCGTCGGCGACCGCATTCGCCGTCAACTCCGAGAGCACGTGTCAGTGCACCTTCGGGGTGACCTTGTCGCCGCCGACGCCATAGCCGACGCGGGCGAGCAGCCACCCCACGATGATGCCGACGAGGAGCAGCCCGGCAGACGCCCAGACGAGCCAGTCCAGCTCGAGGAAGAAGGCGACCGTGCCGATGACGAACGCGATGAGCATGATCGTGACGGCGGTCCACGCCGCGGGCGAGTGTCCGTGGCCGGGATCTGCGGTCTCAATGCTCATGATGCTCCTTCGTTGCGGGGGTTCCGCCCGCCAGTCTAGCGGCTGGGACCGATCGAATCCGTCGGGTCGTCACCGCGGCTCAGCTCGTCCCAGTCGTCGATCGCGCGGTCGGACGCCGCCCGCCCCGCTGCCGGGCCGGAGACGGGCTCGCTCCCGTCGGCGAGCCGCACGGCGCGGTACCGTCGCGACGACCCAGGCCAGCGCGTGCCGGTGGCGAGCACGACGATGCCCGCCACGACCAGCAGGATGCCGCCGGCGATGGCGGCGAGCGGCCACGCGGTCTGGTGGACGGATGCCACGAGCTCGGCGGTCGGGCCGGCGCCCGAGACGCCCGTGGCATCCGTCACCGCCGGAGAGACCGCGCCGACCGGATCGCCGATCGTGAGCCACGCGGCGAGCAGGATGCAGCCGCCCAGTACGACCTCGAGGATGCCGAGCACGATCCTGATGGCCGGGCCGGCGATCGCGAGTGCCGCGACGAGCGCCAGTGCGGCCAGGCCGAGCGCCGCCAGCGCGGGCGACGCCACGCTGCCGGATACCGGGATGCCGTCGCCGGCACCGTGCGCCGCGGCATCCGCGAGTTCGAGGTCGAACCAGGTCTGGCTCCACGCGAGCAACACGAGGCCCGCGCCGACCACCGTGGTGAGCACGGCAGGCAGCTTCATGCGCGCAGCACTCACTCGACCCTCCGCATGGCGTTCGCGACGGCGACGGCGTGAAGCGGCGCGGCGGCCTTGTTCTGCGACTCCTGGAACTCCGACTCTGGCACGGAGTCGGCGACCAGCCCGCCTCCGGCCTGCACGCGTGCCACGCCCCCCGAGATCGTCGCGGTGCGGATGGCGATGGCGAGGTCGGCATCGCCGCCGAAGCCGAAGTAGCCGACCACGCCACCGTAGAGCCCGCGCTGGGCGGGCTCGAGCTCATCGATGATCTCGAGGGCTCGCGGTTTCGGCGCACCCGAGAGCGTGCCTGCCGGGAACGTCGCCCTGAACACGTCGACGGCGTTCTGCCCGGCGGCGAGGTCGCCCTCCACCGACGAGACGAGGTGCATGATGTGGCTGAACCGCTCGACGCGCATGAACTCGGTCACCTCGACCGATCCGGCGACGCAGACCTTGGCGAGGTCGTTGCGCGCGAGGTCGACGAGCATCAGGTGTTCGGCCTGTTCCTTGGGGTCGGCGATGAGCTCGGACTCGAGGTCTGCGTCGTGCTCGGGGGTCGCGCCGCGGGGCTTCGAGCCGGCGATGGGGTGGGTGAACACGCGACCGTGCTGCACCTTCACGAGCGCCTCGGGTGAGGAGCCCACGATCCAGTACGACTCGCCGGCCGGGTCTTCGAGGTGGAGCAGGTACATGTACGGGCTCGGATTCAGGCTCCGGAGCACCCGGTACACGTCGATCGGGTGGGCGGTCGCCTCCTGCTCGAACCGCTGGGAGATCACCACCTGGAAGATGTCGCCCTCGCGGATGTACTCCTTCGAGCGCTCGACCGCGGCGACGAAGTCGGCCTTCTCGGTGCGGTGCCGGGGTGCGGCCGGAGCACCGAGGTCGATCTCGGCGAGCCACGCCTCCGACGGCTGGGCGATGGCCCGTTGCAGCCGGTCGAGTCGCTCCTGCGCTCCGGCCCACAATCGGTCGGGCGACTCGGCGCCGTCATTGAGCACGGATGCCACGAGCTGCACGGTTCCCGTGCGGTGGTCGATCACGACGAGCTCGGAGACGAAGCTGAACGCCTGCCCCGGCATGGCGAACTCGGCGGGCGGCCGGTTCGGCAGGTGCTCGATCTGGCGGATCGCCTCCCAACCGATGAAGCCGACGAGCCCACCGGTGAGGGGTGGTGCCCCAGGCACGTCTTCGGTGCGCCACCGCTCGAACAGCGCCTCGAGGGCGGCGAGCGGCTCGAGCGCGGCGGCGTCCCCGAGGGCACGTTCAGCCGAGAGGCCGTAGTCCTGCCACTCGACCCGGCCGTCGTGCTCGGTCAACACGCCGTACGCGGACGCACCGACGAACGAGTAGCGCGACCAGATGCCGCCCTGCTCGGCGGACTCGAGGAGGAAGGTGCCCGGGCGACCGCCGGCGACCTTGCGGTAGATGCCGACCGGGGTCTCGCCGTCGGCGAAGAGCTCTCGTGACACGGGCAGCACGCGGCGACCCGGCAGGAGGGCGGTGAACTCATCGAAGGTGGTGGTGGCGCCGGGCACTCGGTTCTCCTCGGATCAGTCGGTGGTGGACGCTGCGCCCGTGGTGACCGTGAGCGGGTCGCCGTCGAAGCAGGTGCGCGTGCCGGTGTGGCATGCGACGCCGACCTGCTCGACGATGACGAGCAGGGTGTCGGCGTCGCAGTCGAGCGCCGCCGATCGTACGTATTGCGCGTGCCCCGACGTGTCGCCCTTGCGCCAGTACTCTCGGCGCGAGCGCGACCAGAACGTCACGCGCCCTTCGGTGAGGGTGCGGCGCAGCGCCTCGTGGTCCATCCAGCCGAGCATGAGCACCTCGCCCGTGCCCTCCTGCTGGATGATCGCGGGCAGGAGTCCGTCGGCATTGAACGCGGCACGGTCGAGCGGCGAACCGCCCGCGGTCCAGGCGTCCTCATCACGCTCCAGCTCTTCGTCGCCCGGCATGCTCATCGCACGATCCTCCCGTCGGCGGCGAGTGCCGCCTTCACGTCGGCGACGGTCATCTCGCCGCTGTGGAACACGGATGCCGCGAGCACGGCGTCGGCACCCGCAGCGATCGCCGGCGCGAAGTCGCCGACCGAGCCCGCCCCGCCCGAGGCGATCACCGGCACGCTCGAGAGCTCGTGCATGAGCCGGGTGAGTTCGAGGTCGAATCCCTGCTTGGTGCCGTCGGCGTCGATCGAGTTCACGAGCAGCTCACCAGCACCGAGTTCGATCGCCCGCCGCGCCCACTCGAGCGCGTCGAGGTCGGTCTCGGTGCGGCCGCCGTGCGTCGTCACGACGAAGCCCGACGCGGTGCGATCCGATCGCTTCACGTCGAGCGAGAGCACGAGCACCTGTGCGCCGAACCGGTCGGCGATCTCGGCGACGAGTGCCGGCCGCGCGATCGCGGCGCTGTTCACGCCGATCTTGTCTGCGCCGTGGCCGAGGAGCCGCGCGACATCGTCGGTCGAGCGCACCCCGCCGCCCACCGTCAGCGGGATGAAGACCTGCTCGGCGACGTGCTGCACCATGTCGTAGGTGGTCGAGCGGTCATCGACGGTGGCGGTCACGTCGAGGAAGGTGAGCTCGTCGGCGCCCTGCCCGGCGTACCGGGCGGCGAGCTCGACGGGATCACCCGCGTCGCGCAGGTTCTGGAAGTTCACGCCCTTGACGACGCGGCCTGCCGCGACGTCGAGGCACGGGATCACGCGGACGGCCAGTGACATCCGTGCCTCACAACCGCGCAGCGTGGATGGCGCTGACGAGGATGGCGCGGGCGCCGAGGGAGTAGAGCTCGTCCATGACGGTGTTCATCCCGACGCGCGGGATCATGACCCGCACCGCGACCCACTCAGGATCATGCAGCGGCGACACGGTGGGAGACTCGAACCCCGGCGCCGCAGCGGTGGCCCGTTCGAGGTGCTCCACCGGTACGTCGTAGTCGAGCATCACGTACTGCCGCGCCACGAGCACGCCCTGCAGACGACGCACCAGCGTTTGCGCACCGGGGCGTTCGACGCCCGAGCGGATCAACACCGCCTGCGACTCGAGGATGACCGGGCCGAAGATCTCGAGGCCCGCCTGGCGCAGCGTCGAACCCGTTGAGACGACGTCGGCCACGGCCTCGGCGACGCCGAGGCGCACCGCCGACTCGACGGCACCGTCGAGCTTCACGAGCTTCGCGGTGACCCCGTGGCCCGCGAGGAAGTGTTCGACGAGGCCGGGATAGCTGGTCGCCACGTGCACGCCCTCGAGGTCGCCGAGCTGGTTGAACGCACCGGGCGGTCCGGCGAACCTGAACGTCGAGTCACCGAAGCCGAGCGGGGCGATCTCCGAGGCATCCGACCCTGAATCGAGCAGGAGGTCGCGACCCGTGATGCCGACGTCGAGCGCGCCCGAGCCGACGTAGGTCGCGATGTCGCGCGGGCGGAGGTAGAAGAACTCGACCCCGTTCGCGGGATCAGCGGTGTGCAGGTCGCGCGGGTCGCGACGGCCGGCATACCCGGCCTCGTAGAGCATCTGCGTGGCGGTCTCGGCGAGCGAGCCCTTGTTGGGCACGGCGATTCGGAGCATTCCCTTGCTTTCGTGTCGACGGAACTGATCGGTCATGAGCGCGATCAGAGATGTCGGTACACGTCGGCGGGCGTGAGCCCCTTCGCGAGCATGAGCACCTGCAGGTGATACAGCAATTGGGAGATCTCTTCTGCGGTCTCGGTGTCGCCCTGGTATTCGGCGGCCATCCAGACCTCGGCCGCCTCTTCGACGATCTTCTTGCCGATGGCGTGCACTCCCGCGTCGAGCTCGCGCACGGTGCCTGAACCCGCTGGACGGGTTCGGGCCTTGTCGCTGAGCTCGACGAAGAGGTCGTCGAAGGTCTTCACTCGTCCAGACTAGCGGTGCCGCCTGGCCCCTCATGCGTATGCGTCGATGCGGCCTCGCGCAGTGACGCGATGCGGTCGGCCGGCACTTCTGCGCCGAATACCGCAGAGCCCGCGACGAACGTGTCGGCGCCCGCTTCGGCCGCGATTCGGATCGTGTCGGCGGTGATCCCGCCGTCGACCTGCAACCACACGTCGAGTCGGGCCGCTCGTACCGCGTCGGCCACCCGGCGGAGCTTCGGCATCGTCTCGGGCATGAACGACTGGCCGCCGAACCCCGGCTCCACCGTCATCACGAGCACCTGGTCGAACTCGGGAAGCAGGTCGAGGTAAGGCTCGATGTCGGTACCAGGCTTCAGCGCGATGCCAGCGCGCGCACCGAGCTGCCTGAGTCGTCGCGCGAGGCCGACCGGATCGGACGCGGCCTCGACGTGGAACGTCACGGAGTAGGCACCGGCTTCGGCGTACCCGGGCGCCCAGCGGTCGGGATCGTCGATCATGAGGTGCACGTCGAGCGGGATCGGCGATACCTGCTGCAGGCGCTCGACCATCGGCAGCCCGAACGTGAGGTTCGGCACGAAGTGGTTGTCCATGATGTCGACATGCACGAGGTCGGCCGACGAGATGCGCCCGAGCTCTCGCTCGAGGTTCGCGAAATCGGCCGCCAGGATGCTCGGGTTGATCCGCGTCGTCATCCTGCCACCATATCGATCGGACCGGCATCCGTGCGGCGCACGAGCGCGACGAACATGGCGTCGGTCCCGTGTCGGTGCGGCCAGAGCTGCACCGTCTCGGGCGTGCCGGCGAGGTCGAGCGGATGCCGCGACAGACCCTGTACGACCGCCTGGGTGTCGAGCGGCTCGACCTCTCCATGCCAGCGCTCGAGCGCCGGCCTGAGCACCCCGTGGGTCTCGGCGGTGTGCGGCGAGCAGGTGACGTAGGCGAGGATTCCGCCGGGAGCGAGGGCGCGCACGGCCGCATCGAACAGCTCACCCTGGAGCCGAGTGAGCTCTGCGACATCCGACGGCGCCTTCCGCCACCTCGCCTCCGGACGTCGTCGGAGTGCACCGAGCCCCGTGCATGGCGCGTCGAGCAGGATGCGGTCGAAGCCGCCGGCCGCACCGAGCACGGAGGGATCGAGCTCACGACCGTCGCCGACGTGCACGTCGACGTCGAGCGGAACGCCGGCGATCGCCCGACGCACGAGTTCGGCACGCGCCGGCACCAGCTCGTTTGCGACGAGGCTCGCACCCGCGATCAGGGCCTCCGCGGCGAGCACCGCCGTCTTGCCGCCCGGACCGGCGCAGAGGTCGAGCCACCGCTCCCCCGGCCGCACCTGCGCCGCCCGTGTGAGCGTGAGTGCCGCCAGTTGCGAGCCCTCGTCCTGCACGCGAATGCGACCCCCGGATGCCTCGACGGCCCCGATCGGGTCGTCGGTCACCGCGCCGATCGGCGAGTAGCGGTCGGGTTCGAATCCCGAGTCGTGCGCCGTGTCGACCCCGAGGCCCGGAAGGACGGCGAGGTTCACGCGTGGCGATGCGTTGTCGGCCCGCAGCAGTTCCTCGAGTTCTCCCGCGCGACCTTCATGCTCGAGGGCGTTGCGCAGTGCACGCACGACCCACTCGGGGTGACTCTCGAGCCGCGCCAGCCGCTCGTCCTCGTTGCGGGCACCCTCGACGACGAGCTCGCGCCATTCCTCGGTCGACGTGCGCGAGATGGTGCGCAGCACGGCGTTGGCGAACCCGGCGGCACGCGGCGCGACCCGGCGTGCCAGGGCGACCTGTTCGAACACGGCAGCGTGGGTGGGAACGCGGGTCGCGAGCAACTGGTGCGCGCCGAGCCGCAACACGTCGAGCACGGCGGGATCGATCGCGCTCACCAGGCGACCCGCGGCGAGCTCGATGACGCGGTCGTAGAAGCCGAGAAGCCGGAGTGTGCCGTAGGTGAGCTCGGTCGCGAAGGCGGCATCCGCCCGGTCCAGGCCCGCCCTGCGGATGCGCGCGGGAAGCAGCAGGTTCGCATACGCCTCGTCGGCACGCACCGCCTCGAGCACGTCGAACGCCACGAGGCGGGCGTCGGAGACATGCTCGCCGCTCTGCCGCCCGCCGCCCTGCCGCTTGGCGCTCATCGTGCCGACATCCGGTTGCGGCCGGCGCCTCGCCACCAGTCGCCGGCGGCCATCGCCGTGCGCCCGGCGGGCTGCACCCGACGCAGCTCGAGCGGCGTGGTGCCGGTGCCGATCACGACTCGGCGCCCCACCATGCTGACCTCGCCCGGCGCGAGACTCGCGACCTCCGTCTCGTCGGCGGCATCGTCGAGGGCCGTGAGCTCGAGCACCTTCAACCTCTGGTCGTCGACCGTCGTCCACGCACCCGGCTCGGGCGTCACGCCGCGGAAGCGGGCGAGGACCTCGGGGGCAGGGCGATGCCAGTCGAGCCGTGCATCATCGAGGCCGAGCTTCGACGCGAACGTCGGCTTTCCCGCCTGGGGCGTCGCCGTGGCCGTACCGGCCGCGATGGCGTCGACCACGTCGGCGAGCAGGGCGGCGCCCGATTCCGCGAGTGCCTCGAGCAGCGACCCGGCCGTATCCTCGGGCCGGATCGGATGCGACCGCATGCCGTACACGTCGCCCGCATCGAGCTCGGGGACGAGCCGGAACACGGATGCCCCGGCCTCGGCGTCGCCCGCGATCAGCGCGTGTTGCACCGGGGCCGCGCCACGCCAGGCGGGCAGGAGCGAGAAGTGCAGGTTGATCCAGCCGTGCGCCGGCGTGGAGAGCAACGGCTCGCGCACGAGCCCGCCGTAGGCCACGATCACCCCGAGGTCGGGGCGCAGCGCGCCGATGCGGCCGGTGGCGTCGTCTCCGAGGCTGCCCGCCTCGATGACGTGGATGCCGAGGCGTTCGGCGGCGGCCGCCACGGGCGACGGCGTGATGATGCGCTTGCGCCCGATCGGCGCTGCAGGCCGCGTCACCGCGGCGATGACGTCGTGACTGCCCGCGGCGAGTCGTTCGAGTGAGGGGACGGCCGCCGCAGGCGTGCCGGCGAAGACGAGGCGGAGCTTCTGCACACTCCATTGTGGCGTCTCCTGTGTGAGCTGGGGGTGTGGTGGACCCGGCAGCGAGCCGAAATGGGCATCGCGCGGGGCGTTCACCGAGTCGAAGCGGCGCGCGCGATTCCCGGGTTCTGCGACAGGGCCCACAGGAATCCGGAATTCGCGACGAGCTCCCGCCCACCATGACCCCGACGGGCGCGTCGAGAAGGCGCAGATGCCGGGTTGCACCCTGCATCTGCGACGTTTCGATCGATACACGGCCGACAGTGATGCGGCCGCCCGGATGCCAGGGACCGAAAGCCCGTTCGCCAAGGACAGGAGGGGCCGCTGCGTCAGGGCACCTCGGGGTCGTCGAATCGCACCCGGAGCACGGGCGGACGGCGTACCGGCCGCCCGGCGACCGGTCGCCGGCGCTCGGTGGCCGCCCGGATCATCTCGGCACGCAGTTCGCGCGCCACCGCCGCTCCGGCGCCGTAATCGAACCGCACGACGGCCCGCTCGAGGTCGTCGTCGGTCGGGGCGGGCCCGAGCACGTCGACGCCGTCGACCGCCTGCACCGCGTCGAGGGCACGGGCAACGAGTGCGCGCTGGGCCGTCACGCTCGCGACGCGTACCGCAGGCGGGAACCGCAACGCACGACGCGAAGCGAGCTCGTCCCGGGCCCAGTCGGCCTGGCGCCAGGTCGTGAGTGCTGTCGCGAGGGCGCCCGCCACGCCCACCAGGAAGACCGGTGCGCCCGGTGCGGCAAGTGCGCTCGCATTCGACCACCAGCGCAGGCAATCCTCTGCGACACGAAGTGACTCGCGCAGCAGCATCCGCTCGCCGTCGAGCAGGAGCACTGCACGATAGCCGCCGTCGGCGAGCGGCTCGGCGCCGCGAGTCGCGACCACGAGTGCCGGATCTGCGCCGACGCGCAGCACGGGTCGCTCGCCGTCGGACAGGATCACCCTGGTGCCGGCGAACGCCCGGCCGAGCTCGTCGGCGGTGCGGCTCGCCCCGATCGTCACCGCGCGCAGCCTGGTGCCGTCGCACGCCAGGCACCGCCAACTGCTCGCGCTCGTGCCGCAGAGCACGCACCGTGCTGCGCCCCCCTCGCGGGGTACCGCCAGCCCGCCGCCGCATGCGGTGCACCTGGCCGGCTCCCTGCAGCGATCGCACGCGAGGAGCGGCGCGTTGC
>DASSBT010000059.1:0-39517 GCA_035698465.1 Agromyces sp. | reverse complement strand
CTTCGGCTCGGTGAAGACGAAGTCGCAGATCCGCTCGGTCGACCCCACCTACTTCCCCACGGAGTGGCACTGGGAGAACTACCTCAACATGTGGTCGACGCCCGAGACGCCGCTCGTGCAGAACCTCATCTCGACGATCGTCATCTCGATCTTCGCAACCCTGCTCGTTCTGCTCGTCGCGATGCCCGCCGCGTACTACACGGCGAGATTCCGGTTCCCGGGACGCATGGTGTTCCTCTTCCTCGTGATCGTCACGCAGATGCTGCAACCTGCGGTGTTGACCTCCGGCCTCTTCCGGCAGTTCGTGGCGTTCGGGATGATCGACACCTGGGCGGCGATGATCCTCGTGAACGCCGCGTTCAACCTGTCGTTCGCCGTGTGGATCATGCACTCGTTCTTCGCGGGCGTGCCGAAGGAGGTCGACGAGGCCGCGCAGATCGACGGGGCAGGCCGGCTCACCGTGCTGTTCCGCATCAACCTGCCGCTCGTGTGGCCCGGCATCGTGACCGCGATCGTGTTCACGTTCGTCGCCTGCTGGAACGAGTTCGCGGCCTCGCTCGTGATCCTCTCCACGGCCGGCAACCAGCCGCTGTCCGTGGCGCTCACGAAGTTCGTCGGCCAGTACGAGACCTCGTGGCACTTCGTGTTCGGCGTGTCGATCGTCGCGATCATCCCGGTGGTCGTGCTGTTCATGCTGATCGAGAAGCGCCTCGTCGGCGGACTCACCGCGGGCAGCGTGAAGTAGCCTGCTCCGGCAACTGCACGGCCTCGGTCGGCCGGTCCCGCACACACGCCGCTCAGGCGGTGCGCCAGGGCACACCGTCGACGGCGCAGTACCCGATGCCGGCGGCGTCCCAGTGGGCGCCGACCGACGCGACGCGCCGTGCGAACCCTTCGTAGTCCCGCCCGCCCTCGCTCGGCGCCGGCGACCATCCGATCTCGGCGATCGCGGCGACGCGCGGGAAGACCAGGAACTCGACGTCGGCGATGGTGCGGGCCGTCTCAGTCCACAGCGGAGCCTCGACGCCGAGGATCTGCTCCTCGCCGATGCCCGGGATGATCGCCGTCGGTTCCCAGGAGTGCGCATCTTCGAGCGAGGTCGGGCCGTTCGCCCAGTCGAGTCCGAGCTCATACCCGGCCGACGTGGGCGGGTTGCCGACGTGCTGGATGTCGAGGTAGGCCACGTCGGCCGGGGACATGATGACCCGACCACCCTGCTCGACGACCGAGGTGGTGAGGCGGGCCGCGTCGCCCTGGGGTTCGAGATAGCCCCAGTACTGCGCGATAGTGCCGATGGGCAGCGAGGTGGAGGCGCCGATCTCGTGCCATCCGATGGGGGTCTTCCCGGTCGCGGCAGCCGTGGTGGTGATGCGTCGCACGAGATCGACATAGTCGGCCTCGGATGTCGACAGGGATTCGTCGCCCCCGACGTGCAGCCAGGGGCCGGGCGTGAGCTCTGCGACCTCGCGCAGGACATCGCTGAGGAACCGGTCGGTCGCCTCCGCCCGCTCGGGTGCTGCGCTCAGCGAGGAGAAGCCGACCTCGACGCCCTCATACGGCTGGCGCGCGACACCGTCATGGTTGAGCTCGGGGTACGCGCTGAGAGCTGCATTGGTATGACCAGGCAGGTCGATCTCGGGAACGATCGTGATGAACCGCTCGGCGGCGTAGTCGACGATCCGACGGTAGTCGTCCTTCGAGTAGAACCCGCCGCCCGCGCCGCCGACCGAGGTCGAGGCGCCGACGTCCGTGAGCTCGGGCCAGGAATCGATGTGAAGACGCCAGCCCTGGTCGTCGGTCAGGTGCAGGTGGAGCACGTTCACCTTCAGGGTCGCGAGGGCGTCGATGAGGCGCAGCACGTCCTCGACGGGGAAGAAGTGCCGAACCACGTCGAGCATCACGCCGCGATAGGCGAAGCGTGGTGCGTCCCGGATCGACACGGCCGGTGCGATCCAGGCGCCGGTGGCCGGGGTGGGGCCGCCGCCGTCGGTGGTCGCCGTCAGCAGCTGCCGCAGCGTCTGTGCGCCCCGGTAGAGGCCGGCTGGGGCGGCCGCCTCGATGACGATGCCGTGGTGCGATGTCGCGAGCATGTACGACTCGTCGTCGTCGGTGCCGGTCGTATCGAGCAGGACGAGCGAGATGTCGGATCCGCCGGCACCGCCGTCGGCGACCGGAACGTGGTGGTCCGTGGCGGCGCGCAGTTCGGACGCGAGCGTCATTCCCACTGCGCGCGCGGCTCCCGACGCGACGATGCGCGAGCGCCCCTCGAGCAGGAAGGGCTCCGCGGAATGGTGCCACTCCAGCGAGGCGGGGGCGGGGACGATTCCGGTCACGGTGACTCCCTTCGGGTGGGGCGCTTCATGATTGCACGGCTCTCGGCGGCTACGCGGTGTTCGCGCTGGACATCTCATGGTAGATCTCGAAGATTGGGACTTGAAATTGCGCGGAATAGAGATATTGTGAACGCAAACATTCAATTGATCACGGTGGTGGAGCGCACGAAGTGTGCCGCCTCGCCGATGGATCCGTCCCGCGCACCACGGGGCGGCGATCACCTCAACGAGGAGCGACATATGACATCCAGGACACGCGTGGTACGTTCCGCCGCAGTCGCGGCGGCAGCGGCGATCTCCGTCTTCGGGCTCGCGGCCTGCAGTACCGACGCCGGCACCAGCGGCGGCAACGGCGAACCGGTCGAGATCACGTATCTGCACCGTCTGCCCGACGGTGAGGGGATGACTCCGGTCAGCGAGATCGTCGACCGCTGGAATGAGGAGAACCCTGATATCCAGGTGAACGCCACCAAGTTCGACGGCGCAGCATCCGACATGATCCTGAAGCTCGAGACCGACCTCAAGGCCGGCAACGGGCCCTGCCTCGCACAGCTCGGCTACGCCGAAGTACCGCAGATGTACGTCAAGGGCCTGGTCGAGGACGTCGCCGACGAAGCCGCCAAGTACTCCGACGACTTCTCGGCCGGCGCGTACAGCCTGATGACCGTCGGCGACGCGGTCGTCGGCCTGCCTCAGGACACCGGCCCCCTCGTGTACTTCTACAACGCGACCGAGTTCGAGAAGCTCGGCCTCGCCGTTCCCGAGACGATCGAGCAGCTCGCGAGCGAAGCGGCCACCTCGGCTGCCGCGGGCAAGTACATCGCCGCATTCACGCCCGACGAGGCGCAGTACTGGCTGTCGGCGCAGGCCGCCGCCGCCGGTGACGAGTGGTTCACCACCTCGGGCGACGAGTGGAAGGTCGACACCGAGGGTGAAGGCTCCCAGGCGGTCGCCGCGCTCTGGCAGGGCCTCGTCGACAACAAGCAGGTCGTCGTGACCGAGCGCTGGGGCGAGGGCTTCCCGGCCGCGATCAACGACGGCAGCCTCATCGGCCACGTCGGCGCCGCATGGGAGGCGGGCTTCCTCCTCGACTCGCTCGACGGCACGCCCGCTGAGGGCCAGTGGCGCGTCGCGCAGCTGCCCGACTTCGGCGCCGGCCAGATGACGGGCCCCGACGGCGGCTCGGGCGTCGCGGTCATGAAGGGCTGCGAACACCCCGCCGAGGCGATGGAGTTCAACGCCTGGTTCAACACCCAGATCGACGACCTCGCCTCGCAGGGCCTCGTGGTCGCCGCGAACGGCACGGCTGAGACCAGCGAGAAGATGCTGCGCCAGTTCGGCGGCCAGGACGTGCTCGCCGAGCTCGCCGCGGCTTCGGCCAACCTGAACCCCGACTTCGTCTACGCGCCCGGCTTCTCGTCGCTCAGCAAGATGAACGAGACCGCCTCGGGTGTCGCCGACGGTTCGGCCACGGTCGCCGACATCTTCGCAACGGCGCAGACCACCGCGGTCGCGACGCTCGAAGACCTCGGCCTGCCGGTGTCGAAGTGATCGCAGACGGCAGTTGAACACCGCGCCGGCGGAGGACACGATGTTCTCGTGGCCTCCGCCGGCCCCGTTTCATGAAGACGAGAGAAGCATGACGATGACCACGCCGGTGGCCGCCCGCCCGGCCGCGCCCGATCCCACGCCCAGTGCCGCGCGGCGACACGGTGGACGCAACCGGCGGGAGGCGGTGACCGGATGGCTGTTCATGCTGCCGTTCGCGATCCTCTTCGTCGTCGTCTTCCTGATTCCGATCCTCGTTTCGATCCAGTCGTCGCTGTTCGCGCAGCAGCCTTCGGGCGATGGCCTGTACGGCGGCGGCGAACTCGTCGACACGTTCGTCGGGTTCGACAACTTCGCGCTCGCGATCGGCAGCGCAGCGTTCTGGACGGGCATGGGGCGCGTCGTGCTGTACGCCGCGATCCAGATCCCCGTCATGATCATCGCGGCGCTCTTCCTGGCGTTGCTGCTGGACTCGTTCATCGTGCGGCGCCCGGGCTTCTTCCGCCTCGCGTTCTTCCTTCCGTTCGCGATCCCGGGCATCATCGCCGCGATGATGTGGCTCTACCTGTACACACCCGAGGTCTCGCCCTTCATGGACTACCTTCCCGAAGGCACCGACCTCATGGCGCCGGGAACCGTCCTCCTCTCGATGGCGAACATGACCACATGGACCTACACGGGTTACAACATGCTGATCTTCCTGGCCGCCCTCCAGGCCATCCCGCGCGACCTATACGAGGCCGCCCGTATCGACGGGGCATCCGGATGGCAGATCGCGACGCGCATCAAGGTGCCGCTCGTGCGGGGCGCCGCTCTCCTGGCCGTACTGCTGTCGATCATCGGCACGATCCAGCTGTTCAACGAGCCCGTCATCATGGAGAGCGCCAACCCGTGGATGGGCAAGGACTACACGCCGATGATGCTCACCTACAACTCACTGCTCGGCGCGGTCTCGCCCTCGGGCACCGGCATCGCCTCGGCCTACTCGCTGCTGATGGCCGTTCTCGCCGGAGCGCTCGCGATCGTGTACGCGCTGCTGCAGCGCCGGAAGGGAGACGTCGCATGAGCGCCACCACGCTGATCGAGACGGTTCGGAACCGCTCGGTGAAGACTTCGCCGGATGCCCCGCCGAAGGCAGTGGCCCCGAGCCCGGTTGCGAAGGCGTTCGGCATCATCGCCCTCGTCATCGCCACCCTGTATTTCCTCGTTCCGGTCTTCTGGCTCTTCGTCGCCTCGACCAAGAACAACCGGGACCTGGTCTCGACCTTCGGATTCTGGTTCGCGGAGTGGAACCTGGCCGAGAACTACCAGAGCCTCATGGCGTGGACCCAGGGACTGTTCTGGCAGTGGGTGGGCAACTCGATCTTCTACTCGGTCACGGCAGGCGTGGTCGGCACCCTGTTCGCGGTCATGGCGGGGTACGCGATCGCCAAGTTCGCGTTCCCCGGCAAGAAGATCGCCGTCGGCGTCATCATGGCCGGCCTGCTCATGCCGGTCGCACTGCTCACCGTTCCGCTGTACATCGAGTTCCACGCGCTGGGACTTGTGGACACGGTCTGGGCGATCATCATTCCGTCGGCGGTCTCACCGTTCGGCGTGTTCCTCGGCATGGTCTACGCGCAGAGTTCGGTGCCGACCGAGCTGCTCGAGGCGGCGCGCATCGACGGCGCCGGCGAGGCACGGATCTTCTTCACCATCGTGCTCCGGCTCCTGGGGCCGGCGATGGTGACGATCTTCCTCTTCATCTTCGTGGCAACCTGGAACAACTTCCTCCTGCCGCTCCTGATGGTCTCCTCGCCCGAACTGAAGCCCGTCACGCTGGGCCTGTTCGGCATGGTGAGCTACTTCAACCCCGACAAGGGCGCCGTCATGCTCGGTGCGCTGCTGGGCGTGATCCCGCTGATCATCCTGTTCTTCAGCCTCCAGCGCTACTGGCGGTCGGGCTTGGCCGCTGGCGCGGTCAAGGGCTGATCAGCTGCTCACAGAACAGCGAGGCCCCGCGGCATGCGCGGGGCCTCGCCTTCGTCATGCGATCAGGAGCCGATGAATTCCTCGCACTCCCCGAACTCGGGGCGATCCCGCACCTCGACGACGGTGCCGAGCCGGTCGAGGCCGAGCACACGCACGTCGTTGCGCCCCTCGCGCCACAGGGGTGCCGGAGCGTACAGGGTCACCTGTGGGCCGGCCTCCCAGTAGCGTCCGAGCAGGAAGCCATTGAGCCAGACCATCCCCTTCGCTCCGCCCGGAAAGGCCAGCCACGCGTCGGCCGTCTCCGAGACCTCGATCACCGCGGATGCCACGCCGTCGGTCCCCGCGTCGCCCGTCGGATGCCAGGCGCCCAGCGGCAGCACGCGGTGCGTCCATCCGTGCACGAAGCGATTGCCGAGCCTGACCCCGTGCAGGATGCCCTTCCGCTCGCCGATGCGGGGGCCGTAGTTGATGCGACCGAGGCTCTCCACCACGATCGTGACCACGGCCGTACGTGCATCCCCTCCGATCTCAACGCTCGTTCGTCCGTCGCGTTCGAGCGTCGCGATGCGCCGACCGTCGACGAAGACGCCGGCGCGATCGTGCAGGCCGTCGAGGGTGAGCCACGCGCCTTCGGGGAGGTCGGCGACCGCCTCGTAGACGACGACCCCGTCGGTGACGCCGAGGTCCTCGAAGGTCAGCGTTGTCGCCTGCGGCTCACCCGGCGGAATCGATCGCAGCGCCTCGATGAGCGAGACCTCTGCCGTGAGCGGCACGGACTGCGCAGGCTGGAATCGCGGCGCAGCGGGGATTGCCGGCAGCGGACCGTCATGGAACGGTGCGAATGATGCGCGCAGGGCGTCGAACTTCGCCCCGAGCGTTCCATCTTCGCCGATGGGTGCGTCGGAGTCATAGCTCGTCACGGTCGGCTGCAGGACGCGGTCCCAGTTCGCCCCGTTCCACAGGCCGAAGTTCGTGCCGCCGTGCGCCATGTACAGACTGACGGAGCCGTCCGCGGCGAGCAGGTCATCGACCGTGCCGATCATGCTCTCGGCGCTTCGCACATGATGCCGCTCGCCCCAGTGGTCGAACCATCCGCCCCACAGCTCGCTGCACATGAACGCCGCGCCGTCGGGCGTGAGACGGCGGGCCGTGGCCACGCCGGTGCCGAAGGTGAAGGTCGGCAGCGCACCCTCGACAGAGCCGTGGCGTTGCATGTCGGCGGTGATGCCGTCGGCAGTGGTGAACAACTCGACGATGCCGTGCGCGCGCATCAGGTCGCGCTGGTGCTCCAGATGGGCACGATCCGACCCGAACGAGCCGTACTCGTTCTCGATCTGCACCGCGACGATCGGGCCGCCGTGGGCAGCCTGCAACGGCACCAGTCGGGGGAGCAGTTCCGCATACCACGCCTCGACCGCCCGCAGGTAATCCGGGTCGCTGGTGCGGATACCACGCGTTCGCCCGGTGAGCCAGGCGGGAAGACCGCCGTTCGACCATTCCGCACAGATGTACGGGCTGGGCCGCACGTACACGTCCAGGCCGAGCTCTCCGGCGAGCCCGATGTACCGCTCGATGTCGCGCCAGCCGTCGAACCGACGTTCGCCTTCGATCTCCTCGTGGAAGTTCCATGCGATGTAGGTGTCGACCGTGTTCGCCCCCATGGCGGCGAGCCGGCGGAGCCGGTCCTCCCACTGGGCGGGGTGCACCCTGAAGTAGTGGATCGCGCCGGCGAGCATCCGGTGAGGCCGACCGCGCCGCAACAGTCGGTTGTCGCGGTATGTGAGCGCAGCGACTGGCTCAACTCGTGCTCGGGTGTCGGTCGCGGTCATGCGGCGGCCTCCTTGGATTTGTGGGCGAAGACTGTCGTTCCAAAGAATGTTTGCGTTCACATTATCGGGATTTCCGCTGCCGTGGGCGATGCCGCCTCCTTCGGTGGAGAACGCTCACTACGATGAGCACATGCCACGTCGCCCGCAACAGGATCGAGCACCGAGTCAGGTCGATGTCGCGCGAGCGGCAGGAGTCTCGACCCAGACGGTGTCCCGAGTGGTGTCCGGGCAGTCGAACGTCCGCCCTGAGACCGCGCGTCGTGTCATGGCGGCGGTCGATGCGGTCGGGTACCGGCTGCACGCGGCGGCCGCCTCGCTCGCATCCGGGCGCTCCCGGACGATCGGCGTCATCTTCGTCTCAACGGCCCGCTACTCGACCAGCGCGATCCTCCTCGGCATCGAGGCGGTCGCCGCCGAGGAGGGCTACGCGGTGACCACGGCGAGCGTCGCCCACCGCGCCGCGCCCGCCGCGTTCATCGCCGCCTTCGATCGCCTCGAACGCCAGGGGGCTGAGGGGATCGTGATCCTGGCACCCGTCGGGTTCCTCGCCGAGACGCTGGGCTCGCGCACCGAGCGCACACCCACCGTCGGGCACCGCCAGGCGGACGGCTCGGGTCCCGACGCGCTCGTCGATCAGCGGGCGATCGCTCGCGTGGCCACCGAGCACCTGCTCGACCTGGGCCACCGCTCGGTCTGGCACGTCTCGGGTGACGAGCTCTGGCAGGAGTCCAACGCGCGTCGCGAGGAATGGGAGGAGGTGCTCCGCGAGCGCGGGCTGACGCCGCCTCCGGTGATCCCGGGCGACTGGTCGCCGGAGTCGGGCTACCGTGCCGGACGCACGATCGCAGCGATCCCCGATGCCACGGCAGTGTTCGTCGCCAGCGACGAGATGGCGTTCGGCGTGATCCGCGCCCTGCACGAGGCCGGACGCGTCGTGCCCGACGACGTCTCGGTGGTCAGCGTCGACGACATCGCACTCGCCGCGTACGCGGCACCTGCACTCACCACCGTGCGCCAGCCGTTCGAAGACGAGGGGCGCGCATCGGCGACCCGCGTGATCGCGATGATCGAGAAGCGCGAGCAGGTGTCCGTCGAGCCCCTCCGCCACGAGCTCATCGTCAGAGCCTCCACGGCGCCGCCCGCGGCGTAGACCCCTCACGCCGCGTCGGCCGCGGTCGTCCGGAGGCCGAGCACGCGCGAGGTCGCTCGTACCCGAGGTCGGGCAGCGCGCCATGTGCTGTGGTTGACCCGGAACACCGCGTCGACCACAGTGGAACGGTGCAGTGGGCACTGGCAATCCTGACCGTCATCGCGTACGTGACGCTGCCCCTGGGGTCGGCGAGCTTCGAGCAGCAGCCGGTGGCCACCCTGCTCGTCGGGCTCGCCTTCTCCCTGATCGCGATCTTCGGGTTCCGCTTCGTGCAGGGTCGTTCGGTCTGGTGGGCGGTGGCGCTCGTCGCCGTGCAGCTGGGACTCGGCTTCTGGGTGTTCTCGCTCTCGGGGGCGGCGGTCGGCGCCATCCTGCTCCTCGTGGTGCTCGTCTCGCAGAGTGTGCTGCTCCTGCCGCTGCCGGTCGCGGCCGTCGTCGCGGCCGTCATCCCGCTCGTGCACCTCGGCATGGCGTGGCAGGACGGACTCCGCGAAGGCCTCGGCACCCTCGCGGTCACGATCTTCACGCTCATCGTGACCGAACTCCTCGTCCGGGAGCGGAAGGCTCGGGCCGAGCTCGCCGAGGCGAACGAGCAGCTGCGCGGCTACACCGCCCAGGCCGAGCAACTGGCAACCATCCAGGAGCGCAACCGGCTCGCGCGCGACATCCACGACGGCGTCGGGCACCATCTCACCGTCGTGCAGATGCAGCTCGAGGCGGCGCGTGCCGTCATCCGCACGGCCCAACCCGAGCGCCTCGACGCGATGCTGGCCACAGCGCAGGAGCAGTCGGGGCAGGCACTCGCCGAGGTGCGGAGGTCGGTGTCCGCCCTGCGCGAGCAGCGCCCGGGCCTCGGAGAGGCCCTGCAGACCCTCGCCGCGGAGGCGACCGAGGCGGGCGTGCCCACCGAGGTCGAGATCCGCGGCGAGGTTCGCCCGATCCGCGCGGAGGTGGAGGAGTCGCTCTTCCGAGCGGCACAGGAGGGGCTCACGAACATCCGCAAGCACGCGGACGCGAGCAGCACGACCGTCGTGCTCGACTACCGCGGGGAGGATCACGTGAGGCTCGAGGTGCACGACGACGGTCGGGGTCTCCCCGAACACCCCGGCGACGGCTTCGGCCTCACCGGCTTGCGCGAGCGAATGGCGAACCTCGGCGGGCGGATGTCGCTGGACCCCGGCAGCACGACCGGGCTCACCCTCACGGTGGAGGTGCCGGGATGACGATCCGCGTGCTCGTCGCCGACGACCAGGCGCTGTTCCGCGAGGCGCTCACGACGCTGCTCGAGGTGCAGCCCGGCATCGAGGTCGTCGGCGAGGCGGGAAACGGGGAAGAGGCCGTGCGACGAAGCGACGAGTTGCGTCCCGACGTCGTGCTCATGGACCTGCGGATGCCCGTGCTCGACGGCATCGCCGCCACTGCGCGCCTGCGCACAGAGCAGC
The DNA here is from genome assembly GCA_035698465.1 of Agromyces sp. Classification (GTDB taxonomy): domain Bacteria; phylum Actinomycetota; class Actinomycetes; order Actinomycetales; family Microbacteriaceae; genus Agromyces. The sequence goes on along the minus strand of DASSBT010000059.1, from coordinate 29,244 downwards.
CCGGCGTGCGGGTGCTCGCACTGACGACGTTCGACGACGACGAGGACGTCTTCGCCGCGCTGCGTGCCGGTGCCGTCGGGTACCTGCTCAAGGACGTGACCTCGGCGCGGCTCGTCGAAGCGCTCGACGCTGCAGCTCGGGGCGAGTCCGTGCTCCAGCCCTCGGTGGCGGCGAAGCTCGTGGCTCGGGTGGCCCGATTGCCGCAGGATGCACCGCCGCCGGAGCATCCGCTCTCCGACCGGGAGGTCGACGTCGTGCGGCTGCTCGCCGAGGGGCGCAGCAACCGCGAGATCGCCGGCGTGCTCTTCCTCGCCGAGGGCACCGTGAAGAACCTCGTCACGAGCGTGCTGTCGAAGCTCCAGGTGCGCGACCGCACACAGGCGGCCATCCGCGCGCGGGACCTCGGCGTCCTCTGACCCCGGGTCACCCGCGAGACGTGACCCGGGGCATGACCTTCGGCACCTGACGTGGTCGCGCGCGCCGCGGAGGATTCCGTGTGTTCCCAATGTCGAACACGCAAGGAGTCGAGATGAACCACGAAGAGATGACCGTGCACCGACCGTCGGTGCTGCGGTTCGGTCTGCACCTGCTGGAGATGGTGATCGCCATGCTGGTCGGCATGGTCGTGCTTGGGCCGATCTGGTCGTGGGCGTGGCCGGGCCTCAGCGAGAACACCACCGCGCAGGCGCTCGTGATGGCCACGAACATGTCGATCGGCATGGCGGTGTGGATGCGGATCCGCGGCCACGGCCTGCCGGCGATCGCCGAGATGTCGGCCGCGATGTACCTGTCGTTCCTGGTGCTGCTGCCGTTCCACTGGGCCGGGGCGCTGTCGGCGATGGCGCTCATGACCGCCGGCCACGTGCTGATGGTCCCGGCCATGCTGGTCGCGATGCTGCGCCGCCGACGCGAGTACGGCTGGTGACCGCCGTGCGTGCCTTCCTCCGGGTCGTCGTGCTCGTCGTCGCCGCGCTGGCGCTTCCCGCAGCCCTCGGCACTCCAGCCGTCATCGATGCGATCACCTCGCTCAACGCGCCGCGGACCGACGGCGCTTCCCCTCCGCCCGCGCCGGTCGAGCACGATCCCGCCAAGCCGACGGCGGTCGTCGTGGTCGGCGACAAGGGGGCGGTCGTGTCCGACACCCTCGCCCCCTACGAGATCCTCGCCACCACGGGGGAGTTCAACGTCTACACCGTGGCATCCGAGGCGCACGCCGTTCCGCTCACCGGCGGACTCGACCTCGTGCCCGACCTCACCTTCGCGGGCCTCGAGGAGCTGATCGGCGGGTCGGCCGACGTCGTCGTCGTCCCGGCCATGCCCGATGTCGGCAGGCCCACGACGAAGCCCGTCACCGACTGGCTCACGAGCCAGGCGAACGGGGGAGCGCTCGTGCTCAGCATCTGCAACGGGGCGGGAGTGGTCGCCTCGGCCGGTCTCCTCGACGGCCATGACGCCACCGCGCACTGGCTGCGCATCGGCGAGTTCGAGCGCAGCCACCCGGCCGTCGACTGGGTGCGCGGCACGAGGTACGTCGACGACGGCGACGTCATCAGCACCGCGGGCATCCTGTCGGGCATCGACGGCACCCTGCACGTCGTCGAACGCCTCATCGGCGCGGATGCCGCAGCCGACGCCGCCCGGGCGATCAAGTGGCCGCACCATCGCGCCGATGGCCCGGCCCCCATGGAGCAGGCTCAGCTCGCGCCATCCGATGCCGTCGTGGCGTTCAACACCGCCTTCGGCTGGGACCGGCCGAGGATCGGCGTCCAGCTCACCGATGGCGTCGGCGAGATCGAGCTCGCCTCGGTCTTCGACACGTACGGGCAGTCGCTGGCCGTGGGTACGGTCGCCGTCGGCGACGGCCCCGTGCAGTCCCGTCATGGCCTCACCTTCGTGCCGCGCGCCGAGAGCGGGGCCGGACTCGACCGGCTGGTCGTGCCAGGCACGACGGAGCACGAACCCATTCCCGGGATGGAACCGGTGCACCCGCACCATCAGGCGGGGTTCGCGTTCGACGCGGTGCTGCAGGACCTCGCGCGAACGACCGACGTGGCCACGGCGGAGTGGACGGCGAAGGTCCTCGAGTACCCCGTCGACGACCTGGTCCTCGGAGGGCCGGCGTGGCCCTGGACCGAGACGTTCCGGCTGTTCGCCCTCGCGCTGGTCGGTGTGCTCATGGCGCTCGGCGTGTTCGCGCTCGTCCGCGCTCGCCGGCGCGGGCGGTCGGGCACGTAGATCGCGGCATCCGTTGCTATGCTTGCGAACGTCGCGACTGGCGTTCAGATGGTCACCATCGGGGAGCGACTGGCAACGGACCGACCGCTCGCCTGGGCCGGCACGCATACCTCTGCGCGAGTCGCCCAGAGGCAGCACCCCGAAGATCCGCATGTCACGAAGGAGCCAGTCTTGGCCGAGTCCGCCACCACCCAGCAGTCGCTCATGAACGCCCCGCTCTCCGAGGTCGACCCCGAGATCGCCGAGGTGCTCGAGCTCGAACTCGGGCGCCAGCGCGGCTACCTCGAGATGATCGCGAGCGAGAACTTCGTTCCCGTCTCGGTGCTGCAGTCGCAGGGCTCCGTGCTCACGAACAAGTACGCAGAGGGCTACCCGGGCCGCCGGTACTACGGCGGCTGCGAGTACGTCGACGTCGCCGAGTCGCTCGCGATCGAACGGGCGAAGAGCCTGTTCGGCGCCGAGTACGCGAACGTGCAGCCGCACTCGGGCGCCACCGCGAACGCCGCCGTGCTGAGTGCGATCGCCACCCCGGGCGACACCATCCTCGGCCTCGAGCTCGCGCACGGTGGCCACCTCACGCACGGCATGAAGCTCAACTTCTCGGGCAAGCTCTACAACGCGGTCTCGTACGGCGTCGACCCCGAGACGTTCCTCGTCGATATGAACATGGTGCGCGACAAGGCGCTCGAGCACAGGCCGCAGGTGATCATCGCCGGCTGGTCGGCATACCCGCGGCACCTCGACTTCGCCGCATTCCGGGCGATCGCCGACGAGGTGGGTGCGGTGCTCTGGGTCGATATGGCCCACTTCGCCGGACTCGTCGCCGCGGGCCTGCATCCCTCGCCCGTGCCCTATGCCGACGTCGTGTCCTCGACCGTGCACAAGACGATCGGCGGACCGCGTTCGGGCTTCATCGTCTCGCGCGACACTGCACTCGCGAAGAAGCTCAACTCCAATGTCTTCCCGGGCCAGCAGGGCGGCCCGCTCATGCACGTGATCGCGGCGAAGGCCACGGCCTTCAAGGTTGCGGCATCCGACGAGTTCCGGGATCGCCAGGAGCGCACCATCCGCGGCGCGCAGATCCTCGCCGACCGGCTGCATTCCGACGACTCACGGGCCGCAGGGCTCGACGTGCTCACCGGCGGCACCGACGTGCACCTCGTGCTCGCCGACCTGCGCAACTCCCAGCTCGACGGCCAGCAGGCCGAAGACATCCTGCACGAGGCGCGCATCACCGTGAACCGCAATGCGGTGCCGTTCGACCCGCGTCCGCCGATGGTCACCTCGGGCCTGCGCATCGGCACTCCCGCGCTCGCGACCCGGGGCTTCGGCGACGAGGAGTTCACCGAAGTCGCCGACATCATTGCGCTGGCGCTGCAGGGTGAGGCGGATGTCGCGACGCTCCGTGCGCGCGTCGAAGCCCTGACGGCGGCGTTCCCGCTGTACCCGGGCCTCGAGCAGTGAGGCCGTCATGACCGCGGTGAAGCTCGACGGCGTCGCGACGGCATCGGCCGTGAAGTCGGAGCTCGCGGGGCGCATCGCGCACCTCCGAGCGCACGGGGTCGTGCCCGGGCTCGGCACGTTGCTGGTTGGCGATGACCCGGGCTCGAAGTCGTACGTCGCCGGCAAGCACCGCGACTGCGCCGAGGTCGGCATCGAGTCGATCCGCGTCGACCTGCCGGCTTCTGCCACCACGAATGACGTGCGTGCGGCGATCGCCGAGCTCAACGCGGCATCCGAGGTCACCGGCTACATCGTGCAGCTGCCGTTGCCCGCGGGGCACGACGGGAACGCGATGCTCGAGCTCATCGACCCCGACAAGGACGCCGACGGGCTGCACCCCACGAACCTCGGCCGGCTGGTGCTGGGCATCGAGGGTGAGCTGCATTCACCGCTGCCGTGCACCCCTGCCGGCATCGTCGAGATGCTGCGCCGCTACGACGTGCCGATCAGGGGGCAGCACGTCACGGTGATCGGTCGTGGCCTCACGGTCGGCCGGCCGCTCGGGCTGCTCTTCACGCGCAAGGGACTTGACGCGACGGTGACCCTCACGCACTCGCGCACGACCGATCTGGCCGCCGAGGTGCGCCGTGCCGACATCGTCGTGGCCGCTGTCGGCGTGCCGCATCTCGTGCAGGCCGACTGGATCAAGCCGGGGGCCGCGGTGCTCGACGTCGGCATCACTCGCGTGCAAGACGAGGAGACGGGCCACGGCAAGCTGACTGGTGATGTCGACCCCGCCGTCGCGGAGGTCGCGGGCCACCTGTCGCCGAACCCGGGCGGGGTCGGCCCGATGACCCGTGCCATGCTGCTTGCGAACGTCGTGAAGGCGGCGGAGTTGCGTCTCCGTCGCTGAGCAGAACTGCGTGCACGAATCGCTCGTACTTACAGTTTCGGCGAAACTGTAAGTAAGCTGCCGATATGGTTGCAGATCTCGATCGTTCCATTGCGCCGCTACCTGCGCCGAAGTGGGGTTGGAGCGACCATGTCTGGACTGTGAGTCTGGACAGCCAAGTCTCGCGTGCGGAACGTGCGCGCGGCTCGGGACCCTACCGATCGGTTGTACCCGCGCCGATCGCGGACTACGCACCCTCGTTGCCGGCGGAGCTGACCGCCGACATTGAGGAGGCCGCACAGGCGCTCGCCACGTTCGACTCGCACGCCGCCGCGAAACTCGGTGCCCGGAGCCCGGCTCTCGGTCCGATGAGCTCCGTGCTGCTGCGGACCGAGAGCTCGTCGTCGTCGCAGATCGAACAGATCACGGCCGGCGCGCGTCAGCTCGCCCTTGCCGAACTCGACGAGTCGCAGAGTGCGAACGCACGCATGGTCGTGGCGAACGTACGCGCCATGGAGGCAGCGTTACGCCTTACCGAGCAACTCGACGAGCGGAGCATCCTTGAAATGCACTCGGAGTTGCTCTCACGGTACCCAGGTTGGGAGCGCCACGCCGGCCGGTATCGCGACGAGCTGGTCTGGATCGGAACGAGCCGTTCGACGCCCCGCCGAGCCGCGCATGTCGCCCCACAGCCCGACCTCGTCGAGGCCGCGATGCGAGATCTCGTCGAATATCTGCGTCGCGACGACCTTCCCGTCCTGCTTCAGGCAGCGATCGGGCATGCCCAGTTCGAGACGATCCACCCGTTCGTCGATGGGAACGGCCGCACCGGCCGAGCATTGGTGCACGCGCTGCTGCACAACAAGGGAGCGCTGCGGCACACGACGGCCCCGGTTTCGGCAGGGCTACTCCGAGAGACCGAGTCGTACTTCACGGCGCTCACCGCGTTCCGCGCGGGGGACGCTCGCCCTATCGTCGAGAGCTTCAACCGCGCATCGCGATTCGCCGCCCACTCGGGCATGCGGCTTGTCGACGACCTTGCAGCGCAGCTCGACATCTCGGGTGAGCGAATGTCGGGCCTCCGGCCACAAGCAGCGGCCTGGACCGTGCTTCCCCGTCTCGTGTCGCAGCCGATCGTGAACTCGCGTTACCTCACCTCGCACCTCGGGCTCAACGAGGTCACCACTCAGCGAGCCCTGCAGCAACTGACCGAGGCTGGAGTGCTTGAGGAGCGCACTGGGCAGCGGCGGAATCGCGTCTGGCAGCACTCCGGAATCCTGACGGTCTTGGACGACTACGCAGAGGGGCTGCGTCGCGGGTGATCGCTCCGGTCGGCGCGGCGAACTGCTTATAGGCGAACTGGCCGATGTACTTCAGTTCGCCGGCCGCGCTGATGGTGGATTCCTGAAGGTCGACGCGCGTTCATCGTGTGTGCACCTGGTGGTTGAGCGGCGCCAATAGTTTCGCCTCATGCGCCAGACTCGACTCGCCGACGAGCCCCTGTCGGTCGAGCAATCGCAGGCCACGATCGGCACCGACGCGAGGGCGGATGCCGCGACCGCGACGCCGAGCGCGCGCACGGCACTCGCCACGGCGATCATCCCCGCCCGCGGCGGATCGCAGGGCTTGCCCGGCAAGAATCTCGCGCGCGTCGGGGGAGCGCCGTTGGTCGCCAGGGCCGTGCGGGCGGCCCTTCGCGCCGAGCGCATCGGGCGCGTCGTCGTCACGACGGACGACGCCGAGATCGCCGAGGGCGACCGGGCTGGTGCTCGCTGCCCGTCGCCACAACCTGGTGGGTGGTGCGCTCCGCCGTGCGTTCGAGCGCAAGCGGATGCTCGGCGTCCACGACCGTTCGAGCGCGGGGGCGTTCGCGATGATCGTCGCGGTGCCGACGCGGTGGGTGGTGCGCCGCGCCCGACGTGCGGGCGTCAGTCGACGGGCGTCGTGTGCTCCTCGACGTGTCGGAGGTAGTGGGCTGCGTTCCGCGTGATCCCCTCGCGCTCGTCGTCGGAGAGCTCGCGGCGGACCTTGCCAGGCACGCCCGCGACGAGTGAACCGGGAGGCACGACGGTGCCCTCGAGCACCACGGCGCCCGCGGCGACGAGTGAGCCGGCGCCGATGACGGCGCCGTTCAGGACGCTGGCGCCCATGCCGATGAGGCAGTCGTCCTCCACGGTGCAGCCGTGCAGCACCGCGCCGTGCCCGACCGAGACGCCGCGGCCGACGGTGAGCGGGAACCCGCCGTCGACATGGCAGACGACGGTGTCCTGCAGGTTCGAGTCCTCGCCGAGCACGATCGGCTCCGCCTCGGCGCGGAGCACGGCGTTGTACCAGACGCTCGATCGCGGAGCCAGGCGGACGTCGCCCACGATCACGGCTCCGGCGGCGACGAAGGCCGTCTCGTCGACGACCGGCGCGGGTACGCCGGCGATGGTGAGGATACGGGCCGAGGGATCTGCGCTCATGGCCGCCAGCCTAACCGGGGCGCGGGCCCTCTGCGGGCGGCGCATCGGTCGGGCGTGAGCGCGACCGTGACCGCAGACCGCGTGTCACGAGCCGGTACAGCACGCCGATGGCGAGCACGATGACGCCGGCGGCGATCGAGGTGATCGGCAGGGTCGCGACGAGTACGAGGCATCCGACCGCTCCGGCCGCCGACAGCCAGCGCGGCACCCGACGCTCGGCACGCGGTTGCGAGATCGCCGAGAGGTTCGCGACGAGATAGTAGAGCAGCACGCCGAACGACGAGAAGCCGATGGCACCGCGCAGGTCGATCGTGAGCACGAGCACGACGATCGCGACGCCCACGGCGATCTCGGCAACGTAGGGCACCGAGAATCGCGGATGCACCGCCGCGAGCGCCCTCGGAAGCTCGCCGTCGCGCGCCATCGCGAGCCCGGTTCGACCGACGCCTGCGAGCAGTGCGAGGAGTGCACCGAGTGCCGCGACTCCGGCGGCGATGCCGACGATGGGCGCCGCCCAGTCCCAGCCTGCCGCCACCACGACGTCGGCAAGCGGTGCGTCGGAAGCGGCCAGCATTCGCGGCCCGACCGCGGCGAGCGTCGCCACGCCGACCGCGGCGTAGACGGCGATCACGACGAACAGCGCGATGCCGATGGCGCGGGGGATGGTGCGCGCCGGCTCGCGCACCTCCTCGCCGAGGGTCGCGATGCGCGCGTAGCCCGCGAACGCGAAGAAGATGAGTGCGGCCGACTGCAGCACCCCGTACACCGTGCCCGGCAGCCCGGGCGAGAACGGCGCGACGATCGCTTCGCCACCTGTCGTTCGCAACGCATTGCCGCCTCCTGCCGTCGACGCGACGATGCCGGCGATGACGACGATCGCGAGCACCACCAGCACCCCGGTGACGATCACCGCCCCGACCCTGGCGGTGCGGGTCACGCCGAGCAGGTTCACCACCACGAGTGCGACGACAGCGGCGACCGCGAGCGGCTTCTGCCATTCGGCGGGTACGAGGTAGGCCGCCGCGGTGATCGCCATGGCAGCGCAGCTCGCCGTCTTGCCGATCACGAACGACCAGCCGGCGAGGAAGCCCGGCCACTCGCCGAGACGCTCGCGTCCGTACCGGTAGGCGCCGCCCGACTCGGGATATCGCGCCGCGAGCTGCGCCGACGAGCTCGCATTGGCGAAGGCGACGAACGCCGCGATCGCGAGGCCGATGAGCAGGCCGGTGCCCGCGGCCCGCGCCGCGGGCGCCCATACCGCGAAGACGCCGGCGCCGATCATCGCGGCGAGGCCGATGGCGACGGCGTCACCGAGCCCGAGCCGACGGGCAAGGCGATCGTGCGGCGGGTGTGCAGCGGCAGACACGATCGCACCCTAGCCGATGACGGTGACGCCCCGATGACGGATGCCGCGCCGCCGCGCCGCCGCGCCATCGCGCCACGCGCCACCGCGCCACGCGCCGCCGGCGCCCGCCCGCAGCCGGTGCGATCGTAGGATCGGTGCATGACCATCGTCCCGCATCCTTCAGTCGATCGTGTCGCCGACGCCCTCGCCGGCCACGGACTCACGCCCGAGATCGTCTGGTTCGACGATGCCGTCACCACGGCGCCGCTCGCCGCCGCGGCGCTCGGCGTAGAGGTCGGCCAGATCGCCAACTCGCTCGTCTTCACACTCGACGAGGAGCCGATCCTCGTGCTCACTTCCGGCGCTCACCGCGTCGACACGGAGTGGCTGGGCGCGGAGCTCGGCGGCGTCATCCACCGCGCGTCGAAGGAGACGGTGAAGACGGCCACCGGGCAGGTCATCGGCGGAGTCGCTCCCGTCGGGCATCCGACCCCAGTGCGCACCTTCGTCGACGTGCAGTTGGCCGAATACCCGGTGGTCTGGGCCGCCGCAGGCCATGCGAAGACGGTCTTCCCGACCACCTTCGACGAGCTCGTCCGCATCACCGGTGGCACCCCGCGCGCCGTCGAGCCCAGCTGACCGGGCGCCGTCCTACCCCGTTGGCGGGAGCCGACCACGCGTGAGGGGATGCTTGCCGAGCTGGTCGGCTGGTTCGAGCAGTCGCCCCGCCAGTGACGTCAGCCTTTCGGCGACTACGACACTGATGCTGTGGTGGCATCAGTGTCGTAGTCCCTGCGAGCACAACCTGCGTCCGCGAGACGACGGCGCATCGGCGGCCGGCACGGTCTCGATGTCGGTGCCTCCTGAGACGCTTTCCTCATGGTGGAGAGCACAGGATCGGAGCATTCGCCCCGAGTCGATGAATCGGCAGTGGATGTGGCCGGATACATCATGCGCGTGCGCCGACTCTGCGATCTGAGCCAGCGCGAGCTCGGGGCAGTGCTCGGTCTCGAGCAGTCGCAGGTCGCCCGGATGGAGTCATCGCAACGACGAGTCGACGTGCCGCTACTCAGTGAGATCCTCTCGTTGGCGGGTCTGCGCATCGCGGTGGTGGATGAAGACGGCATGGAAGTCGCACCGGTTCCGCACGACGTGCTTCGCGACAACGCCGACCGCCGCATGCCTGCGCATCTCGACGTGCGTCCGAAATCCGACCCGCCGAGATCAACACTCGTCGATACCCACCCCGGTCGCGCGGTACCACGCGCGTGGTACCACCACCGCACGAAGCGCGATCGGCGCCGGGCCGGACGCGATGCTCGGTCGATTCCCGACCAGCCCACTTCCCGCAGCATCGCCAATGCCGAACGCGAGCGCCGCAGGACTCGGCGGCGAGCCGTGCAGGAGCGGATCGCGATGTTGGACACGGAGGGCGTCATGGGCGGAGTAGCTTCCGCTGCGCCGTCACTCAGTGATAAGCAGGCCCGATGAGACGAGCTGATCGAACCATGGCGCCCGACGTCACGTGGCCGCGCACCGCCGGTGCTCTCGCGCTGCGGCCGCCCACGAGCGACGACCTCGACCAGGTGCTCGTGTGGCGCAACCGGCCCGAGGTCACGCGGTGGCTGCTGCGCACCACCGTCGACCCTGAAGCGTTCCGCAAGGTGTGGCTCGACAGTGTCGAGGACCCCGATCAGCATGCCGTGGTGGCCGTACTCGATGACGTGGTCATCGGAACAGGATCGCTCGATGTGCACGACGGCATGGGGCAGTTCGACGGTGATGTCTGGCGCCGGTCCGAGGGCCTGCTCGGGTACCTCATCGATCCGGCTCACGCAGGCAGCGGCCATGCGACCGAGATCGCGCGGGCGCTGCTCGACCTCGCGTTCGCAGAGCTCGGACTGCACCGAGTCACGGCCGGATGCTTCGCCGACAACGTCGCCTCATGGCGCGTCATGGAGAAGCTCGGCATGCGTCGGGAACAGCACGGGGTGGGCGATTCGTGGCACGCGGAACTCGGGTGGATCGACGGCTTCACCTATGCGATCTTGGCCGAGGAGTGGCATCCGGCGGGGTGATGCGGCCCTCCTGAGGTATGCGACGCCTGCGACGCCCGCGACGCCCGCGGCGGTGGCTGCGTTCCGCGCGTCTACACGTCGCGTCGCGCGCCCTGGCTCGGACGCACCGTGAACACGGTCGGCTCGCGATAGCCGTGCTCGGCGAAGGCTGCGATCACCTCGCGGGTGACAACCGGCACGAGCGCGTCGATGACGAGCGCGATCGCCGAACCGCCGAACCCGCCACCGGTCATGCGGGCGCCGATCGCGCCATTGGCCTGTGCCGTTGCCACGGCGAGGTCGAGCTCTGGAACCGAGATCTCGAAATCGTCGCGCATCGACACGTGCGATGCGTCGAGGTACGGGCCGATCGCGCCCGGCCCGTGTTCGCGAAGGGTGCGCACCGTGTCCAGCACGCGCTGATTCTCGGACACGACGTGGCGCACACGACGGAACGTCTCATCGTCGAGCACCGTGCGAACGCGGTCGAGGTCGCCCACCTGCAGGTCGCGGAGCGATTCGACGCCGAGCGATCGAGCACCCTCCTCGCAGGAGGCCCGACGTGCGGCATAGCCGCCGGTCGCGTGGGCGTGCGACACGTGCGTGTCGATCACGACCAACGACAGTCCGTCGGCGTCGAACCCGAGCGGAATCACCTCGGCGTCGAGGCTGCGGCAGTCGAGGAAGACGCCGGCATCCGTTTCACCCAAGAGGGATGCCGACTGATCCATGATGCCGGTCGGCGCACCGACGACGCGGTTCTCGGCGAGTTGCCCGACCTTGGCGAGGGTCGGCCGGTCGAGCCCGAGGCCCCAGTGCTCGTCGAGCGCGAGCGCGACGGCGCATTCGATCGCGGCCGATGATGACAGACCCGCGCCGATCGGTACCGAGCTCGTGATGTAGAGGTCGACGCCACGCGCCTGCGAGAGGTCGCCACCCGACTCACCGAGCGCCCAGGCGACGCCGAGCGGATACGCGGCCCAGCCCGTGACCGCATCGGGACTGAGGTCGTCGAGGTGGATCTCGACCGGTTCGGATGCGTGGCTCGATGCCACGCGGATGACGCGGTCGTCGCGATCCCCGAGGGCGACCGCCGTGCGACGGTCGATCGCGAACGGGAACACGAACCCGTCGTTGTAGTCGGTGTGCTCGCCGATCAGGTTGACGCGACCGGGCGCCGACCAGACCCCTGCGGCGCGGCGCCCGAACCACTCGGTGAAGCCGTGCTGTGCCTCGTCGATCTCGTTCATTCGATTCCTCCGATCGCGGCGCGCAGCGCCTCGGCCTGCGCCTCGGGCGCGACATCGCCGATCCATGCGCCCATCGCGGCCTCAGAGCCGGCGAGGTACTTCAACTTGTCCGCAGCGCGACGCGGGCTCGTCAGCTGCAGCATGAGACGCACGTCGTCACGGTGCTCGTGCACGGGCGCCTGGTGCCATGCTGCGATGTACGGCGTGGGCGTGTCGTAGAGCCGGTCGATGCCGCGCAGCAGCCGCAGGTACAGCGAGGCGAGCTCGTCGCGTTCGTCGAGTGTCGTCTCGGCGAAGTCGGGCACGTGCCGGTGGGGGAGCAGTTGCACCTCGATGGGCCAGCGCGCGGCGAAGGGCACGAACGCCGACCAGTGCTCGCCGGCGAGCAGCAGCCGCGGTCCGCCGCGTTCGCGCTCGAGGATGTCGGCCATGAGCGTCGGGCCGTAGCCGTCGATCGACGCCAGCAGTCGCTCGGTGCGAGGCGTCACGTACGGATACGCGTAGATCTGCCCGTGCGGGTGCGGCAGCGTCACGCCGATCTCGCGACCCCGGTTCTCGAACGGGAACACCTCCTCGACGCCGGGCAACGCCGAGAGGGCAGCGGTGCGCTGGGCCCACGCCTCGATCACCGTGCGCGCCCGCGACGTGCTGAGGGTGCCGAACGAGCCTTCGTGCTCGGGGCTGAAGCACACCACCTCGCAGCGGCCGACCGAGGGCTGCGTGCGCTCGAGCCCGATGCGACGCAGCGACGCCCTCGCGTCGGCGCTCGACGTGCCCGGTTCGGCGAGTTCGGGGCCGAACGACGGCGACCGGTTCTCGAACACCGCGACGTCGTAGTCGCTGGGAATCTCCGATGGGTTGCCCGGCCGCTGCGGCGCAAGCGGGTCGAGGTCGGCCGGTGGCAGGAACACGCGGTTCTGGCGGGCTGCGGCGATCGAGATCCACTCGCCGGTGAGCGGGTCCTGTCGCATGTGTGCGGTCGCCGGCCGCGGATCGAGCACCCGTTCGTCGATCGATCGCTCGGGAGGCAAGGTCGAGTCGGCGTCGTCGAAGTAGATGAGTTCGCGACCATCGGCGAGTGTCGAGGGACGCACGGCGATGCGGGGGTCGATATGCACGCCGCCACGATACGCGACTTTCATTTTGCAAACAACCAGCTTTCATATTGCAAAGCGGCCGAATGGCCCGCAGAATGCACCTATGACGGATGCCGCGCCGACGACCCACGCACCCCTCGACGCGCCTCGGCGTCGAGAGCTCGCGCTTGCACTCGTCGCCGACCGCGGATTCGTGCGCGTCGCCGAGCTCAGTGCCGCGTTCGGCGTCACGACCGTCACCGCCCGCGCCGACCTCGACGCGCTCGAGCGCGACGGCGCGATCCGCCGGGTGCACGGCGGCGCCGTGCCGGTCGCGTCGGGGCTCGAGGCCGAGCGGCCAGACCGTGAACCGACGTTCGAGGAAGCGCTCGCGGCATCCGTCGAACCGAAGCGATCCATCGGCGAATACGCGGCCGCAATGGTGCGGAGCGGCCAGAGCATCATCCTCGATGTCGGCACCACGACGCTCCAGATCGCCCGTGCCCTTCGCACTCGCAGCGACCTCGATGACCTCGTCGTCTTCACGAACGGGCTCTCGGTCGCGCTGGAGCTCGAGGCCGAGATCCCACGGTTCACGGTCATCGTCACCGGCGGCACCCTGCGTCCGAAGCAGCACTCGCTCGTGCACCCGCTCGCCGGATCGATGCTCGACGAGGTGCACGTCGACCTTGCCTTCATCGGCTGCAACGGCGTCGACCCGGTGCACGGCGTCACGAACGCGAACCTGCCCGAGGCTGCCGTGAAGGCGCTCATGCTCCGGGCGGCCGCCCGTTCGGTGGTCGTCGCCGACGGGTCGAAGCTCGGTGAGGTGCATCTCGGCCGCATCGCCCCGATCGACGCCTTCGACACCTTGGTGACGGATGCCGCGGCGCCGACACCGCTCGTCGCCGAGCTCGCGGCGGCGGGGCTGGCGGTCGTGCTCGCAGGCTCATCGTGAGGCGGGATCACCCTAAAGTGGATCCATGACTCTTCCCACGGGCGAACAGTTCGTCCTCGAGACGTCGACGGCGAGCGGTGACCTCACGGCGACGATCACGGCGGTCGCTGCCGGCATCCGAACCCTCAGCATCAACGGCATCGACCTCGTTCCTCCCTACGCAGAAGACCTGCCCCAACCCATGGGCGCGGGCACCGTGCTGGTGCCGTGGCCGAATCGCATCCGCGACGGCATCTGGCGCCACGACGGCGTCGAACGCCAGCTTGCGATCACCGAGCCGGCCCGCAACAACGCGATCCACGGCCTGCTCCGATCGACCGAGTACCGGCCGATCGCCCGCGAACGCGACTCCGTCACCCTGGCCGCCACGATCTTTCCGCAGCTCGGCTACCCGTTCCTGCTCGGCACGGCGGTGCACTACGAACTCGTCGCCGACGGGCTCAAGGTCACCCACTACGTCGAGAACCTCGGTGCCGACGCCGCCCCCGTGGCGATCGGCACGCACCCGTTCCTGAAGATCGGCGGCGTGCCGACGGCCGACCTCACCCTTCGCCTCGACGCGGCGAGCCACATCGAGGTCGACGACCGGCTGCTGCCCACCGGCGAGGTGCCGGTCGAGGACACGGAATGGGACTTCCGCGAGGGGCGCCGGGTCGGCGACGTGCAGCTCGACGACGCGTTCGGCGAGCTGGGGATCGAAGACGGCCAGGTGCTGCACACCCTCACTGCACCAGACGGCCGCTCGGTCTCGATCTGGGCCGACGACGAGTTCGACTACGTCCAGGTCTTCACGACGCGTGCATTCCCCGGCGAAGAGGGCGATGTGGCCATCGCCATCGAGCCCATGACCGCGCCCGCTGAGGCCTTCAACTCGGGGCGTGGGCTGCGCTGGCTCGGACCGGGCGAGGAGTGGCAGCTGAGCTGGGGCATCCGGTTCGAGGGCTTCACCGAGCCACCCGTGGGTTGAAGCGACCTCACACGTGGGTTGAGGAGGAGCGAAGCGACGTCACCCGCGGCCCCGCTCAGCTCAGGGAGCGGACACGCAGGATCCCGAGTCGACGGGCTCGGAGAGTGAGGCCGCGTTCGACGCGAGCGGCGCCAGTGTCGTGAGCGGAATCGCGTAGCCGACGTTCGCGACCGAATCGGACTTCGCGAACACGACCCCGCCGACCGATCCGTCGCCGGTGAGCACCGGGCCGCCCGAGTTGCCGTGGTCGACGTCGGTGGCGAGCGTCATCACGTCGCGCGTCGAGGTGCGCCCGCGCTCCTCGATCATGATCGGACCGACCGACATCACCCGCGCAGGTCGCAGCTCGAGCGGTCCGCCGAAGGGGTAGCCGGCCACCGCCACGTCGGAGCCGGCCGCTGCATCGGCGACTGGCAGGGGCGGCGTGGCCAGGCCCGACACGGCGATCAGGGCGAGGTCGTTCTCGGGGTCGAACGCGACGACGCGGCCAGCGACGGCGGGCTGGCCCGGCGCCTCGACGATCGGCTCGGTCACGCCGGCGACGACGTGCGCATTCGTCACGATGCGGTCGTCGGCGACGACGAATCCGCTGCCCGAGAGGTTGCTGCCGCACTGGAACGCGGTGCCGGTGATGCGCACGACGGATGCCGCGGCGCGGGCGAGTTCGGCGTCGTCGATTCCGCCGCTCGGCAGTTCGGGTGCCTCCGTCGGGCCGTCGAGCACGTCGACGAGCCACGGGATCCCCGTGCCGAGCGCCGCGATGCGGAGCTCGGCGAGCAGGGCGCGTGCCGGAGCGGGCGTGATCTGGTCGAGCGTCGTGAGCACGCGCGAACCGGCCACCGTGGGCGAGAGCACCGGCACGCCCATCGCCGAGACACCCGAGCCGACGAGCGCGACGACGAACGCGGTGACGAGCAGGTTGCCGATGGCGCCGAGGATCCGGTCGACGACGCCGAGCTTCGCTGCGCGGGCACCATGGCGCAGCGCCTGGCCGACGATGGCGCCGAGCCAAGCTCCGAGCGATAGCAGCACGAGGGCCACGACGATCGCCGCAGGAGCCCGCCACTCGGGCCACGGCATGATGCCCGCGACCCACGGCATGACGAAATAGGCGGCGATACCGGCGGCCACGAGGCCGACGAGCCCCGACGCGGTGCGCAGCAGCCCCGAGCGCCAGCCGTGCACGACAGCACCGATGAAGAGGAGCACGAGGACGACGTCGAGCACGATGCTCCAGATCACGGCGGCTCCCTTCGTCGTGCGCGGTGGACACCCAGCCTGCGGCATCCGTCTTCGAGAGTGCTGAAGGCGCGCACACGCACGAACGGCCCGTCGTCGGGCCGACGGGCCGTTCGCCTCGGGTGGTGCTACATGGCAGGCATCAGCACCGAGTCGACGAGGTATACCGTCGCGTTCGCGGTGTGCACGCCGCCGCAGATGACCGCGGCGTCGTTGACCATGAGCGCGTCGCCCGATCCGGTGACCTCGACCGTGCCGCCCTGCACCGTGGTCTGGGTGCCGACGATCTCGTCGGGCGAGAGCTGCCCGGGCACCACGTGGTAGGTGAGGATGCTCGAGAGCGTGGCAGCGTCGGTCTTCAACGCTTCGATCGTCGCCGGGTCGATCTTCGCGAAGGCGTCATCGACCGGGGCGAAGACCGTGAACTCGTCGCCGTTCAGGGTGTCGACCAGGTCGACCTCGGGATTCAGCTGTCCTGAGACGGCGGCGACGAGCGTCGTGAGCAGCGGGTTGTTCGAGGCGGCGACGGCCACGGGGTCGGCCGACATGCCGGCGACCGAGCCGGGTCCGTCCGGCACGGCCTCGGCGTAGCCGGCACAGCCCGGGCCGACGAGGTCGGCGGCCGGGTCGGCCTCCATCGACTCCTCGGCCTCTTCGCTGGGCATGGTCTCTTCGGATGCCGCGGGCTCCTCGTTCTCGGCGGCGGTGCCGCCCATGCTGCAGCCGGCGAGGCCGAGCACGGCGAATGCCGTGATCGAGAGTGCGGCGAGGGCGGTGCGGGTGCTGCGGTTCGTGGATCGCATCGGTGGACTCCTTCGTGGAAGTCGGCCCACCGGAGCGGGGCCGATGCGAGGGATACGGCGCCCGACACCGATCGGATTGGATACGGATGCGGATGCCGCCGGGCGATGCCCGAGCCGGATGCCGCGAGCCGGATGCCGCATGCCGGATGCCGCATGCCGGATGCCGCATGCCGGATGCCGCGGGCGGGCGCCGCGGCATCCACCAATCACATCGGGGTCCGGCTCCGAACACCTCTCGAACCCGAAAGAAGGAACCCGTGATCACGCTCGCCCTCATCGGTCCCGCCGATCTGTCATGCTTGAACGCGTGGCTGACGGCGGTGGCGAGCTCGCGGCCCCGGAGCCCGGTTCGACGGCCGACGACCTGCTCGCGCGCGTCGGCGGAGGCGACCGGGAGGCGTTCGGCGCGCTCTACGACGCGACGTCGGCCCGCATCTTCGGGCTCGTGCGGCGGCTTCTCGTCGACCCGGCGCAGGCCGAGGAGGTGACGCAGGACGTGTACCTCGAGATCTGGCAGACCGCACCGCGCTTCGACCCCGCACGCGGCAACGCGCTCGCGTGGATGTTCACGCTCGCCCACCGTCGCGCCGTCGACCGCATCCGCTCGGTGCAGGCGGCCCGCGACCGCGACCTGCGCATCGGCGCGCGCGACCTCGAGGTACCGGTCGACCTCGTCGCCGAGGCGGCCGAGACGCGCATCGAACACGAACGGGTCAAGGGTGCGCTCGGCGACCTGAGCGAACTGCAACGGGAGTGCGTCGTGCTCGCCTACTACGGCGGGATGTCGCAGAGCGAGATCGCCGCCCGGCTTGGCGTGCCGCTCGGTACCGTGAAGACGAGACTGCGTGACGGGATGATCCGCTTGAGAACCGCGTTGGGGGTGACGACATGACCGGCCCGAACGACGATGGCGAGCGCGAGCGCCACGACGCAGCATTCGATGCGTCCGATGAGCTCGCGGCGTACGCGCTCGACGCGGTCGATCCCGCCGAGCGCGATGCGGTCGAACGCGCACTCGCCGAGTCGGCCAGGCTGCGCGACGAGACCGACGCCTACGCGGTGACCGCGGCGCAGCTCGCAGAGCTCACCCCTCCGGTCGCGCCTCCGGCCGACCTGCGGGCCCGGCTGATGGCGTCGATCGACACGACCCCGCAGGTGACCCCGGATGCCGCGACCTCGAGTGCTGCGACGAGTACCTCGGATGTTCCCGAAGCCCGGGAAACACCGGAGGCGGCGCGTGGCGCAGCGACGTCGGACGCGCGTGACGGCGCGGCCCCTCCCGATGCCCCAGGCGAACGCGGCCCTGCGCACGCACAGGCTCGCCGACGCTGGTTCCAGCGCCCGGGCGCGCTCGTCGCGGTGGCCGCAGCCGCAGTGATCCTCCTCGTGGGTGCGGTCGTCGGCATCGGCTGGCCGGGCCCGAACGGCTGGGGGGCGCAGCTCCAGATGACCGCGATCGCGGAGGCACCCGACGCGCAGACGACGACCCACGAGGCCGAGGGCGGGGGCGAGGTCACCCTCGTCTCGTCGGCGTCGAAGGGGCAGTCGGTCGTCGTCGCAGAGGGCCTTCCCGACCTCGGCGACGACCAGACCTACGAGCTCTGGTACATCGACGACGCCGGCGCCGAATCGGCGGGCACGTTCAACGCGAGCGGTGGCGAGACGTGGCGGATCCTCGACGGATCGTTCACGCCCGGAGTCGCAGTGGGCGTCACGGTCGAACCGGCCGGCGGTTCACCGCAACCCACGACCGAACCCATCGTCGTCATCGCCACGTAGTCGCAAGTGCACAATCGGCGCTGGCCGCGTCGAGTCGTCGATTAGGGTCTGAGGTGCCCGACGGCACCGCCGTGGGCAGACCCCACACGATGAGGAGTGACGGATGCGCGTCGGCATGTTCCTGAATTACGCGGGTGGATTCCGCGAGGCGGCAGACGAGGTCGCCGAGCTCGAACAGGCCGGCGTCGACCTCATCGTGGTGCCCGAGGCGTACTCGTTCGATGCGGTCAGCCAGCTCGGCTTCCTCGCGGCGCGCACCTCCACGATCTCGCTCGCCTCCGGCATCCTGCAGCTGTACACGCGCACGCCCACCCTCACCGCGATGACCGCCGCCGGCCTCGACTACGTCTCCGGCGGCCGGTTCGAGCTCGGCATCGGGGCATCCGGCCCGCAGGTCATCGAGGGCTTCCACGGCGTGCGCTACGACGCGCCGCTCGCCCGCACCCGCGAGCTCGTCGAGATCTGCCGCATGACGTGGCGGCGTGAGCCCGTGATCCACGAGGGCGCGAAGTACCGCATCCCGCTGCCGGCGGGCGAGGGCACCGGCCTCGGCAAGCCGCTCAAGCTCATCAACCACCCGGTGCGCGACCGCATCCCGATCACGATCGCGTCACTCGGTCAGAAGTCGGTCGCGCAGACCGCAGAGATCGCCGACGGCTGGCTACCCATGTTCTTCCATCCCGAACGGGCGGCCGACGTCTGGGGTGACGCGCTCGCTGCGGGTGCCGCGAAGCGGTCGAGCGAGTTGGCACCGCTCGACGTGTTCGCGAACCCCGCGCTCGCCATCACCGATCACCCAGAGGCGGTGCTCCCGCTCGTCAAGCCGCAGATCGCGCTCTACGTCGGCGGAATGGGCGCGCGCGGCAAGAACTTCTACAACGACCTCATCGCGAGCTACGGCTTCGAGGCGGCGGCGGCGCAGATCCAGGACCTGTACCTCGAGGGGCGCAAGGAGGAGGCCATCGCCGCGGTGCCCGACGAACTCGCACGCGCGATCTCGCTCATCGGGCCGGCATCCGACGTGGCCGAGCGCGTGGCCGCGTTCCGTGCAGCAGGGGTCACGACCCTCGCGGTCACCCCGCTCGCCCGCACGTCGGCTGAGCGCGTCGCCCTGATGTCGGGGCTGCGAGCGATCGTCGCCTGACTGCCTGACTGCCTGACTGCCTGACTGCCTGACTGCCTGTCGCCAGGAGGCCCAGACGCCGTCACCGTGGCCCCATTCGCTGTCCCCCAGAACGGGTGTAATCGCTGGCGGACGACCCGTCCCAGGTCTAGCGTGAAAGCACCTGCACGACGTGGTGCGGGAAGGGGAACCTGGGGAGGAGCCGCCATGGCGTGGACGTTCGAGCCCAACCGGGACAGGTCGGAGCGCGCAGGTGCGCCCGACGCGGCGCACGTCGCCAGCCCCCACTGACTCGAACGCCCGTCGGGCGGTGCCCCGAGCTCTCCCTACGAGACTCGCGTGGTCCGCGCTGAGACGCCCCATCCGGCCGCGTCACGCGCGGCACCCCGCCACGCCGCGTATGCCCACACCGCCAGCGCCAGCATCGGACCCCAGAACCAGAGCGGCAGCACGAGGTTCAGGACCACAGCGTCGGCCACGCTGCCGGCGTCGCCAATCATGAGCATCGGCGCAGCCGAGATGCAGAGCACCGAGGCGGCGAGGAGGCC
Organism: Agromyces sp.; assembly: GCA_035698465.1. Classification (GTDB taxonomy): domain Bacteria; phylum Actinomycetota; class Actinomycetes; order Actinomycetales; family Microbacteriaceae; genus Agromyces. The sequence continues at coordinate 9,064 of DASSBT010000059.1, read as the reverse complement.
GGGGACGACAGCCACCGGCGTGGGAACCGGGCGTCCGCCGATACGCGGCATCCACTTCGGGAACCGGACGCCCCACGGCAGGATCAGGCCGAGGGTGAGGATGCTCGCACCGACCGCACCCGACCCGAGCAGGAGGCCGGTGGCGAGCGTTTCGGGGGTCATCAGGTCGGCGCTCGGGCCGAACAGCGGCCAGGGGGTGAGCCACGTCGTACGCACCAGCGCATAGGGCAGGGGGCCGACCGCCGCGAGTATGGTGATCGCATGTCGATGCCGCACGAGCCAGCCCTCGAAACTCCGGCCGCCACGGCTCGTGCGCACGGCGATCACGGCGCGCGCCGCCCACGCGAGAATCGCCAGGATGAAGACGCCGGTGACGAGCATGCCGGGGAGCTCGGCCGCGAGCGCCCCGCCGAACTCAGCCGCGAAGTCGGTCACGCCCTCGAGGGTCAGGCCGGCGAGCCAGACAGATGCCGCGACCACGGCTGCGAGGCCCGCGAGCAACGCCAGTCCGAGGCGCGGTGCTCGAATCAGCGTCACGATGATCGTGGCAACGCCGGCGGCGACGGCGAGCAGTCCGAACAGGTAGCCCGCGACGGCGATGAACGAGATGCTGCCGAACACCGCGGCCATCACGATCGCGAGGGCGGCCGAGGCGAGTCCGAGCGGCAGGACGAATTCGGGCCGCGACCGGTGACCGTCGGGGAGGAGTGCGAGCACGGTGCCGGCGACGCCCGTCACGATCGCCGTCACGGCGATGGCATCGGGCGCGAGGAGTGCGTTCTCGGAGTGCAGCAGCCCCTCTGGGGCGAACGGGTTCCACTCTGGCGCGAAGAGCCAGAGGAGTCCGAGCCCCGTGACTGCCGCCGATGCGACCAGCGCGATGTACCCGAGCGCTCGCAATCCCCGATCGCGTCGTGTCCCAGGCAGATCCACTGCGTCTCGCGGCCGTGCCGGGTGGTCGGTGAAGGCCATGTCGTCTCCGATCTCGTGGTTGGGTGTTCGCTCGGTAGCCTCGCCGTTCGCCGCACCGCGCCGCCTCACCCGATCGGGTGAGACCTGCGGCATCCGCCCCCGCTAGCGTGGGTCGAGTAATGACCACGCCCACTTCTGCCCAGCCGTCGAGACCCACCGGCGCTCGCGCAGGCTCGCCACGCACGCCGTCGCTCGCCGACTGGGTCTGGGCGGCCGCAGCGGCGGCGGCGTTCCTGCCCCTGACACTGGTCGAGATATTCAGTGCCGCGCGCCTGCCGCAGGATACGGGCTGGCTTGCGGCCACGCTCGCGCTGTATGCGGCGCTGCACGTGACCGTTGCGCTGCGCCGCCGCTGGCTGCGGAGCATGCTGGCCGCGGCATCCGCCAGCATGCTCGGTCTCGTGCTGGCGAGCCTGCCCGGCATGCCGTTCGACGTCGTGCTGCTGCCGTCGAGCCTCTGCTTCCTCGTGATCGTGTTCACAGCGGCAGCCAGCGACGACCGACTGGCCGATCTCGTGGCGATCATCGTGGGGCTCGTGGGTGCGGCGATGATGACGGCCGTCTCGGTGCCGTGGGCGCCCACGGCCGACCCGAGCGTGCTGATCGCGCTCGCCGGATTCCTCTTCGCGTCGATCGGTGCGGCATGGGCGCTCGGGCGGTATCGCCGGGAATCGCGCCGCAAGCGCGCCGCCCAGGAGGTGGGTCGGGTTCAGGCCGCCGAGCTGAGGCTCCAGGCTGCCGAGCTCCGGCTGCAGGCCGAGCGCTCCGCCGTCACCGACGAGCGACGGCGCATCGGCCGCGAGTTGCACGATGTCATCTCGCACTCGCTCGCGGTCATGGTGGCGCAGGCCGAGGCCGCGCGCGTACTCCAGGGTCGGGATGACGTTCGCTCGAGCGCGGCGCTCGAACAGGTCGTCGAGACGGGGCGCACCGCGATGGCCGACATGCGGGGCCTCCTCGGCGCGCTGGCCGAGCCGCCGGCGGAGTCAGCCGGCACGCCCGACCTGCCGCCCCGGGAGCCGAGCCCCGGTCTCGACGACGTCTCCGCCCTCGTCGAGCGGGCATCCGGCCCCCAGCGGTCGGTCAGGCTCACCGCGTCGGGTGCGCCCGGTCGAGTGAGTCCGGGCGTCGCCCTGACCGTCTACCGGGTGGTGCAGGAGTCGCTCACCAACACGTTGCGCCACACCGAGCCGCCGACGAGCAGCGAGGTCAGCCTGGCGTGGCGCGATCGCGAGCTCGTGGTCGAGGTCACCGACGATGGCGTGTCGAAAGCGGGAAAGTCCGCGTCGGCGTCGGCGCCGGATGCCGCATCGCCACCGGGCGGCGCCGGCCGCGGCATCCGGGGCATGCGCGATCGCGTGGAGCAGGTCGGCGGGCGCTTCGAAAGCGGTGCCCGCCCCGGCGGCGGATGGCGCACACTCGCGACCCTGCCGCTCAACTCGGAGGAGCATCATGACTGAGGCCGCAGCCTCCGCGCGCATCCGCATCGCGATCGCCGACGACCAGGCGCTCATCCGCTCGGCCGTCAGCGCCATGGTCGAGGTGCACGACGGCCTCGAGGTCGTGGCCGAGGCATCCGATGGCGCCGAACTGCTCGAACTGGCGCGCGCCCACCGCATCGACGTGGTGCTGATGGACGTGCGGATGCCGCGACTCGACGGCATCGAGGCGACCGCGCTGCTGCGCCGCGACCACCCGCACACCAAGGTGCTCGTCCTGACGACCTATGACCTCGACGAGTACGTGTTCGCGGCGATCCGGGCGGGAGCGAGCGGATTCCTCACGAAGGACACCTCGAGCGACGAGCTCGCCGAGGCGATCCGGTCGGTGCACGCTGGCGATGCGGTGATCGCGCCGCGGGCGACGGCGAGCCTCGTGGACTTCGTCGCCGCGGCTCCCGAACCTGTCGACGCTGAGGCCGTGCTCGCGCCGTTCACGACGCGCGAGCGCGAGGTGCTCGGCGAACTGCTGACCGGCGCCACCAACGAGGTGATCGCCCGTCGCCTGTTCATGACCGGCAACACCGTGAAGACGCACATCGCGGCGATCCTCGCGAAGCTCGGTCTGCCCGACCGAGTGCACGTCGTGATCTGGGCCTTCGAGAACGGCGTCGTCGGGCGCATCCGGCCGCGCGGCTCATGAGACTCACGCCTGCACCACACCGGTGCCAACCGCCGACTGGCAGTCGTGCCGTCTGGCTGTCTCTGGAGTGGGCCCCGTCGGGCTCGAACCGACGACCCGCGGATTAAAAGTCCGCTGCTCTGCCAACTGAGCTAGAGGCCCCGCGTCACAACATTACCGGCTCCAGACGGGTCCTCGCCCAGACTGCCGCGGTACCCTGACCGGGATGGCTTCCGACTTCCACCGACCCACTCGCTTCCCGCCCGGCATGTTCCAGGGATACGTCGGGGCGGACGATCCGGCGCAGGTCAGCCGCGTGGCACACGACACGGCCGCGGCGATCCTGTCGCGGGTTCGAGCCGATCCCGATCCTGCGGTCGTCGCGCGTCTCGTCTCGTACACCGACGAGCACGGCATCGACGCGATCGCCGAGCTGTGGTCGCATGCGTCGGCGAAGAGCCTCCCCGGTGCGCTCTGGCGCGTCTACCTGCTTCGTACCCTCATCCGGCAAGATCCGGTCGGCGTGAGCCACGCGTTCCAGCGCGGCACCGAGGTGTCGACGACCATCGATCAGGTCGTCGCCGGCGCGCCGATCCCCGCAGGGCCCGCCGAGGTCACCGACCTCGCTGACCGCATCCTGCAGGGGCTGTTCACCGGTGACTTCGCGGTCGCCCTCGAGCGCGCCGCCGCCTTCTCGAGGGTCGTCGCCGCAGGCTTCGCCAGCCTGGCCGACGATGCGGATGCCACGGATGCCACGAACCCTGAGCGTCCGGGCGAACTCACGCAACGCGCGCTCCGGCTCACGCAGCTCGCCGACGAGTTCGCGTCGTGCGCGCGGCTCTGGCGGCGCGATTCGCTCGACTGAGCACCCGGCTCGGCATCTCAGCCCGTGGCGCCGGTCGTGCATCCGGTGCGGGAATGAATCAGCACGACGCCTCGTTTACACTTGACGTGGCCGGGCCGCAGTAACCCCGGGCTCCAATATTCGCCGCTTCGAGCGGCCTCGCGCCGAGAGGCGTTCTGCGGCCCGGCCATATATCTTCGGAGCATGGCCGATACCGTCACCCTGCTCATCGAACCGCTGTCCGCCGACGTGATGACGGCCGATCTCGACGCGACGTTCCGCGAGATCGACGCCTCCGCGCCGGCACTGCGGGTGGGGGAGCTCTCGACGCAGCGGGGTGACGGCATCTTCGAAACGATCGGCGTCGTCGACGGTCACGCCCAGGAGGCTCGGGCGCATCTCGAGCGGTTGCGCAATTCGGCCCGCATCTGCGAGCTACCCGAGCCGAACCTCCCGCAGTGGGAGGCGGCGATCCGGCGCGCGGTGGCGGCGCTTCCCACACATGGCGAGTTCGCCCTGAAGCTCGTCCTCAGTCGCGGCGTCGAGCGCGGTCCAGCGCCGACGGCCTGGTTGCACGTTGCCCCGGCGACCGATTTCAGTGCGGTGCGCGAGCGCGGAGTGCGGGTGGTCACGCTCGACCGGGGCTACGCCCGTGGCACGGCGGAGCGGGCGCCATGGCTGCTGCTCGGCGCGAAGACGCTCAGTTACGCGGTGAACATGGCTGCACTGCGCGAAGCGCATCGGCGGGGCGCCGACGACACGGTCTTCACGACGTCCGATGGATACGTCATGGAGGGGCCGACCTCCACCGTGATCATCCGCAGCGGCGACACGTACGCGACGCCGGCGCCATCGGGCGCGATCCTGCACGGCACCACGCAGCAGAGCCTCTTCGAGCACTTCGCGGCATCCGGTCGGCGAACCGAGTACCGCGACATCCCGATCGCCGACCTTCAGGCCGCGGATGCCGCGTGGCTCGTCTCGAGCGTGCGCCTCGCGGTGGGCATGACCGAACTCGACGGCAGGCCACTGCCGTACGACGCCGACGAGACCCGCGAATTCAACGCATACCTGCTGAGCCCGCGCGACTGAACCGGCCCCTGAGCCTGTCGCAGGGAGCGATGCGCGCTTTCGCGCTATTCGACCGGCGTGGGCGTGGGTGCCCCGACCGCGGCATCCGTCAGCCGAAGCGACCTGACACGTAGTCCTCGGTCGCCTGCACCGACGGGTTCGAGAAGATCGTCGTGGTGTCGTCGTACTCGATGAGGTTGCCCGGCTTGCCGGTGCCGGCGATGTTGAAGAACGCGGTGCGGTCGGAGACGCGCGAGGCCTGCTGCATGTTGTGCGTCACGATCACGATCGTGTACTCCTGCTTGAGGTCTTCGATGAGGTCCTCGATCGCGAGCGTGGAGATGGGGTCGAGGGCCGAGCAGGGCTCGTCCATCAGGATCACCTCGGGCGAGACCGCGATGGTGCGGGCGATGCAGAGCCGCTGCTGCTGGCCGCCCGAGAGGCCGGAGCCCGGGCGGTCGAGACGGTCCTTCACCTCGTTCCAGAGGTTCGCACCGCGCAGCGACCTCTCGACCAGGTCATCAGCGTCGGTTTTGGAGATGCGGCGGTTGTTGAGCTTCACGCCTGCCAGCACGTTCTCCTTGATCGACATCGTCGGGAACGGGTTCGGGCGCTGGAACACCATGCCGACCTGTCGGCGTACGAGCACCGGGTCGACGTCGGGGTCGTAGAGGTTGTTGCCGTCGATCAACACGTCGCCCTCGACACGGGCGCCGGGGATGACCTCGTGCATGCGGTTGAGGGTGCGGAGGAACGTCGACTTGCCGCACCCCGACGGGCCGATGAACGCGGTGACGCTGCGGGGCTCGATCTCGAGGCTCACGCCCTCCACAGCGAGGAACTTGCTGTAGTAGACGTTGAGATCACGGACTTCGATGCGCTTGGACACGGGATTCCTAACTGGGCGTGCGGGTCAGCGGCCGAACTTCGGGGCGAAGAAACGGGCGACGAGTCGGGCGATGAGGTTCAGCGCCATGACGATGAGGATGAGGGTGAGGGCTGCGGCCCACGCACGGTCGAGGTACGCCTCGGGCGGGTTGCCCTGGTTCGTGTACTGCGTGTACACGAACACCGGCAGCGACTGCATGCGTCCGTCGAACAGGTTGTAGTTGACGCTCGCGGTGAACCCGGCGGCGATCAGCAGCGGCGCGGTCTCGCCGATGACGCGGGCGACGGCGAGCGTGATGCCGGTGGTGATGCCGGCGATCGAGGTGGGCAGCACGACCTTCATGATCGTGAGCCATTTCGGCACGCCGAGGGCGTACGCCGCCTCACGCAACTCGTTCGGCACGAGCCGGAGCATCTCCTCGCTCGATCGCACCACCACCGGGATCATCAGCACGGCGAGCGACACCGCGCCGGCGATCCCGGTGCGGGTGCCGGGGCCGAGGAAGATCGAGAAGGCCGCGTAGGCGAACAGGCCTGCGACGATCGAGGGGATGCCGGTCATCACGTCGACGAGGAAGGTGATGCCGCGTGCGAGGCGGCCGCGCCCGTACTCGACGAGGTAGATCGCGGTCAGCAGCCCGACGGGGATGGAGATGACCGCCGCGGCGCCCGTGATGAGCAGGGTGCCCACGATGGCGTGCACGATGCCGCCGCCCTCGCCGGTGATGTTTCGCATCGAGTAGGTGAAGAACTCGACGTCCATCCGGGAGAGGCCGTACGTCACGACCGGGATCGTGAGTGAGACGAGCGGGATCATCGCGAGCACGAAGGCGCCCGTGACGAGGGCGGTCACGAGCCGGTCCGTCGCACGGCGGCGCCCCTCGACGAGCGTCGAGAAGAGCCAGATCGACGGAATGTACAACAGTGCGCCGACGAGGATGGCGCCGCCCCAGTTGAAGCCCGAACCGTCGGCGAGGGCGACCACACCGAAGACGGCCGCAGCGACCGCGAGCGCCGTCCCGAGGATGACCCACGGCGCAGTGGTCGGCAGCCGACCGGCGGTGAGCGAGTTCGCGATCGGCGACGGCGCGGGCACCGATGTCGTGGGTTCGGGAGTCGTGGTCGTCGTCATCAGTTGGCTCCCGAGAATTCCTTGCGACGGCCAACGATCCACCGCGCGAACGCGTTGACCATGAACGTCACGATGAAGAGGATGAGGCCGGTGGCGATCAGCACGTTGACGTTCATGCCGTACGCCTCGGGGAAGCTGAGCGCGATGTTCGCGGCGATCGTCGACGGGTTCACCGAGGTGAGGAGTTCGAACGTGACCGCACCCGTCGCCGAGAGCACCATGGCCACCGCCATCGTCTCGCCGAGCGCGCGTCCGAGGCCGAGCACCGAAGCCGAGATGATGCCCGAGCGTCCGAACGGCAGCACCGCCGTGCGGATCATCTCCCAGCGCGTCGCACCCAGGGCGAGCGCGGCCTCCTCGTGGAGCACCGGCGTCTGCAGGAACACCTCACGGCAGATCGCGGTCATGATCGGCAGCACCATCACGGCGAGCACCACAGCCGCGGTCAGGATGGTGCGACCCGTGCCCGAGACCGGGCCGGCGAAGAGCGGGAACCAGCCGAAGACGTCGACCAGCCAGGAATAGAGCGGCTGCACCGCCGGTGCGAGCACCCCGATGCCCCAGAGGCCGAACACGACGGACGGCACGGCTGCGAGCAGATCGACGATGTACCCGAGCACCGAGGCGAGGCGCCGCGGTGCGTAGTGCGAGATGAAGAGGGCGATGCCGATCGCGACGGGGATGGCCATGAGCAGGGCGAGCGCCGCGGCCCAGACCGTGCCGAAGACGAGTGGGCCGACATAGGCCCAGAAATTCGTCTCGAGGATCGAGGCGTCTTCCTTCGTGGCGAAGAGCGCCGGGATGCTCTGCACGATGAGGAAGATCGCCACCGCAGCCAGGGTCAGCAGGATCATCGATCCGGCGAAGACGGCCGAGCCGGAGAAGACCCGGTCACCCGGTCGCTGCTTCGCCTTGATCACGGTCTCAGCGGTGCTCATCTGGCGCAATCCTCGAATTCATGGGATGGAATCTGGGGGACATGGCCGTGCCCGACCTCGTCGTGTTCCGCAGAACCCCGGGGGTCGGGCACGAACCTACTACTGGATGGAGTCGATCGCAGCAACGACCTTCTCTCGCAGCGAGTCGCTGATCGGAGCCGAGCCCGCGTTCTCGGCGGCAGCGTCCTGGCCCTCTGCGCTCGCGATGTAGCCGAGGTACTCCTTGACGAGTTCGACGTTCGCCGGGTCCGCATACTCCTGGCAGGCGATGAGGTAGCTCACGAGCACGATCGGGTAGACACCCGACTCGGTCGTGCTGCGGTCGAGCTCGATCGCGAGGTCGCCCTCGGCGCGGCCCTCGACGAACGGCGAAGCGTCGACGATGGCGGCTGCGGCCTCTGGCGAGTACGGCACGAACTCGTCGCCGACCTTCACCGCCACCGTGCCGAGGTCGCCGGCGCGCGACGCGTCGGCGTAGCCGATGGTTCCCGTGCCGTTGGTGACGGCGTCCACGACACCCGAGGTGCCCTGAGCGGCCTCGCCGCCCTCGAACGGCCACACGCCGTCGGCCTCATAGGTCCAGACGCCGGATGCCGCGGCGCCGAGGTACTCGGTGAAGTTCTCAGTCGTGCCCGAGTCGTCGGAGCGGTGCACCGGGGAGATCGCGAGGTCGGGGAGCGTGACGCCCTCGTTCGTCGCGGCGATCGCCGGATCGTTCCAGTTGGTGATGGTGCCGGCGAAGATGCCCGCGAGGGTCGCCGGGTCGAGGTCGAGCGAGTCGATGCCGTCGAGGTTGAAGATGACGGCGATCGGCGAGACGTAGAGCGGCAGCTCGACGATGCTCGTGTCGGGCGCGCACATCGCGAAGCCGCCCGCGGCGATCTCCTCGTCGTTGAACGCCCGGTCTGAGCCGGCGAAGTCGCTGGCGCCTTCGAGGAAGGTCTCGCGGCCTGCGCCGGAGCCCGAGGGGTCGTAGTCGATGGTGACGTCGGGGTTCGCGGTCTGGAAGCCGGCGATCCACGCCTGCTGGGCGGCGTCCTGGGAGGAGGCGCCGGCGCCGACGAGGTTGCCCGAGAGCGCCGAGGGCGACTCTTCGGA
>DASSBT010000058.1:0-6567 GCA_035698465.1 Agromyces sp. | reverse complement strand
ACGCAGGAGCGTCTCGAAACCCGGTCGCCGACGCCTCCGGGTTTCGAGACGGCGCTGGCGCGCCTCCTCAACCCACGAACCGTAACCCCCTCAGGAGGCACATTGAGGCCCGCGTCCTCGGAATCCCCGATGGCGCGGGCCTCTTCGCGGAGTAGCATGGCCGCGTTCACGGGATCTTCGCCTCCACGGGGGCGCCCGGAATTCCCGAAGGGAAGCGCTCATGGATGCCCCAGTCACCTCCGACCGCGTCAAGAAGGTCGCCGCCGCGACGCCGTTCCAGTTGCTCTACGACTACTACCGGCTCTCAGGCTACGAGCAGCGTCGCCATGAGCCCGGGGTCCTCGACTTCACGTTCGGCGACCCGCACGATCCGCCGTCCGAGGCGTACGTCGAGATCCTGCGCGACGCGCTGATCCCCGAGCACGAGTTGTGGTTCGCCTACAACTTCGGTGACGCGAAGGCGATCGAGGCGGCGACCGAATCGCTTCGCCGGCACCTCGGCATTCCGTTCGAGGCGGACGACGTGCATCTCACGACCGGCGGGTTCGCGGCCATCTCGGCCGCGTTGAAGATCGTCGGCGACCCGGGCGACGAGGTCGTCTACAGCCTCCCGCCATGGTTCCTCTACGAACCGCTCGTGCTGGAGGCGGGCATGGTGCCCGTGAAGGTGTCGATCGACCGCGACACCCTCGACCTCGACCTCGACGCCATCGAGGCGGCCATCACGCCGCGCACCCGCATCGTGATCGTGAACAGCCCCAACAACCCCACCGGTCGCATCTACCCTCCGGCGGCGCTCGAACGCCTCGCGTCGATCCTCGATGAGGCGTCGGAACGCAACGGCAGGCGCATCTACCTGATCTCCGACGAGGCCTACAACCGCATCGTCTTCGACGGCGCACGTTTCCGCAGCCCCGTCGAGTTCTACCCGTGGAGCCTGCTCGCCTACAGCTACGGCAAGACGCTGCTCTCACCCGGCGAGCGCATCGGCTACCTCGCCGTGCCGCCGAACATGCCCGGTAAGGAGGCATTCCGCGACGCGATCGAGACGATCCAGATCTCGGGCGGATGGCTCTTCCCCAATGCCTCGATGCAGTACGCGTTGCCCCGCCTCGAGCAGCTCGCGTTCGACATCCCCCTGTTCCAGCGCAAGCGCGACGTCATGGTCGCGGCGCTTCGCGAGATCGGCTATCACGTCAACGTGCCGGAGGGCACCTTCTACCTCTTCCCCGAATCGCCGATCGCCGACGACACCGCATTCACCCGAGTCCTCGATGGCGAGGGCGTGCTCGTGCTGCCCGGGCACATGTTCGAGACGCCGGGCTTCTTCCGCATCTCGCTGACGGCGACGATGGAGACCATCGAGGCGGGCATCCCGAGATTCGCGGCAGCGTTCCGCACGGCGAGTACTGTTCCCGTCGCCTGACCGCGCCGCAGCCGAAGCCGGGGGCGCTGACGCGGCCGGGATCGTCGCAGCCCGAGACGGCGCCCGAGCGGTCGGCTAGCCTGAATCCATGGAATCGCGGGGGGTGCCGGGCGGCATGGCCCGGCGAACCTTCATCGCCGCGTCGCTGTCGGGTATCACGGCCGTCACGCTCTCGAGCTGTTTCGGGCCCGACCCCAGTCCGACCCGCACGCCGTCACCGTCGCCGAGCTCCACGCCGATTCCCGGGGTTCCGGAGCCGACGGCGATGCGCCGTTCGAAGTGGGCGGCCGATCCGTTCGCGCGCGGCGCGTTCAGCTTCGACGCGGTGGGCTCGACGCCCGAGCTGCGCGATGCCCTCGCCGAACCGGTGAGCGGGCGCCTCGTGTTCGCCGGCGAGGCCTGCTCGGCCGATGCCCCCGGCACCATCGAGGGCGCGCGACAGTCGGGTCTCCGTGCAGCCGCCCACGTCATGCGGCTCGGCGACCCCGAGGATCGCGTCGCCATCATCGGCGCGGGCGTCGCCGGGCTCACCGCGGCCCGCGCCCTCGTCGAAGACGGGTTCACGGTGGTGGTCATCGAGGCGCGCGACCGCGTGGGCGGTCGCATCCACTCCGTCGACGACGACGCGTACGGCGGCACCGCCGAGCTCGGGGCGTTCTTCGTGCACGACGTGCCGGCGCTCGAGACCGAGCTCGCCGCGGCATCCGTCGACCTGAGGCCGGTCGATCCCACCGAACTCGTGCGCACGCTCGAGGGCGAGGCGGTCGACCCGTCGCCCACGGGCTGGCAGGCGATCGCCGAGGCGCAGGAATGGGCGCTCGGCCAGCCCGCCGACGTCTCGCTCGCCGACGCGCTCGCGGGTTCGGGCATCGCACCGCTCTCCTCCGAGCCGGGTGCCGACGGGACGAGTCCGGCCGACTGGCTCCGCCACGCGTTCTCGAGCGGGGTCGAACCCGACACCGGCGCGCCGCCGACCCGCGTCTCTGCGCAGCGGTTCGACGCCGACCTGCTCGCCTTCGGACCGACTCAGAGCGAAGCCGCCGTCGCCACCGGCGGGCTCGCCGACTGGATCGACGCGATGGCCGAGACGGTGGAGGTCGTGCTGTCGAACGTCGTCGTGCGCATCGCGTACGACGATGAGCGGGTGAGCCTGCGCCTCGACACCGGCGAGTCGCTGAACGTCGATCGCGTGGTCGTCACGGCGCCGCTCGGCGTGCTGCAGACCGACACCATCGCCTTCGACCCCGCGCTGCCGCTCATGCACCAACGCGCGATCTCGGGCCTCGGAATGGGCGTCGTCGACACGGTGTGGCTCGCGTTCGAGGAGCCGTTCTGGAGAACGGATGCCGCGGCATCCACAGCCCCCGTCTTCCTGAGCCTCATCGGCGAGATCCCGACGGTCGCCCTGTGGATCGACGCGGGCGTCGCGAGAGGCACCGACGACCCGGTGCTCGTCGGCATCATCGCAGCCGGACAGGCTCGGCGACTCGAGGCGCTCGACGATCGGGAGTTTCGGAAGGCAGTGCTTCCCGGGCTCGAGCCCTTCGCCAGAGCCGGCGGTTGACCGCGACGAGCGCCGCCGTCAGCACGAGGAAGATCACGAGCACCAGCGCACAGTAGAGCGCGACGCCGATCGGGCCCTCGACCTGCGCCTCGTCGAGGAAGAAGTACGGGTACCAGCCGACGTCGGCGCCACGCACGAGCGTGTAGGCGAGCCAGATCGACGGGTAGACGAGCACCCAACCGACGGTCGACCACGGGACCCGCACGTTGACGGCCGTGACGCTGTCGGTCGCCCAGGCGATCACGGCGAGCGCCGGCACCACGAAGTGCAGCAGCGTGTCGGACCACGGCACGTCGACGCGATAGTCGCGCGTCGACGCCTGGGCGACGATGAGCCCGAACACGATGCCCGACACGAGCACGTACACGGTCACGATGGTGCGCACGACACCGAGCCACGCCGGATCGCGCGGCGTGAGGAGCGCGAACGCGCCCGCGACCAGCAGCACGACGACCGCCATCATCGCCGACTGGATGGTGAAGTAGCTGAAGAAGTTCGCCGTCGCGAAGAACCGGAACCCGAGCACGTACTGGTAGTTGCCGATGATCGCGATGATCTCGAGCATCGCCACCAGCAGCCGGAACACCCCGAGCGACCGCCTGACCCGCAACACCCCGAGGGGGTCCCCCGAACCGCGAGCAGGCATGCCACCACGCTACGCCCTGACGCCTCAGTCGAGCGGGCGCAGGATGCGGTCGAGGAACCTTCGCGTGCGCTCCTCGGTCGGCTTCGTGAAGATCGCGCCGGGTGCGCCCCGCTCGACGACCACGCCGCCATCCAGGAAGAGCACCTCGTCGGCCGCCTGCCTCGCGAAGCTCAGCTCGTGGGTGACGACGACCATCGTCCAGCCCTCGTCGGCGAGCTCCTTGATGACCTGCAGCACCTCGCCCACCAACTCGGGGTCGAGTGCGCTCGTCGGCTCGTCGAAGAGCAGCAGGTCGGGCTTCAGCGCGAGCGCCCGCACGATGCCCACGCGCTGCTGCTGCCCGCCCGAGAGCTCGAACGGGTAGGCGTCGCGCTTCTCGGCGAGGCCGACCCGGTCGAGCAGGGCGGATGCCGCCGCGATCGCCTGCGCCTTCGGCACGCGCTGCACGCGCACCGGCCCCTCGATCACGTTCTCGAGCACCGTCATGTGCGGGAACAGGTTGTGCTGCTGGAACACCATCGCCGAGCGGTTGCGCATGGCGAGCCTGGCGGCCTTCGCGACGGGCCTCGAGAAGTCGAGCTCGGGTCCGCCCGCGAACGAGAGCACGCCGGCGTCGGGTGTCTCGAGGCCGTTGAGCGAGCGCAGCACCGTGGTCTTGCCCGAACCGCTCGGTCCGATGAGCACGACGACCTCGCCGCGTCGGACCTCGAGGTCGATCGAGCTGAGCACCTCGTTGTCGCCGAAGGACTTGCGGATGCCGCGTGCCGTGAGCAGCACGGAGTCGTCGGGAGCGGCGGCCGGGGCCAGGGGGTCGCCGGCCGCGGCATCCGGTCGCTTCGCGGCATCCGCCCGCCCCGTGGCATCCGCCCGCTTGGATGCATCGCCTGGATCAGTGCGCGACATAGCGATCGAGCCTCCTCTCGATGATGCCCTGCCCGCTCGAGAGCACCAGGCAGAAGAGCCAGTAGACGAGCGCAGCCTCGAGGTAGAGCAGCATGAACTCCTGGCTGAACGCCGCGATCTGCTGGGCGACCCTGAACAGCTCGGTGACCAGGATGAGCGAGGCCAGCGATGTGTCCTTCACGAGCGAGATGAACGTGTTCGACAGCGGCGGCACCGACACCCGCGCGGCCTGCGGCAGGATGATGCGGCGCAGGGTCGTCGACGACGACATGCCGATCGTGTAGCCGGCCTCCCACTGCCCCTTCGGCACCGAGAGGATCGCCGCGCGGATGACCTCGGCCGCGTATCCGCCGACGTTGAGCGAGAACGCGATGATCGCGCTCGGCCACGGGTCGATGACGAGGCCGATCGCCGGCAGCCCGTAGAAGATCACGAAGAGCTGCACGAGCAGTGGCGTGCCGCGGATCACCGAGACGTAGAAGCGGGCCACACCCGAGAGCACGCGGTTCTTCGACAGGCGGGCGAGTGCGACGCCAAGGGCGAGCACGAGTCCGATCGCGAATGAGGCGAGGGCGAGCGGAATGGTGCCGCTCACCCCGCCCCAGACGATCGGCCAGAACGATTCGAGGAACAGTTGCCAGCCTTCGGCCATGGCGTTCCGCCCTTCCCGTCAGATCACTTTCGCGAGTGTTTCCGTTCCCGCGCAGCGTTGCCGCTGTAGCGGAAACATCCGGCGCGAACGGACACACTCGCGCAGGTGGTGCACGGTCACTCCGAGACGTCGGCGCCGAAGTACTTGGCGCCCAGTTCGGCCAGCACGCCCTCGGTGCGCAGCTCGTCGAGTGCGGCGTCGATGGCGTCGACCAGGGCCTGCTTGTCCTTCGTCAGGGCGAACGCGCTGAGCGACGGGTCGTCGGTCTCCGCGGCGATCGCGAGGCCGGTCGGGGCGTTCGTCGTGTCGTAGTCGAGGAAGGTGAGTTCATCGTTGACGGTGGCGTCGACGCGGCCCTGCTCGAGCAGCGCGACGGCCTGCGCCCAGCCCTCGACGGCCTCGACGTTCGCGCCCGCGGTCGTGGCGAGTTCGTACCAGTTGCTCGTGAGCGACTGCGCCGTGGTCTTGCCGGCGAGGTCGTCGAAGCTCGAGATCGACGAGTCGCCCTCCTTGACCACGATGACGCCGTGCGAGACGGTGTACGGCGCGCTGAACAGGTACTGCTCCTCGCGCTCGGGGTTGATCGACACCTGGTTGCCGATCACATCGAACCGGCCGGCTTCGAGGCCCGCGAAGATCGCGTCCCACTGGGTCTCCTGGAACTCGACTTCGAGGCCGAGCTTCTCGGCCACCGCTTCGGCCACCTCGACGTCATAGCCGGTGAGGTCGCCCGAGCCGTCATCGTGGTAGCTGAACGGGCGATAGGTGCCCTCGGTGGCGACCGTCAGCGTACCTGCGGTCACGAGGCCGTACTCGTTGTCGCCTGCCGCGGCATCCGCACCCTCGCGTGTGGTCGGTGCACCGCTCGAGCAGGCGGCGAGCGCGATGACGGCGGCGGATGCCGCGGCGAGGCCGAGAATCGTGCGGGCGCGTGACATGGGTGGTACTCCGTTCGTGGGGATGACATGCTGCCGGATGCGTCGGTCGGTTGCCCGGCACGACGAGTCCAACACGTCGGAGCGCCTTCGCATGAAACGCGTTACCTCCCGTGTCATCCGGGATATCCGCGGGCGCACGCCCCTTACGTCGTCGATCCGGCGGGGTCGCGTAGCGGCACGCCCGCCGCGCCCGCTGCTGCGGTGGGCTTCAGAACGCGCTGAGTCCCGTGAGCGCGCGCCCGAGGATGAGCTGGTGGATCTCGTCGGTGCCCTCGTACGTGCGCACCGATTCGAGGTTCGCCGCGTGCCGCATCACGGGGAACGCGTCCGTGATGCCGTCGCCCGCGAGGATGGCGCGCGCCTCATGCGCGATCTGCAGCGCCTCACGCACGCTGTTGAGCTTGCCGACACTGATCTGGGCGGGCGTGAGGGCGCCGC
>DASSBT010000057.1:0-8914 GCA_035698465.1 Agromyces sp. | reverse complement strand
ATGCACTGGGTGAACGGCGTGCTCATGACCGCCGCCGTGGTGCTCACGGTCTGGTCTGGTCTGCTCTACGTGCGCGATGCGGTGCGGCTCGCACGCGTCGCACGCGACGGTCGTTGAGATGGGCGAGCGGATGCCGCAGCGGGATGACGCCGCCGCCCTCATCCGCACCCTGACCGATCGCGACCTCACGATCGCGACTGCGGAGTCGCTCACCGGCGGGCTCCTCGCCGCCGCGCTCGTCGACGTGCCCGGGGCATCGGTGGTGTTTCGCGGAGGCATCGTCGCCTACGCGACCCCGGTCAAGTCCACCCTGCTCGGGGTTGACCGCGACCTGCTCGCCGAACGCGGTCCCGTCGATCCAGAGGTGGCCCGCCAGATGGCCGACGGCGTGCGCCGCGCCTGCGCGGTCGACGGGCGACCCACCGATCTCGGAATCGCGACGACGGGCGTCGCCGGCCCTGATTCGCAGGACGGGCACCCGCCGGGCACCGTCTACATCGGTGTGGCGATGGGTGATGACGTGCAGTCGACGACCCTCGAACTCGCCGGTGACCGCGCCGAAATCAGGTCGGCCACGGTCTCCGCGGCGATCGACGCGGCACTGGCCAGACTGAAGGCCGACCGTCAGTGACGCGGCGTGTGGTAGCGGTGCTCGGGCCGGCCGGCCGAGCCGTATCGCGGCGTGACCTCGGCCGCGCCGACGGCGACGAGGTGCTCGAGGTAACGGCGCGCGCTCACTCGCGACATCCCGAGGTGCTGCGCGATCTCGGCGGCCGAGGCATCCACCTCGAAGTGGGCGAGCCCGGCTGCGACACGCTCGAGGCTGACGGGCGAGAGCCCCTTGGGAAGCATCGTCCGCCGTGCGGTCATCGTTCCGAGCACCCGGTCGACCGCGCGTTGGTCGAGGGTGGCACCGGGCGCGGCGCGATCGGCGGCGATGCCACGACGCACCTCTTCGAGTCGCTCGCCCAGGCTCGCCCGGGAGAACGGCTTCACGAGGTAGTGCCGCACCCCGAGAAGGCGGGCGCTCCGCACTGTGTCGAGATCACGGGCCGCAGTGACGGCGATGACCTCGACGTCGTCGCCGGTGGCGCGTAGACGGCGCAGCACGTCGAGTCCACCGAGGTCGGGCAAGTACACGTCGAGCAGCACGAGCTGAGGGCGATGGAGCTCGATGGCGGCGAGTGCGTCGTTTCCGGTGTGCGCCTCGGCGACGACGGTGAACCCCGGTTGTGCGTCGACGAACGCGCGGTTCACGTGCGCGACGGCGAAGTCGTCGTCGACGATGACGGCGCGGATCTCGGTCATCGCGGTCTTCCAGCGGCGACCGAGATCTCGGGTTCGGTGGGCTCGGAGGCGTTCGTCCTGGGGAGGCGCACGGTGAAGCGGGCGCCACCGAAGGTGGACTCCGCCACCGTCGCCGTGCCGCCGAGCCTGGCGGTGACGCGCATGACGATCGTGAGCCCGATGCCGCGGCGGGAATTGCCGGGGGCCGGTGTCTTGTCACTCACGTCGGGCTCGAAGATCGCGGCACGTTGCTCAGGGGCGACGCCCGGCCCATCGTCGTCGACCCGCACGACGACCGTGCCGGGCTCGACGTCGTCGCGGATCGAGAGGACGATGCGCCCGCCGAGCGTGCACGCCTCGATCGCATTGTCGAGGAGGTTGCCCACGATGGTGACGAGGTCGATGCGCGGCACTCCATCGCCGGCGGCGTCGAGATGCGAGCCGTCTTCGAGTTCGAGCGCGATGCCGAGTTCCTGCGCTCGCGAGCGCTTCGCGAGGATCAGCGCGGAGATCTCGACGTCGGCGATTCCCTCGTGCTCGTCGAGGGAGGAGAGTGCGCCGCCGCTGCCGACGCGCTGGATGAAGGCGATCGCCGCTTCGACATGGCCGAGTTCGAGCAATCCGCTGACGACGTGGAGCTTGTTCGAGAACTCGTGGGACTGCGCACGGAGCCCGTCTGCGAGTCCTTGGGCGCCCTCGAGCTCGCGCAACATCGTCTCGAGTTCGGTGCGGTCGCGAAGGATGGCGATCGAACCGACCTCCCGCCCTTCGACGCGCACGCGGTCACCGTGCACGAGGAGCACGCGCTCGCCCGACAGCACCGGAGTCTCGCGGTCCTCGCCGGAGGCGATGAATCGTGCGAGTTCGCCGTCGAGCACCTCCCCGACGTGCGAGCCCAGCACGGCTTCGGGGTCGCTGATGTCGAGCAGTCGCGCGGCTGCATCGTTCATCAGCACGATCCGCCCCGCATCGTCGGCGGCGACGATGCCTTCGCGGATGCCGTGGAGCATCGCTTCGCGGGTTTCGAGCATCGCCCGGATCTCCTCGGGCTCGAGCCCGTAGATGCGTCGACGGATGACCCGGCCGATCCATGCCGAGCCGATCACGCCGATGACCGCGGCGACGACGAGCGCGACGAGCAGGCCGCTCAGGCCGCCGAGGAAGTCGGCGCGGAGCTCCGACTCGAGGATCCCGACCGAGACCTGGCCCATGACGTCGCCGCGGTCGTCGAAGATCGGCACCTTCACCCGCCATGACTCGCCGAGCGTGCCGGTCTGCGTGCCCACGTACACGTGGCCCGATAGCGGGATCGTCGGGTCGGTCGACACCTTCTGGCCGATCCGATCGGGGTTCGGATGCGAGTACCGGATTCCGTGGTCGTCGGCGACGACGACGTAGGTCACGTCGGAGGATTCCCGGACGACCTCGGCGACGGGCTGGATCGTGGCCGACGGATCGTCATCGTCGAACGCATTGGTGATGACCGGAAGCGCGGCGACCGACTGCGCGACCGCGATCATGCGGTCTTGGTAGGCATCGCGCAGCTGCTGTTCCTGCAGCCACATCGCGGTGACGCCGGTGCCGACGACGGTCGTGAGCACGATGGCGACCTGCAGCAGCAGCAGCTGCATGCCAAGCGTCATCGACCGGCTCACCCGTCAAGTGTGCCGCACGAATCACGTGCTGCCGGCATGGGCACCGTGACCAATACGACCGAATCGACCGCAACGACCAGTACGACCCTTACGACCGCAGCATTCTCGATTGCGCGAGGCGGCCCTAGCGTCATCCGCACATCGATCGACCGTCCGGATACCACCGGGCGCTCAAGGAGGAGAATTGCGATCACACAGCGGGCCGAACACCTCGGCCGGAACCACCAGGTCTCGACGGGCGGCGAAGCGCCTCGCGCTCGCAGGTGTCGGCATCGTCGCACTGGTCGGCCTCGCCGCATGCAGTGCGTCCGCCACGGGCACAGACGGGGAGTCGAATGCGTCGGCATCACTCGACTCGGTCAACGTCATCGCCCCAGCCGACCCCGGCGGCGGCTGGGACCAGACCGCCCGTGAGATCGGCCGCGTGCTGACCGAGTCGGGCCTCGTCGGCAACGCCCCAGTGAAGAACATCGGCGGCGCGGGCGGCACGGTGGGCCTCGCGAGCCTGGCGACCGAGACCGACCCGAACACGCTCATGATCACCGGCTCGGTCATGGTCGGCGCCGTCGAGACGAACGCTTCAGACACCCGCGTCGAGGACATGACGCCCATCGCCGGCCTCACCGAGGAGCCGCTCGTCATCGTCGTGCCGAACGGATCGCCCTACGAGACGCTGCAGAACCTGGTGGATGCTGTCGTCGCCGATGGCAAGGCCGTCGCGATCACCGGCGGTTCGGCCGGCGGCATCGACCACATCCTGGCGGGCCTGCTGCTGACCGAGGCCGGAGTCTCGCCGGAAGAAGTGCCCAATACCCTCAACTACGTGCCCAACTCGGGCGGCGGTGAGGCGCTGACGATGCTGCTGGGCGGGAATGCGGCGGCCGGCATCTCGGGCGTCGGCGAGTTCTCGGAGTCGGTGCTCTCGGGCGACCTCCGCGCACTGGCCGTCTCGAGCGAAGGGCCCGCAGATGCGCTGCCCGAGGTACCGACCATCAAGGATGAGGGAATCGACGTGACGCTCACCAACTGGCGCGGCGTCATCGCCCCCGGCGGCATCTCCGACGAGGAGCGCCAGGCGCTCATCGACCTGGTTACGCAGCTGCACGAGCAGGACGCCTGGACCGAGGCGCTCTCGACCCACGGCTGGACGGATGCGTTCATCGCCGGCGACGAGTTCGACGCGTTCCTCGCGGACGACACCACCGTCACGCAGGAGACGTTGCGCACGATCGGCCTGATCGAATGACGACGGCGCCGGCCGGCGCACCCCGCACGGGTGCACCGGCGGCGTCGCGGTCGGCACGCATCGAGGCAATGGCCTTCGTCGGCCTCCTCGTCATCCTGTCGATCGCGGTGCTGATCGCGACCACGACGATCCGTGAGCCTCCCGGCTCGACCAACACCCTCGGCGCGCGCGTCGTGCCCTACGCCGTCGGCGGCCTGCTGCTGCTGAGCTCGCTCGTCGTGCTGATCTCGCAACTGCGCGGCCGATTCGGCCACGCGGAAGAGGGCGAGGACGTCGACCTGGAGCACGGCACCTCCTGGATCCCGACCGGCGTGGTCGTGTTGAGCTTCCTCTCGCTCATCGTCACCATCCCCCTCCTGGGCTGGCCGCTGGGTGTCACCATCCTCTTCACCGGCGCCTCGGTGGCCCTTGGCGCGAAGCGCTGGTGGGTCGCGGCCCTCATCGGCCTCGCGCTCGGCATCGTCACGCAGTTCGTGTTCGGCGGACTGCTCGGCCTGTCGCTGCCGCCCACCGGCACCCTGACCTCCTGGATCGGCCTCTGATGGACACCTGGAACCTGCTGCTCGAGGGCTTCGCCACGGCCCTGCAGCCGACGTATCTGCTGTTCGGCCTGCTGGGCGTGCTGCTCGGCACCGCAGTGGGCGTACTGCCGGGCATCGGCCCGGCGATGACGGTGGCGCTGCTGCTGCCGATCACCTATGCGCTCGAGCCCACGGCAGCCTTCATCGTCTTCGCCGGAATCTACTACGGCGGAATGTACGGCGGATCGACCACCTCGATCCTGCTGAACACGCCGGGGGAGTCGGCGTCGATCGTCACCGCCCTCGAGGGCAACAAGATGGCCCGCGCCGGCCGCGGCGCCGCCGCCCTGGCGACCGCCGCGATCGGCTCATTCGTCGCCGGCACGATCGCGACGGTGCTGCTGACGCTGCTCGCCCCGGTCGTCGCCCGCTTCGCCGTGAGCCTCGGCCCTGCCGACTACTTCGCGCTCATGGTGATCGCCTTCCTCACGGTCGGCGCGTTGCTCGGAGACAGCGCCTGGCGCGGCATCCTCTCGCTCTCGATCGGCCTGTTCATCGGCCTCATCGGCGTCGACTCCCTCACCGGCCAGACCCGTTTCACGCTCGGGGTGCCGCAACTGGGCGACGGCGTCGACGTGGTGATCGTCGCGGTGGGCCTGTTCGCGGTCGGCGAGGCGCTCTACGTGAGCTCGCGGCTGCGCGGCGGCCAACTGCCGATCATCCCGATCACGCGCGGCTGGCGTACCTGGATGCGGCGTTCCGACTGGGCCCGCTCCTGGAAGCCGTGGCTGCGCGGCGCGGGTATCGGCTTCCCGATCGGCTCCATCCCGGCAGGCGGCGCGGATGTCGCGACGTTCCTCTCGTACGCGACCGAGCGCAGCCTCGCCAAGCCGGAGTACCGCAAGCAGTTCGGCCGCGGCGCGATCGAGGGCGTCGCCGGCCCCGAGGCGGCGAACAACGCTGCGGCCGCGGGCGTGCTCGTGCCGCTTCTGACGCTCGGAATCCCCACCTCGGCCACTGCGGCGATCATCCTGAGCGCGTTCCAGACGTACGGCATCCCACCCGGACCGAGGTTGTTCGAGACGCAGCCTGCGCTCGTGTGGGCACTCATCGCGAGCCTCTACATCGGCAACGTGCTGCTTCTCGTGCTGAACCTGCCACTGGTGGGCATGTGGGTGAAGCTGCTGCAGATCCCCCGTCCCTACCTCTACGCCGGCATCCTCGTGTTCGCCGGGCTGGGCGCCTACGCGGCCAACTTCACCGTCTTCGACATCGGCGTCATCCTGGTGCTCGGCGTGCTCGGGTTCTTCATGCGGCGGCAGGGCTTTCCTGTCGCGCCGCTCGTCGTCGGCGCGATCCTCGGCCCGATGGCCGAGGAGCAGCTGCGCAAGGCGATGCAGCTCTCGCAGGGCAACCCGGCCGCGCTCGTGGAGAGCCCGTTCTCGATCGTCGCGTACTCCCTCATGGCGGTCATCATCGCCCTGGCGCTCTGGCTGAAGCGCCGCCGCGCCCGCTACGAGGCATCGCTGCCGAGTATCGACACGACCGCGATCAGCGCCCTCGACGAGGAGATCGAGTCGCACGAGCCGCATCCGCAGCCCGATCGCGGCCGCTTGTAGCAGACCATGGAATAGGTTTCGTGAGCAGCCTGTTACACGTGTCGTGTTCACACGAAAGCCACAGTGTGCGACGCTAGATTGGAAGCACCGAGAGTCAGCTAGACTGACGCTCCCGTTTCCGACTCCGGCGGAGTCGCAGGCAGAGAGAAGGAGGTTCCCCGATGGTTCTGGTTCGACAGGAGATCGGTGACGTATTGAGGGACTTCCGCCTGCAGAAGGGCCGCACCCTTCGTCAGGTCGCGTCCAAGGCGAGTGTCGCCCTCGGCTACCTGAGTGAGGTGGAGCGCGGCCAGAAAGAGGCCTCGTCCGAGATCCTCGCCTCGGTCGCCGATGCGCTCGACACACCCATCTCCGTCATCATGCACGAGGTCGGCGACCGCATCGCGGTCGTCGAGGGACTGTCGGTCGTACCCGACAGCCTGCCCGACGAGCTCGTGGCGGAGTTCGATGCGGACATGATGGTCCGCTGATCCGATACGTCCCAGTGCACCGGCCGGTCTTCGGACCGGCCGATGCCATGTCCGGAGGCGATCGATGAAGCTGAGCGAGTTCCAGATCGCCGTCGACGAGGAGTTCGGACCCGGCTACGGCAGCGTGGTCGTGAACGATCTCGTGCTCGCGGCCGTCGGCGACCGCACCGCCCGGGAGGCCCTGGCCGCGGGAGTCGCACCCCGAGATGTGTGGCTCGCGCTCTGCGAGGCGACGGATGTGCCGCAGGCTCGTCGGCACGGCGTGGGTCGAAGGGAACCTGGCGGGCGTTCGGGTCGTCGCGGTTGAGTTGCGGCCGGCCGGTGCCAGCGCGGGCGTCGGCGCCGAGGACGTGTTCTGGGCATCTGCCCATCTGAAGTGGCCAGAAGACGAAGCGGGAATGCAGCACGTCGCATGACGCGCCGATCCGAGGTCTTGACCACCGTCGCATTCAAGGCGACACGCTCTTCGCCGGGTCCCGCTTGGATATCGTGATGGCCATGAGGGCCTTCGTCAAGCCGGATCCCGCGGCGAGCTTCATCCGGTCAGCCGAGGTGCACGTACCTCGGATGGGCGCGGGTGAACTGCTGGTGCGGCTGGAAGCTGTCGGGGTGGGGATCCATGACTCCTACTTCCTGCCACCCGATGCCAGTTATCCCTTCCCGATCGGAATCGAGGGCGCCGGGATCGTCGAGGAGGTTGGCAGCGGCGTTGTGGAGTACCGGCCCGGTGACCGTATCGCCTTCGTCAGTTCGATGCAGCCGAAAGGCGGAACATGGGCTGAGTACGCCGTGGTGGACGCACGTTCGCTGATCCTGCCGATGCCCGCCGAACTCGACTTCGTGGAAGCGGCGGCGCTGCCGGTAGCGGGCAACACCGTGCTTCGGGCCTTCACCGCACTCGGAGACATGCCCGATGGTGCCTCGATCTTCATCGCAGGCGGTTCGGGGGCGATCGGGACCTTGGCGATCCAAGTCGCGCGCAGGCGAGGATGGCGGGTTGCCGCCTCCGCTTCGGCGCACAATCATGACTACTTGCGTTCACTCGGTGCCGAGATGCCGGTCGACTATCACAACAGCCGCTGGCCCGACGAGATCCGCCGCTGGATTCCGGACGGAGTCGATGCGGCGATAGCGGTACAGCCCGGCACGAGCGACGAGAGCATGCGCGTCGTCAAGGACGGCGGAAGTGTCATCACCATTTCGGGAGACACCGTGACTCCCGAGCGTGGCATCCGGGTTGACATGGTGGCCTACGGGAAAGATGTTCGCGACGAACTCATCGATCTGATGGCTGATGTGGTCACCAAGAAGCTGCACCTTGAGATCGAGCGGATCTATCCATTCGACCAAGCCGCAGAAGCGCTTTCCAGGGTCCAGAGTCGGCACGTCCGCGGGAAGCTCGTATTGCGTATCTGACGCGCGCGATCCACAGGTGCTGAATAGTCCTCAGGTTCGAACGATCGCCTCGCTCCACCTCAACAGATACCGCCGAAGGCGTGTTCGACACGCCGGGCGTGTCTTCGAACATGCGTTCGGCTACTCGGTTAGGCTCGTCCTCAACAGCAGGAGGAACGGCGCACTTGTCCTCATTCCCGTCCCAGGGGCGATGGATGTCGGTGGGCGGCCATACGGTCGAAGCGTCGGAACACACCGCAACCGCCTTGTCGCGAGACGCCGCGGGTCACGGCCCGCAACGTGGAACGACAGCCTAGAGGCAGCCGCATCGAGCACAGGGAGCCAGCACATGCCATCACCCGCAGACCGCGAGAAAGCACTCGAGACCGCACTCGCGCAGATCGACCGTCAGTTCGGCAAGGGGTCGGTGATGCGACTCGGCAGCGAGGAGCGCGCTCCCGTCGAGGTCATCCCCACCGGATCCATCGCGCTCGATGTCGCGCTCGGCGTGGGTGGCCTCCCGCGCGGTCGCATCATCGAGATCTACGGCCCAGAGTCCTCCGGTAAGACCACGCTCACTCTGCACGCCATCGCCAACGCGCAGCGGGCGGGTGGCATCGCCGCCTTCGTCGATGCCGAGCATGCGCTCGACCCCGACTATGCGAAGAAGCTCGGCGTCGACATCGATTCGCTGCTCGTCTCGCAGCCCGACACGGGGGAG
>DASSBT010000056.1:0-5188 GCA_035698465.1 Agromyces sp. | reverse complement strand
GTCCGTCGTTCTGCAGCGGGATGCCGATGTCGCCGCCCGAGACCACCTCGGTCGCGAGCTGGCCGACGACCTGGCCCAGTTGCATCGCGAAGAGCGCCCCGCCGATGCCCCGCATCATGCGGCTCGCGCCCTGGATCATCGTGCGCAGCTCTTCGGGCGCCTGGTCGCTCATGACACGTGTCAGCGAGTCCGAGATGCTGAGTGCCACGGGCTCGGCGAGCTGTGACCACACGGGCATCGTCGCGGTGACCCATGCGCGACGGGTGAGCAGTTCGGGGGTGTCGGGTAGGGCCGAGAAGTCGACGACCTCGTCGAGCCACAGCGATGCGACCTGCAACGCCTGGTCGAGTCGGTTGCGATCTTCCGCACTGATCTGGTGCTGGCCGGATGCCGCGCGCTCCTCGCCCTGGCGGAGCGCGACGTCCCAGTCGATGCCGTCGCCGCCGCGGTTCATCGCCTGCTGGAGTTGCCCGAACAGCGCGGCGATGCTCGCCGGATCGTTCGGCAGCCCTGCGGCGCCCGCGAGCTGGGACGGATCGATTCCGCCGGCTCCGGAGAGCAGCTCGCGGAGCATGTCGCGGAACTCCTCTTCAGGGTTCGTGTCGCCCGGCTCGTCGTCGTGATCGGCCACGTGAGCCACCTCCAGTCGCGTTCCTTCAACCGTAGCCCCGGGCCACGGGCGCGAGTCTGGGAAATGACCTAGGCTGGACCATCCGGGTGTCCGCCCGTCGCGAACAACGCCGGCCAGGCGTTCGCGCACGGCGACTCCGGTCACCCGGAAGGAATACACGGATGGCATTATTCGCCGACGAGCCGTCGCCGCGCCCGCGTGGTCGCTCCCGTCGGGACCGCATCGGCTGGACCGCGGTCACGGTCGCCGTCGTCATCGCCGTCGTGCTCGCGTTGGTGCCCTCGCCTTACGTCATCGAACAGCCCGGGCCCGTCTACGACACCCTCGGAGTCGCCGGGCCCGAGGGCGAAGAGGTGCCGCTCATCGAGATCCCCGATGAGCAGACCTTCCCGACCGACGGCGAACTGAACCTGCTCACCGTGACCGTGCTCGGCCGGCCGGGGCAGACGCCGAACTGGCTCGAGGTCATCGGCGCGTGGTTCGATCGCACGCGCTCAGCAGTTCCCGTCGAGGCGATCTTCCCGCCGGGCGTCAGCGATGAAGATCGTGATGCGCGCAACGAGGCGGCCATGGTCGACTCGCAGCAGGACGCGATTGCCGCCGCCCTCGTCGAGCTCGGCTACGACTTCCCGCGCGAGGTCACGGTCGCCGGCATCCTCGACGATTCACCGGCGGCCGGAGTGCTTGCCGAGGGCGATGTCATCCTCGCGGTGAACGGCGAGGCCGTGCACTCGGTCGACGAACTGCGTTCCGCCGTGCGCGACAACGGTGCGACCGAGCCCGCCAGCCTCCTCATCACGCGAGACGGCGCAGAGCAGACCGTCGAGGTGGTCCCCGACGACCGCGACGGCACGATCGTGCTGGGCGTCGGAGTGCGCATGCAGTACGAGTTCCCGATCGATATCGAACTGCAACTCGACAATGTCGGCGGCCCGAGCGCCGGCATGATGTTCGCGCTCGGCATCGTCGACAAGCTGACACCGGGTGCGATGACCGGCGGCGAGATCATCGCGGGCACCGGCACGATCGACGCCGCAGGGGACGTGGGTGCCATCGGCGGCATCCGGCAGAAGCTCTGGGCCGCCCAGGATGCCGGAGCCGACTGGTTCCTCGCGCCCGAGGCGAACTGCGACGAGGTGACGGGGAACGTTCCCGACGGTGTCCGGGTGTTCGCCGTGTCGACGCTCGACGACGCCCGAACGATCGTCGAGGCGATCGGCGACGGTGACGACACCGAGGGTTTCGCCTCCTGCCCTGCCGCCTGAACAGCGCATTCCAAGGATCGCGACCCTAGGATGGAATCTCGATCCCACAGCGACCGAACATGAGGCCGAGAGTGTCAGCACAGCCGCAAGAACCGAGGATTTCGCGCCGTCGTGCGCCCATCGCCGTGACCATCGGGGTGATCGTCGCGCTCGTCATCGCGTTCTTCGTGTTCGTCGGACTCTACGCCGATGTGCTCTGGTATGACCAGCTCGGATTCCTGAACGTGCTCACCACGGAATGGATCGCCCGCCTCGTCCTATTCCTGATCGGCTTCATCGCGATGGCCGTACCCGTCTGGGCCTCGATCCAGATCGCCTACCGCAGCCGACCCGTCTACGCGAAGCTCAACTCCCAGCTCGATCGCTACCAGGAGGTGTTCGAGCCGCTGCGCCGGCTCGCGATGTACGGCATCCCCGTCGTACTGGGAATCTTCGCGGGCGTCTCCACGTCGAGCCGCTGGGACCTCACCCTCACCTGGCTGAACCGCACCCCCTTCGGCAGCACCGACCCGCAGTTCGGTTTCGACATCGGGTTCTTCGTCTTCGAGCTGCCGTTCTACCGTTCGATCGTCGGGTTCGCATCCGCTGTGGTGCTGCTCTCGCTCCTCCTCGTGATCGCCACGAACTACCTCTACGGCTCCATCCGGGTCAGCGGCCGCGAAGTCGTCATCTCGAAGTCGGCGCGCATCCAGATCGCGGTGATGGCCGGCATCTACCTGCTGCTGCAGGCGGTGAGCATCTGGCTCGACCAGTACGCGGCGGTCACCGAGCAGGGTGAGCTCATCACCGGTGCGGCATACACCGACGTCAACGCGGTGATCCCGGGCCGCGCGATCCTCGCCGCCATCGCCGCGGTCGTCGCGGTGCTCTTCTTCGTCACGGCCGCCATCGGGCGCTGGCGCCTGCCGCTCGTCGGCACCGCGCTGCTCATCGTGTCGAGCCTGCTCATCGGTTCGCTGTATCCGTGGGTGATCCAGCGCTTCCAGGTCGACCCCAGCGCGCGAACCCTCGAGGCGCCGTACATCGAACGCAACATCGACCTCACGCGCGACGCGTACGGCGTCGCCGACATCGAGGCCATCCCCTTCAACGCCGAGACGGATGCCGAACCCGGTGCGCTCCGCGAAGACGCCACGACGACCGCGAACATCCGATTGATGGACCCGCTCGTGATCAGCCCCGCATTCCAGCAGCTCGAGCAGTTCCGGCAGTACTACCAGTTCCCCGAAGCGCTCGACGTCGACCGGTACCAGATCGACGGCGAGACCCGCGACACGGTGGTCGCCGTGCGCGACCTCGCCCTCGAGGGCCTCGGCGACGCGCAGACCTGGTTCAACTCGCACATCGTCTACACCCACGGGTACGGACTGGTGGCCGCGGCGGGCAATCAGCGGTCGGTCGACGGCCAGCCGGTGTTCCTGCAATCGGGCATCCCCTCGTCGGGCGCGCTCGGCGAGTTCCAACCGCGCGTGTACTTCGGCGAGAGCTCGCCCGACTACTCGATCGTCGGGGCGCCCGAGGGCACCGACCCGGTCGAGCTCGACTATCCGTCCGGAGAAGATGGCGAGCAGCAGACGTACGCGACCTTCGAGGGCGACGGCGGGCCGAAGCTCGACAACGTGTTCACGAAGCTCGTCTACTCGCTGAAGTTCCAGTCCGAGCAGATCTTCCTCTCCGAGGCGGTGAACAACGAGTCGCAGATCCTCTACGATCGCGAACCCATCGAACGGGTGCGCAAGGTCGCCCCCTACCTGACACTCGACACCGACACCTATCCGAGCGTGGTCGACGGTCGCGTCGTGTGGATGGTCGACGGCTACACGCTGACCGACCAGTACCCGTACTCCAACAAGGTGAGCATGAGCGAGGCCATCGCCGACAGCGAGGGACTCCCGCAGACCCTGCCGTTCGACGAGGTGAACTACATCCGCAACTCGGTGAAGGCCACGGTCGACGCCTACGACGGCTCGGTCACGCTGTACGCGTGGGACACCGAGGACCCGATCCTGCAGACCTGGCAGAAGATCTTCCCCAACGCGCTCGAGCCGATGAGCGAGATGTCGGGCGAGCTGCTCAGCCACGTGCGCTACCCCGCCGACCTCTTCAAGATGCAGCGGGCCGTGCTCGGTCGTTACCACGTGACCGACCCGTTCTCGTTCTACTCGCGTGAAGACGCCTGGACGACGCCCAACGATCCGACGGCTCCCGCGGCCTCGACGGCACTGCAGCCGCCGTACTACCTGACGATGCAGATGCCCGGACAGGAGGTGCCGTCGTACTCGCTCTACTCGACGTTCATCCCCGAGGCGCGTGGCGAACAGAGCCGCAACGTGCTGCGCGGTTACCTCGCGGTCGACTCCGACGCCGGCTCGGCAGACGGTGAACGCGCAGAGGGGTACGGCAAGCTGCGGCTCCTCACCCTGCCAGAGGACGACAACGTGCCGGGTCCCGGTCAGGTCCAGGCGCAGTTCAACGGTGATCCGACCGTCTCGCAGTCGCTGAACCTCTTGAAGCAGGGCCAGTCCGAGGTGATCAACGGCAACCTGCTCACCGTGCCGGTCGGCGGCGGGCTGCTCTACGTGCAGCCGGTCTACGTGAAGTCCACCGGCAATACGAGCTACCCGCTGCTGCAGAAGGTGCTCGTCGCGTTCGGCGACCAGATCGCATTCCAGGACACGCTCGACCTCGCGCTCGATGTGCTGTTCGGGGGCGACTCCGGAGCGGCGGCCGGCGATGAAGAGGTCGATCCCAACGCCCCAGAACCCACGACCCCGCCCGAGGGCGGCGAGGGCTCACCCACGACGCCGACGACGCCGAGCGATGAGGTGCAGGCGCTGCTGAACGAGGCGAAGGTCGCGCTCGACAACAAGCAGGCCGCTCTCGCAGAGGGCGATTGGGCGGCCTACGGCGTGGCCGACGCGCAGCTCGCCGAGATCATCGCCCAGCTCCTCGCGCTCACCAATGAGACCGCCGGAGATGCGCCGGCGACGCCGGCGCCCACGACGGAGGCTGGTTGATCTTCGGGGCATCCGCCGTTCCGACGCTGATTGGACGGTGGATGCCCCGCATGCTAGTGTTATCTCTTGTGCCGCGGGGTGGAGCAGTTCGGTAGCTCGCTGGGCTCATAACCCAGAGGTCGTAGGTTCAAATCCTGCCCCCGCAACCAGAACAGAAGATCCCGGCCTCGTGAAGAGGCCGGGATCTTCTGCATTTCGGACGTGAGCCGACTACCCCTTCTTGCCCTTGCCGGTGTTCGTGACCGTGAGGTCGTATCCCGCGTCGAGGTAGGTCA
>DASSBT010000055.1:0-2556 GCA_035698465.1 Agromyces sp. | reverse complement strand
CGCGATCCGGGCACGGGCGGCCCGGCACCGGCGCGGCCACAGAAGAAACTCGCCGCCCTGTGGTGTGGCACTGCCGACATCTCTACGGGGCGACGAGTTCTCGAATTCCAGCGTGCAACGTGTTCGCAGTCAGCGCAAGGGGCGGGTGGACGGTTGTCCCTCCGCGTCGACTCCGTTTGGATGGAGCACATGACTGACACGAACAGCAAGCCCGAGGTCGACGCGCCAGAGGGCCCGGCCCCCGCAGACCTCGTCATCGAAGACGTCGTGGTCGGCGACGGTGCCGAGGCGACGCCCGGTTCGACCGTCGACGTGCACTACCTCGGCGTCGAGTACGACACGGGCGACGAGTTCGATTCGTCGTGGAGCCGCGGGCAGTCGATCAACTTCCCGCTGCAGGCGCTCATCGCAGGCTGGCAGGAGGGTATCCCCGGCATGAAGGTCGGCGGGCGCCGCAAGCTCACGGTGCCTCCGCAGAAGGCCTACGGTCCAGCCGGCGGCGGCCACCAGCTCTCGGGCAAGACGCTCATCTTCGTGATCGACCTGCTCGGCGTCAGCTGAGCTCAGCCAACGATTCCAGGAGGTCGCCGGTTTCACCGGCGGCCTCCTCTCGTCTTCCGTCTTCCGTCTTCCGGGCAACGGACCGGAGCAGGGCCTCACCGCTCTCGCACGGGTTAGCATCGAACTACCCACTCCGAGAGGCACGACGACGTGACCGAGACCATTGCGCCAGTGCGCGGTACCCCCGCCCGCTCGATGATCGCGGCGTTCACGCCGTACATCGTGTTCGCCGGGGTGCATCTGGTCATCCTCGCCACGGGGCCGCCCTGGGCGGTCACGGTGACGAAGGCGCTGCTGATGCCGCTTCTCGTGGTGGCGGTCGTCTTCGTCGCCCGGCCGATGGCCGGGGCGCCTGCGCGCGGGTCCGTTCGGCTCCTCGCGTTCGCCATCGCGTTCTCGTGGGCGGGCGACGTCGCCCTCTCCTTCGCGGGCACGACCGCGTTCGTCTTCGGGCTCGGCTGTTTCCTCGTCGCGCACGTCGTGTACCTCGCACTCTTCGTGCGGATGCCGCGGGCGCGCCGCCGACCACCGGCCTGGACCCTTGTCTACCTCGCGTGGTACGCGGCGTTCCTCGTGCTCCTGGGTTCGCACACGGGCGCGCTCTTCGTGCCGGTCGCGATGTACGGGCTCGTGCTCGGGGCGATGGCGGCGACCTCGGCCTGGCACGGGCCGGTCGTGGCCACCGGCGGTGCGCTGTTCGTCCTGTCGGACTCGGTGCTCGGCCTCGGTCGATTCCTGCCGGGCTACGACTTCGCGCTCCACGACCTGCTGGTCATGTCGAGCTACCTCGCGGCCCAGGGACTGATCGCAGCCGGAGTGCTGATGGCACTTCGCAGGGAACGGGGATGACCCCATGTCACGCATCACCGCACGACGCCGCGTGGCCCGCTACACCCTCGGCGAGCGCACCTCGCGTCGCGAGGACGAGCTCACGGTCGAGGAACCGCTCGAGATCCGCGTCGGCGGCACGGCGCTCGCGGTCACGATGCGCACGCCCGGCCACGACATCGAGCTCGCACTCGGCCTCCTCGTCTCAGAGGGGGTGCTCCGTCGACGCGACGACGTACTCGGCGCCCGCCACTGCACCGGCGATCCGCTCGACGTGCCGGGCGACGCGCCGGGCGAGTACAATGTGGTCGACGTCACGCTCGCACCCGGGACGGCACCGCCCGCGACGACCGCTCAGCACGTGCTGACCATGACGAGCGCCTGCGGGCTCTGCGGCAAGGACTCGATCGATGCGGTGCGTTCCACGTCGGCCTACGACGTCAAGGATGATGCGGTTCGCCTCGATCCTGCGTGGCTGGCCGGGCTTCCCGATCGCATGCACGACGCCCAGGCGGTGTTCGCGCGAACCGGCGGCCTGCACGCTGCCGCACTCGTCGACGTCGAACGCGATGAGTTCCTGGTCGTGCGCGAAGACGTCGGCCGGCACAACGCCGTCGACAAGGTCGTCGGCTGGGCGCTGCGTGAAGACCGACTGCCGTTGCGCGGCACCGTGCTCGTCGTCTCGGGTCGCGCCGGCTTCGAGCTCGCCCAGAAGGCGTCGATGGCCGGCATCCCCGCGATGGTCGCGGTATCCGCACCGTCATCGCTCGCCGTCGATCTCGCGAACGAGGTCGGCCTCACGCTCGCCGGTTTCGTACGTGGCGCGTCGTTCGTCGTGTATGCCGGCGACGCTCGGATGCTGCCGGCTCACGCCGCGGTGGAGGTGCACGCATGACCACTGAGATCCCTGCGCACGCCGAGTATCCCGATCTCGAGACCGGTCACCCGAAGCGCGAGGCCGCCGGCGCCGAAGCCGTGGTCCGCACGCTCGAATCGACCGTCCGGAGGCTCGGCCCCGGCCGAGCTGCTCGGTTGCTGCTCGACATCAACCAGAAGGACGGCTTCGACTGCATGAGCTGCGCGTGGCCCGACCCGAGCCACCGCAACACGCTGGAGTTCTGCGAGAACGGCGCGAAGGCGATCACGTGGGAGGCCACGCCGCTCACG
>DASSBT010000054.1:0-26725 GCA_035698465.1 Agromyces sp. | reverse complement strand
AGTACCCGGGTCGCGTTCACTGCGGCGAGCAGCCGGGGCGCAGGCACGCGGTCGACGATCCAGCCGGCATGCAGACCGAACATCGGCCATGCAATGGTCGCGGCGGTCGCGACCAGCGCGACTTCGCCGGGGCCGGCGCCGGAAGCGAGCGCGATGAGCGGCAGCGCGACGAGCATCACCCCGTCGCCGAGGTTCGCGGCGCCCGCTCCGACCCACAACCAACCGAACGCGAAGCGCATTCTGCCAACTCTCACCAGTGAACCACGTAATACCGGTGAGGCTAGCTCGGGGTTGTGTAACCTGTCAATAGCGGTTTACCGGTGAGAGGACGAATATGACCTTCGAACATGTGGCGAACTCGCTCGCCCTTGAACTCGTCAACTCGATCACCGCTCGCGAACACGGGACCGACTGGCTCGCCGATCCCGCAGTCGCGGCCGACTGGGCCGACTCGCTCGGGCTGCCGCTCAGCGCGCCACTCACAGGTCAGGGGCACAGCGAGCTGGCGGCACTGCGGCAGGCCATCACCGAGGTGTTCGGGGCGATCGCGACCGGGCAGCCGGCCGACCCCTCAGCGGTGCACGAGCTGATCCACACGCATGCGCGCGGGCTCGAACAGTTCGGATATCGCGTCGACGGGCCATCCGTGCAGCGAGACTGGCCCGACCGTTGGACGGCGTCGGCCCTCGCCGCGCGCTTCGCGGAGTCGGCCGTCGACGAACTCACCGGCGACCGTCTCGCACGGGTGAAGGGGTGCCCGAGTTGCGGTTGGCTCTTCGTCGACACGAGCCGCAACGGTGCACGCCGCTGGTGCTCCATGCAGATGTGCGGCAATCGTGACAAGGCCTATCGGCACTACCACCGTCAGCGCGCCGACACCCCTGCCGGCACGAATACGCCAGCAGGGTGACGGCCGGGCGTGCCGTCGGCACCGCCGCCCCGGTCGCCTGAGAGCCAGCGATTCGGAGAAGGCGCTCCGGGTTGCTAGCATCCGCACGTGCGCATCCTCCGTCGGGTGATCGTCGTCGTCGCCGTCACCGCCCTCGTCCTCATCGCCGCGTTCACGGGCGTGTACCTCTGGCAGCAGCCGATCCTGCTCACGGGCACCGGATACGCCGCACACAACTCGTGCGCCGTCACCGAGGTCGCCGGGCGCGAAGACCCCGCCACCGACCTGCCGCCGAACCCGCTGGTGCCCTACTTGCAGGTCGACGGCGCGGGCGACCCGACGACCGCGACGCTGCCCGGGCAGCTCGCCCGTCAGGAGGCCTGGTACACCGAAGGGTTCGGCTGCACGCTCGCCGACGAGCGACCCGAGCTCGGCGCGGCATCCGTCATCGAATCGGAAGGCAACCCGTTCGCCGACACGCCCACGCCCGCACCCGACCCAGCCATCGACCAGGCGCTCGCACGTGCCTTCGGCGACGACCTGCCCGCAGCCGAGGCCGAGGCACTCGGCACCCGCGGCGTGGTCATCGTGAAGGACGGCGAGCTCGTCGGCGAACGGTACGCCGACGGCTTCGACGCCACGACCCCGCAGCTCGGCTGGTCGATGTCGAAGAGCGTCGCCAGCCTGCTCACGGGCGTGCTCGTCGAACAGGGCGTCGTGGCGCTCGACGACGATCACCTACGCCCCGAATGGACCGACGAGCGCGCCGACATCACCGTCGAACAGCTGCTGCGCATGACCGGGGGCCTGCAGTGGGACGAGACCTACGACCTCGGCACGCCGATCACGCGCATGCTCTACCTCGAGCCCGACATGGCCGGCTACGTCGCGGGCCTTCCGCTCGCGCACGACCCCGGCACGTTCCAGCAGTACTCGAGCGGCAGCACGAACCTGCTCTGCTCGGTGCTCACCGAGCGCACCGGCCTCGGTGCCGACCTGCCCCGGCAGGAACTGCTCGGTCCGCTCGGGCTCTCGTCGGCGATCTTCGAACCGGATGCCGCCGGTACACCGGTCTGCTCGTCGTACCTCTGGGCGACGCCGCGTGACTGGGCCGCCATCGGCCAGTTCGCCCTGCGGAACGGCGAGTGGAACGGCGAGCAACTGCTGCCCGAGGACTGGATGACGCAGAGCCTCACGGTCACCGATGTGGACGAGACCGATGACCCCGGGTACGGCATGGGCTGGCGCGTGAACGCGATGCCCGACGGCAGCCTGCGGTGGCCGGAGCTGCCGATCGACACCTATCACGCGAGCGGACACGATGGTCAGAAGGTCATCGTCGTGCCCTCGGAGGATCTGGTCGTGGTGCGCCTCGGATTCACCCCCGCGGCAGACGAGGATCCCTCGGTCGTCGGACTCGTCGAGGATGCGATCGCCGCGCTCGGTTGAATCGGTGGCATCCGCCGCATCGAGCAGGAATCAAGAAGCGCGGGCCGAGACGCGTCAATAACGTCGAAGACATGAACATCACCGATACCAAGACCATCACGACCATCGACTCGATCACGATCGAGGCGGCCGATCCCGAGGCGGCACGACGCTTCTACGACGACGCATTCGGGCTCGGCGCGCAAATCAAGGTTCGAGCTTCGGATGCCGCGACGAGCGGCTTCCGCGGATTCACTGTCTCGCTCATCGTGTCGCAGCCGGCGGATGTCGCGGCACTCTTCGAGTCCGCCGTCGCCGCAGGGGCGACCGTGCTGAAGCCCGTGGCGAAGTCGCTCTGGGGCGCCGGGGCCTCGCTCCAGGCACCCGACGGCACGATCCTGAAGGTCGCGACCTCGGCGAAGAAGGACACCGGCGCCGCAACCCGGAAGATCGACCAGATCATCGTCCTCCTCGGCGCCGAAGACGTGCCTGCCAGCAAGCGCTTCTACGTCAATCGTGGACTCGCGGTCGGCAAGAGCTTCGGCAGCTACGTCGACTTCGCCACGGGGCAGAGCCCGATCGGCCTCGGCCTCTACAAGCGGCGCGCGCTCGCCAAGGACGCCGGCGTTCCCGCCGAGGGCAGCGGGTCGCATCGCGTGCAGCTCAACAGCGACGGCGGGTCGTTCACGGACCCCGACGGGTTCGCGTGGGGAACCGCGGCGGAGTGAGGCGACCGGCTCGGGCCGGCGTGCCGGCTCGGGCCGGCGTGCGTGCTCGAGCCGTGCGCGTGTGTTCGGGCTGGCGTGCGTGCTCGGGCCGCGCTCGGGCTGGCGTGCCTCCGCGGGCCCGTGCCGGGAAACAGTTCCATTGCATTCGAGGTACCGGAGTACCGGAGTACCGGACTACCGGAGCCACTTGAACGGATAGGGCTGGCCCCGCGGTCTGCGCAACGAGCGTGCAGCGAGCCCTGACAGCGTCGGTGGCCTGTGCCAAGCTGGCGTCATGCCCGAGTCGCCAGAGGTCGAAGCGCTCGTCGAAGAACTGGGTGCGCGCCTGACGGGGCGTGCGCTCACCGCGGTCGACGTCCTCGAGTTCCGCGTGACGAAGACCCGCGCCAGGCCGCCAGAGACGCTCATCGGCGAACGTGTGACCGGGGCGACGCGGCACGGCAAGCTCGTGGATGTCGGGTTCGACTCCGCGCATCTCGTGGTGTCGCTCGGCAGGCACGGCTGGGCGCGCTGGCAGGTTGCCGACGAGGGGGAGGGCTCAGGTGCCGGCGCCGCGGCAGAGGGAGGCGGCGCCGCAGCGGCCGAGACCGAGCCTGCGCCGCCGCCCGCGCTCGTCACTTTCGCGTTCGATGACGGCAGCACGCTCGAGTTCACGGATGCCGGTGAGTGGCTGTCGCTCGGCTGCTGGGTCGTCGACGATCCGGCCGAGGTGCCCGCGGTCGCAAGACTCGGGCCCGACCCGGCCGATCCGTCGTTTGCGCGGGCAGACTTCGACCGCGTCGTCGCCGGTCGGCGCAAGCAGGTCAAGGCGGTGCTGCAAGAGCAGGAATCGCTCGCCGGCATCGGCAACGCGTACTCCGATGAGATTCTGCACGCCGCCAAGATCTCGCCCGTCGCACACGCCGCGGCGCTGACCGAAGCGCAGCTCGACCGGCTCTTCGAGGCGACGGTCGGCACCATCACGGCGACGATCGACGCCCGCCGAGGCGTTCCGATCGATCAGCTCAAGGCCGCGAAGGTCGCATCGATGCAGGTGCACGGCAGGGCAGGCGAGACCTGCCCGGTGTGCGGAGGCATCATTCGCGACTTCTCGTTCGCGAGCACCACCGCGCAGTACTGCCCGACGTGCCAGACCGACGGAGAGGTGCTCCCGCTGAAGGAAGCGTAGGCGCACCGCACCCGGTGCGTTGCCCGGGAGGTACTTGGTCGGCACACCCGGTGCGTTGCCCGCGAGGGCGCTCGGATGCGGCATTCGGTAGGCGGCGTCTCAGGCGGCGTGCGTGACCGGAGCGACGCGCACCCGGCTGATCGCCTCGGGCGCGGCAGTGAAGCGGCCGGCCGCGCCGTCGGCGGTGAGGTACTGCACGCGGATGCCGCGACCGATCGGCGAGACCTTCGTGACCTCATACGTGCGGCCGGAGGCGTTCACGAGCGTGTCGCCCACCTGCAGTTGACGAGTCTGCCGCAGTTCGATGCCCTCCATAGTGAGAGTGTCTCAGTACCCACCGACATCCGCCGTACCACCGACGTTTCGCCGCGCGGTCGACTCGCGCGACCCGCGTGGAATGATCGCGAGATGAGTGCCGAAGCGCGTGACCGGCCCGTGAGCGTGGTCGTCGACGTGGCGAACGTCATGGGCTCGCGTCCCGACGGTTGGTGGAGGGATCGCGCGGCCGCGGCATCCCGCCTGCTCGACGGAATGCCCGCCTTGGTCGGCCGCGTCGTGGCGACGCCCGATGGTGACCCGATGCGCATCGGACGGATCGTCGCCGTGGTCGAGGGCGCCGCGAAGGCGGTGGAGGAGCCCGAAGGTGTGACCGTGGTTCGAGCATCGACCGACGGCGACAGCGCCATCGTGTCGACAACCGAGCGGCTGCACACGGAGGGCGAACGTGTTCTCGTGGTGACCGCCGACCGTGGCCTGCGCGATCGGCTGCCCGGCGGGGTACTCGCCGCGGGGCCGAACTGGCTCAACGACCTGCTCGGCCGGTAGCGCCGGTCAACCCGAGGCAGGATCCTCGTGCCGTGCGTGCGGATCTTCCTGCAGTAGCCGATGGAGGCAAACCGTGTGAGGAGGGGTTAACGTCGAATATGGCGGTCGAAACCTCGGGAACCCCGGGAACCGCGGGAGCCCCGCGAGCCGCGCGCAACGCGCGGTGGCGCGTGCGCGGGCGCTCGAACCGGTCGCAGGCCGAGCTGCCCGCGTGGACGCGCGCGCTCGCCGACGGCGACGACGCCGGGTACTTCGGGCCGGGCAGTGCCGTGTGGGCGGTGAACGGCGCCCTGCCAACGCTCGTCGCGGGCATCAGGGCACTGCTCCTGCAGACACTGCATCCTGGTGCCATGGCCGGCGTGCACGATTGGTCGCGCTATCACGAGGATCCGCTCGCCCGACTCGACGGCACGGTGCGATGGGTCGCCACGACGACGTTCGGCGACCGTAGAGGCGCCGCCGCGGCATCCGCCCTCGTCTCGCGACTGCACGACCGGGTGACCGGCACGTACGTGGATGCCGCGGGCGTGGAGCGGCCGTACTCGGCGAACGATGAGGAACTTCTGCGCTGGGTGCACGACGCGTTCACCGAGGCGTTCCTCGGCGCGCACGAGATCTGGGGCGGGCCGATTCCGGGCGGCGGCGACGCATACGTGCGGGAGTGGGCACAGGCCGGCCGTCTGATGGGCGTGTCGAATCCGCCGACGTCGGTGGCGGAGTTGCGGGCCGAGATGGCGAGCTTCCTCGATGAGGCGAAGGTCGACGAACGCGTCGTGCAGGCGGTGAAGTTCCTTCGCAGGCCGGGGCTGCCCGGGCTGACCGGGCGCGTGTACCCGATCCTGTTCGGCGGCGCGGTGGCATCGCTGCAACCGCGGTACCGCGAGTTGCTCGGGCTGAAGCGTCCGTGGTGGCCCGCCATTACGTTCACACGCATTGCGCTCGCGGTCGGCGTGGCGATCCTCGGGGCGGTCTCGCCGAGCGAGCGGAACGCCCGCGCCCGCATCGCCCGACTCGGCAGACCCGACGGTGACGCGCCG
This sequence comes from Agromyces sp., assembly GCA_035698465.1. Classification (GTDB taxonomy): domain Bacteria; phylum Actinomycetota; class Actinomycetes; order Actinomycetales; family Microbacteriaceae; genus Agromyces. The sequence goes on along the minus strand of DASSBT010000054.1, from coordinate 20,650 downwards.
GCCCGGTGACCGCGCCGCCGAGTGAGCCTCAGCCCGTCGCCGGCCCGAGGTCGCGCATCGGATTGCCGTTCGTCGCGTGTGCGGGCTTCACCTTTCGGTCTTCGCCGTTCACCCGTACGGTGACGTTGCGCATGTTCGGAGCACGGTCGGCGACGACCGAGTACGACGTGACCCGGCCGTTCTCCCACTCGCAACTGACCTCGTAGCCGCCGCGCGCACGCAGGCCCGTATACGAGCCCGTCGCCTTCCACTCGTCTGGCAGGGCGGGCAGCAGGTGGATGACGCCCTCATGACTCTGCAGCAGCATCTCGGCGATCGCGCCCGAGATGCCGAAGTTCCCGTCGAGCTGGAACGGCGGGTGATTGCAGAAGAGGTTCGGCAGCGTGTTGTAGCTGAGCAGCCCGCGGAGCATGAAGCGCGCACGCTCCGCGTCGCCGAGTCGAGCGAACAGGGCGGTACGCCACGGCCACGTCCACGACCGGCGGCTGTCGCCCGAGACCGTGGCCTCGGTGAACGGCACGCCGTCCTTCTCACCACAGCGCGCCTTGAGCGAGACGAGTGCGGCCGCCTGGAACTCGGGCGTCGCGGCAGTGATCTGTCGGCCGGGGTAGACCGCGAACAGGTGCGACGTGTGCCGGTGGATGTCGGTCGGGCTGTCGCGGTCGGTCTGCCACTCCTGCAATTGGCCCCAGCTGCCGATCTTGTTCGGCGCGAGCCGGGACTGCAGGTTGGTGATCCTGGTTCGGTACTCCTCGTCGATCTCGAGTGCTGCGCCGCAATCGAGATAGTTCTGGAAGAGGTCCCAGATGATCTGCTGGTCGTACATGACCCCGTCTTCGCGGGGGCCGTGCTCAGGAGACCAGCCGTCGGGCGCGACGAGCGTGCCATCGGGGAGTTCCTTCAGCCGGTCCTCCCAGAACTCGCAGATCTCCTTGATCATCGGATACGCGAGATCGGCAAGGTACTGCCGGTCCTGCGTGAACGCCCAGTGCTCGTAGAGGTGCTGCGCGTACCAGGCGCTGGCGACGGTGTTCCACTCCCAGGAGTTGCCGCCGAAGATGCTCTGCGAGGTGCGGGCCGTCCAGCCACGCGTGTCCTGCCCGAACGCGTTGCGGGTCGCGACCCGACTGGGCACTGCGACCTGCTCGATGAACGCGACGAGTGCCTGGTGCGACTCGGGCAGGTTCGTCGTCTCGGCGCCCCAGTAGTTCATCTGCACGTTGATGTTGGTGTGGTAATCGCTCGCCCACGGCGGTTGATTGCTGTTGTTCCACAGCCCCTGCAGGTTCGCGGGCAGTCCTCCCGGGCGCGACGAGCTGATGAGCAGGTAGCGCCCGAAGTCGTACATCGCCTGCTCGAGCGTGGGATCGGACTCGCCGGACGCATAGCGCGCGAGACGCCTGCTCGTCGAGAGCGTGCGCACCGCGGCATCCGTCTCACCCCAGGTCACCGCGGCGCGGGACATGAGCTCTGACACCTGCGCCGTGTGCTCGGCGAGGAGGTCGTCGAACGGCCGAGCGGATGCCGCCGCGAGTGCGCTGTCGATGCCCGGCTGCGGGTCGTCGCCGCGCCATCCGTCGGCAGCGCTCAGCTTGTAGTTCGTGCGCGCGTCGAGCACGAGGGTGAGCGTGGATGCGCCGGTGATGCGCAGGCCCGTGCCGGTCACCGTCACGTCGCCGTCGGTGTCCGCGACCTGCACGGTCGCGGCGTGTTTGAGCCCATTGCCCATCTGGCCCTGGAATCCGAGACGGCGGGCACCTCCGTCGGCGAACGTCGGCGCGTCGGCCTGCGCGGAGGTCAGGCTGAGGTCACCCGAGATGCCGGATGCCGCATTCGTCGTGTAGCGCAACGCGATGACGTCTGCAGCTCGACTGGCGAACGCCTCACGCAGCACCTGCCCCGCCGGAGTCGCGAACTGCGTCAGGTGCACGCCGACCGCGGTGTCGAGTGCGCGGCGATAGTCGACGGCGATGCGTCGCGTGCGGGTGTCGAAGCCGGCTCCGCCGAGGGCGATGCCGGCGAGATGGAACGCGGTCGGCGCCGTGAAGGTGAGGCGGTAGCTCGAGTACGCCGTCGAGTTCGCGAAGCTGAATGACTTCGCCTCGCCTCGCGCGGCGAACGCGATGCCGGATCGAGCGTCGAGCTGCCGCCAGGTCAGACCGTCGTTCGACGCTTCGAGTACCCACGAGCTCGGGTCGGGCGAGGCGTTGTCGGCGGCGCTCACGATTTCGTACGTCGTGAGGGCATGCTTGGACGCCAGCTCGAGCTGCCAGCTGGCACCGTCGCCGGCTTCGGCGACCTGCCAGGCGGTGGCGGAGTCGCCGTCGATGCTCGTGACGAGGTTGCCTCCTGCTTCGCCCGAGTGGCCGCTCGGCGAGGAGAGGTAGGCGAGTCCACCTGTAGCGAGTTCCACGCCGTCGAGCCCGATCTCCGAAAGCTGGAAGTGGCTGACACCCGCTTTCGGCACGAATTCGAAACGGTAGAACCGGTACCCTGCGCCGTTCGCGAACTCGTAGCGCTTCGTCTGGAACCGCTGCTCGAATGGAGCCTCCGTTCGAGCGTCGAGCGTCGTCCACGCGGTGCCGTCGTTCGACCCCAGAAGGGTCCACTCCTGCGGGTCACGGGCCGGTACGTCGTTCGCGCTCGTGAAGGTGTACGAGGTGACCGCTACCGGTGCGGTGAGCTCCACCTGCCAGAGCACATGCGCCGGCGGCGAGATGATGCACCACTTGCTGCGCGAGTTGCCGTCATACGTGTTCTCGACGCGCTCGGAACCCGAGACCTGATACGGCCCACCTGGCGAGCTCACCTTCGGGCCGGCCGCGAGCGTGAAGGTCAAGGCGCCGAAGTCGCGGTACGAACCGAAGCCCGTCATGCTCGTGTCATAGGCGCTGTCGGGCACCCCGGCGAGGGCATTGTCGTAGCCGTTCACGCCGCCCCAGAGGCTCTGCTCGTTGAGCTCGACGACCTCCTCATCGGGGTTGCCGAAGAGCATCGCGCCGAGCCGGCCGTTGCCGATCGGAAGGGCCTGGCTCTCCCAGTCGGTCGCGGGCACTCCGTACCAGAGCGACTTGGGCGAGAGCTCGGGCATGGTGAGCGTGCCGGCACCTGCTCGGGCCGATCCTGCAGTTGCGAGCGGGGCCGCCGCCGCGGATTGCGTCGCCAGCAGGCTCGGCACGAGCGGGGCGAGAGCGGCGAGTCCGCCGAGTTGCAGCGCGCGACGTCGTGGGACTTCATGTTCGAGCATCAAGAGACCTCCGGAGCATCATTGATCTGGTGTTTCGGAGCGATCGGTCGGGAACACCTGCGAAGATCGCCGCCGCGCTCCATATTGGCGTATGAGACATCAGATGTATAGTCCTCTTCTGAGAGGACTCGTTTCGTCGGCGGCGAGCTGGATTCACCGCGGCATCCGGCTACTGGGTCGACCGCGGCATCCGGCTACTCGGTGGGCTGCAGCATCCGTCGCAGCAGTGCGCCCTGGGCGTCGACGAGGTCGCGCACGTCGGTGTCGACGAGTTCGGTCATCTGCGCCACCGCCCATTCGTCGAGGGTGCGCAGCACGCTGAAGACCAGGCGTGTCTGCAGGGCGGCAGGGAGGTCGCTGCGGATCGCGCCATCACGTCGGCCGACGACGAGCACCGCCTCGAGCCACTGTTCGGCGGCGACGAAGATCGCGCCGATCGACGCCTGCGCGTCGGACGGCACGCCGCTCGCGTAGACCATTCGCCCGAGTGCCGCGAAGGATTCGTCGGTCTGCGCGAGTTCGGTGAGTTGCTCGAGGAGCCGCTCGGCGGTGGCCCAGAAGCGCTCGCCGGCGAAGTCCTCTGGCTGGGGCACGACGATTCGCGCGGCGACGGCGGTGCGCAGGTCCTCGAGCACGAGGTCGAACAGGGCCTGCTTCGAGGCCACGAAGTGATAGAACGAGCTCTTGCTCATGCCACAGGCTCGGATGATGCGGTTGAGTGAGGCGTGTTCGTAGCCGGCACGGGCGAATTCGCCGGATGCCTCGTTGATCAATCGCCGTCGTCGTTCCTCTGGCATGCGGGAGAGTTCGCCGGCGGTCATGAGTCTCATCGTAGTCGGCACTGGACCGGCTGGTCCAACAGGCGTAGAGTGAGTGGACCGGCTGGTCCAGTGGCCTGGCCGGAACCATGAGTCGAAGCCTGACGAGACGAACAGACGAGGAGCCGAACGATGAGCATTTCGCCCGCATCCATCGAGTCGCAGTACGAACGGGCCGCCGGTGATCCGCTGCGGGTTCTCGTCGTCGGGGCGGGCATCGCCGGAGTCGCCGCGGCGCAGCTGTTGCGCCGTGCCGGGTGGCATCCGGTGCTGATCGAGCGATCGCGCAACGAGCGGCCGCCCGGCTACATGCTGGCGCTCATGCCGATGGTGGATCCGCTGATCGACGAGCTCGGCGTTCGCGCCCGCTATGTCGACGAAAGCGTGGAGATGGGTCGCTACGCGTTCCGGTCGCACACCGGGCGTGCGCTGCGCACCGACTCGATGGCCGGCATCCTCGACCGGTTCGGCGACTACCGAGGCATCAGTAGGGCTCGCCTGCTCGAGACGCTCGCGGCCGATGAGTGCGAGGTCGCGTTCGAGACGACGGCGACGACCCTCGACGAGCAGGCCGAGTCGGTCACCGTGACGCTCTCGACCGAGGGTGTCGAGCGGAGGTACGACTTCGACCTCGTCATCGTGGCCGACGGCATCCGGTCGGCCACGCGCACGCTGATTCCGGGCAGCGGACCCATCGACGTCGTCGACACCCGCTGGGCGGGTTGGGTCGTCTGGATCGACGCCGACGACGATCCCGATCTCGGCGAGGAGATCTGGGGCGCCGGGTTCTTCCTCGGCACCTACCCGGTGAAGGGCAAGATCGGCGTCTTCCTCGGCGGTCTTGGCGACGACCTGCGGAGCGGCCCACGGGCTTTCGCTGAGACGGTGCGAGCGCGGCTGACCACGATCGCCCCGCGCGTCGACCTGGCACTTCGCGCGGTCGCCGACGATCCCGATCCGTACTACTGGCCGCTCGACGACGGCCGCGCCGCGCGCTGGACGACGGCACGCACGGTGCTGCTCGGCGACGCGGCGGCCGGCTTCCTGCCCACCGCCGGGATCGGCGCCGGGATGGCGATGGAATCGGCTTGGGTGCTCGCGCGCATGCTCCGACATGCCCCGGCGGTCGGCCTCGCCGAGATCCTCAGTCGCTACGAGGCGGCGCAACGCCCGCGCGTCGAGGCGGCTCAGGGCAACTCGCGGCAGCTCGCTCGCTACATGTTCCATCGCAGCCGGGTGCTCGCGGTGATCAGGGAGACCGCGATGCGCCTGCTCAGCGTCGAGGTGGCGCTGGGGCCCATCCGGCGGCTGCTGCAGTCGCCGCCCGACCCCGATCGCATCGCGGCGGGGCAGCGCGAAGGCGTACGCGTCTGAGCGCTGTGAGCACTAGCTTGTGGTCCAGTCTTCGACGAGCAGGCCGGGCACGCGCTCGAACTCACCCATGTTGCTGGTGACGACCGTGAGCCCCGCCGATCGCGCATGGCCCGCGATGAGCACATCGAACGCTCCGATGGGCCGGCCGTCTCGCGCAAGCGCGGCGCGGATTTCGCCGGCATGCTCGGCCGCGTCGCCATCGAACGGGGACACCTCGACGAGGGCGAGGAACTCGTCGGTTGCGCGCCGGTTGTGGGCCGCGTCTTGGGAGCGCTCGATGCCGTACTGAAGTTCGGCGACCGTGATCGTCGACACGGCGATGCGGCCGAGATGCTCGGTGAGGCGTGCCGCAAGGGCGCCTGAGGGGGAGCGAAGCGCGAAGATGACCGTGTTCGTGTCGAGCAGGAACCGTGCACTCACAGTTCGCTGCGCTCCTGCACGGCGGGTTGATCGCGTTCGGCCAGAAAATCGACGCTGACGCGCGTGCCGTGCTCGTACCAGAAGTCCACCGCGCCGCCTGCGGGTGTGATCACACGTGCGTTGCCGACGGCGACGATGTCGACTGCGCGCACCTCTTCAGGCAGGGCGACGTCTTTCGGCAGGCGCACCGCTTGGGTGCGGTTGTTGCGGAACACCGTCGTGCGTACCATCAGATCACCTCCCTATATACATCAAGTATATACACCCGTGGAGCAGAAAGTGGGTGCGCGCCAGCCGTCGATTCCCTAGGCTGACCGGCAGACGAGTCGCGGATGCCGCGGCATCCGTCACCTCGGGGGAGGTGCCGCACGTGCAGTGGTTCTACGATGCGAGTGTGTTCGTCACGTTGCCGCTGTTCGTCGGTGGATTCGTGATCATCTCGTGTGCCATCGTGCTGGCGCTGCGCCCGGCCGTTCGCCGGGTGGTCGACGACCCAGAGCAGTGGGACCGCGTACTCGAGCACGTGATCGGCACGTTCGGCGTGTTCTTCGGCATCCTGCTCGCGCTCGTCGCGGTGTCGGTGTACGAGAACTTCGCCGACGCGCGCCAGGCGACGCTCGATGAGGCGTCCGAGATCGGGGCGCTCTACCGCGCCACCGGTGGCATGCCCGACGAACTCGGCACCCCCATGCGGATGACGCTCGACGAGTACGTGCACACCGTGATCTTCCAGGACTTCCCTGCGCAGCGGGAGGACATCGTGCCGTCGACGAGTTCGGCGCAACTCGATGAGTTCGATGACCTGCTGCACAGCTTCGAGCCGCAGACCCCGCAGGATCAGGCTGAGTATGTGCAGGTCATCGGCGTGTTCGACGAGTTCGTCGAGGCCAGGCGCGCACGCATCGACCTGACCACCGTCGCGCTGCCCCCGCTGTTCTGGGTGGTCATCTGGGTCGGCGCCGCAGTGAACGCCGTGTTCGTCGGATTCATCTACGTGCGACGGGTCGGCCTGCACCTGCTGATGGCGGGCCTGCTCGCGCTCTTCATCGGGCTCGTGATCTTCGTGACCGCCGACATGGACCATCCGTACGCGGGCTCCATCTCGGTCGGGCCGGGTGCGTTCGAGCGCCTGCTCGAGCAGACCATCGAATAACGAGATGCGGATGCCGCGGTGCCGGCCCGCGTTCGATATGCGCTCGGGCGTATATTCCCTCGCGCTCGAGCGGTACTTCCCTCGCGCTCGGACCGTCGAGCGCTCTAAGCTGGCGGCCATGGCCGTCGTCTTCCCCGTCATCGTGCTGGCCGCGATGGTGTTCGCGCTCGTCGACATCATCATGCGAGACGAATGGCAGGTGAAGCATCTTCCGAAGTTCGGATGGGTGCTGCTCGTCATCCTGATCCCGCTCATCGGCACGCTGCTGTGGTTCCTGCTGGGGCGCGAGTACTCGGGCGCGTCGCCGACGTCGGCGCTCGGCGCAGCGTTCGCACCGCGGCCGCAGGCGCCGGCGCAGACCGAGTTGTTCTCGCGCGACTCCCGTACCACCGAAGAGCAGCTCGCCGAACTCGACCGCGAGATCGAGTACTACCAGCGGCGGGCCGAACTCGAGCGACTCAAGCGCGAGGTCGACGGCGAGCCCGCGGGCTGATGCGCATCGCCGACGCTTCTGCAGGATGAGCCGCACTTCAACCGCCCAGTGGGACGTGAAGCGCCTGTGGTCCTGCGTTGTGTAGCGACGAGGGTGGCGCGACCACGAGCATGATCCAGGTGGAGCGCGTACGCATCGTCAGTGGTAGCGCCCGCTGTACGCGTTGATCGCGGGCTGCCCGCCGAGGTGCGCGTAGAGCACGTTCGAGTCCTTCGGGATGTCGCCGCTCGACACGAGGTCGATGAGCCCGGCCATCGACTTGCCCTCGTAGACCGGGTCGAGGATGACGCCCTCGAGGCGACCCGTGAGCTTCATCGCCTCGTCGGTCGACTCGACCGGGATGCCGTACTCGTCGCCGGCCCAGCCCTCGAGCACCGTGAGCTCGTCGTCGCGCAGCTCGCGGCCGACGCCGATGAGGTCTGCGGTCGCACGGGCGATGCGGCCGACCTGGTCGCGGGTCTCGTCGATCTTCGCCGACGCGTCGATGCCGATGACGCGGCGCTGCGGTCCGCCGAAGTTCGCCTCGAGGTCGGCGAACCCGGCGATCATGCCCGCGTGCGTCGATCCGGTGACGGCGCAGACGACGATCGTGTCGAAGAACACCCCGAGTTCGCGCTCCTGCGCGGCGACCTCGTGCGCCCAGTTGGCGAAGCCGAGTCCGCCGAGCGGGTGATCGGATGCCCCGGCCGGGATCGGGTAGGGCGTGCCGCCGGATGCCTCGACATCGTCGATCGCCTGCGTCCACGACTCCTTGAATCCGATGCCGAAGCCGGCGGGCGAGAGCCGCACGTCGGCGCCCATGAGCCGCGACAGCAGGATGTTGCCGACGCGGTCGTTCACGGCATCCGGCCAATCGACCCAGTGCTCCTGCACGAGCACGGCCTTCATGCCGAGGTGCGCGGCCACGGCGGCGACCTGCCGCGTGTGGTTCGACTGCACGCCGCCGATCGAGACCAGCGTGTCGGCGCCCTTCGCCCGTGCATCGGGCACGAGGTACTCGAGCTTTCGGGTCTTGTTGCCGCCGAACGCGAGACCGCTGTTCACGTCTTCCCGCTTCATCCAGACGCGCGCGCCGCCGAGGTGGTCGCTGAGCCGGTCGACCGGATGCACCGGGCTCGGCCCGAACGTCAGCTGGTGTCGTGGGAAGTCGGCGAGGGCCATGGTGCTCCTTCTGGTTGGTGCGGGGCGTGATCGAGGCTGGTTGATAGGGGGCGTGATCGAGGCTCAGGGCGTGATCGAGTCGACGTAGGAGAGCGCCTCCTCGGCGATGGCCCGCCAGCGTCTGGTGGCATCCGACAGCGGCACCCGTGCCCACTCACGCATCTGCCGCTCGTGCATGGTCATGAACTCGAGGCCGAGCTCGCCGATGCGCTCTTCGGGCAGCTTCACCACCAGGCTGCCGTCGTTCGCGGCGAAGGCGAAGATCTTGCCGCGAATCGCGAGGCCCTGCGAGCTGAACATCCTGCCGAACGTGACGTCGGGCCTCGTGAGCAGGTCGACGGCGAGTTCGTCGAGCCGCTCGCGCCCCGCTGCGCGGTCATTCATGTGCTCGACGCTACTCCAGCGCGGGCGCCGCGTTCCAGGCTCGCAGCTTGTCGGGGTTCAGCGCGATCCAGATGTTGCGGATCCGTTCCCCAGACGTGCCGAGCGCGACGACGCCGGTCACCTGGCCGCCGTCGACCACGGCGAACCCGGCCTGGCCGTTCACCTGGCGCGGTTCGATGGCCACACCCGGCGCCGCCTTGGCGAGGATGCCGAGCAGCAGACGGGCGACGTTGTCGGCGCCGACGACGGGGCGACGTGCGGCGCTCACCCTGCCGCCGCCGTCGCTGACCGTCACGACCTGCGGGTCGAGGATCTCGATGAGCGCCGCGAGATCGCCACTCGCGCAGGCCGCGCCGAATGCGCTGACGAGTCGTTCGTGCTCTCGCATGTCGGCCGGCTGGGAGCGCTCCTCGCGGATATGACGTCGGGCGGATGCCGCGAGCTGCCGCGCTGCCGCGGGCGAGCGCCCCACGACCTCGGCGATCTCGCCGAACGGCACCGCGAAGACCTCGTGCAGAACGAACGCGACGCGTTCAGCCGGCGTCAGCGACTCCAGGACGACGAGGAGGGCCATGCTCACCGACTCGTCATGGGCGACCCGGTCGAGCGGGTCGATCGCGGGCGAACGCCCGCCCACGGCATCCGTCGGTACCGGTTCAGGAAGCCACTCGCCGACGTACCGTTCGCGACGCACGCGCGCCGAATCGAGGATATTCAGGCAGATGCGCGACGCCACGGTCGTGAGCCACGCCCGGGGCCGCTCGATCGCGGACTGCTCGTCGGCATCGAGCTGGTACCAGCGCACGTACGTCTGCTGCACCACGTCTTCGGCGTCGTTCCACGATCCGAGCATCCGGAACGCCAGGTTCATCAGGTGCCGGCGTTCGCCGAGCAGTTCGTCGAGGGTGTCGGTGTCGGTCACACCTCACATTCCATCGCGGCATCCGGTCGTAATGGGTGTGAACACACCATTGAGACGCACCCTTCTCTGGATCCTCAACGCACTCGGCGCCTTCGTCGGCGTCTGGGCGCTCTTCTGGCCGCGCGCCTTCTACGAGGGGTTCCCCGGCCTGGGCTTCGGTGCCTGGGCGGCCGAGGGCCCGTTCAACGAGCACTTCATCCGCGACGTCGGTGCGCTCTACCTCGCTCTCGTCGCGGCAGGGATCTTCGCGGCGTTGGCACGGCGGGCGGATGCCGCGGTGGCGGTCGGCATCGCCTGGCTCGTGTTCTCGGTGCCGCATCTCGCGTACCACCTCGGGCATCTGCACGGCTTGGCGCCGATCGACGCCGTCGCACAGCCGATCGCCCTCGCAGTGACCCTCGTGCTCGCGATTCCGCTCGTGTTCCCGCCGAGGCGCACGGGCGGTGCAGCGGCGCGAGACAATCGCCTGAAGGGGATGACAGGAGAAGAGGCGCACCGATGAAGATCGCCGTAGCCGGCGGAACCGGCACCATCGGACACCACGTCGTCGACGTCGCACGCGAGCGCGGACACGACGTCGTCGTACTGACCAGATCGACGGGCGTGGATCTCGTCGCAGCTCACGGGCTGGAAGCCGCGCTCGCCGGGGTCGACGCCGTCATCGACGTGGCATCCGTGCAGACCGTCTCGGCGAAGGAGTCCCGTCGATTCTTCGGTGCAGTGACCCGCAACCTGCTCGCAACCGAGGAGGCTGCGGGCGTGCGCCATCACGTCGCGCTCTCGATCGTCGGAGTGGATGACGCGAGCTACGGCTACTACGCGGGAAAGGTGCTGCAGGAACAGCTCGTCGAAGCCGGGCCGGTGCCGTGGACGCTGCTGCGCGCGACCCAGTTCCACGAGTTCGCGTCGCAGATCCACGGGCGCATGAAGATCGGACCGGTCGTGATGGTGCCGGCGATGCGCTCGCAGCCCGTCGCGGCGCGCGAGGTGGCCGAGCGGCTCGTCGACCTCGCCGAGGGCGGCCCGACCGGCCGCGTTCGAGATCTCGCTGGGCCTCGCGAGGAACGCATGTCCGACCTCGCCCGCCGGTGGGCGAAGGCGACCGGCCGCGCCGGGCGCGTCATGGAGGTGCCGCTGCCCGGCGGCTTCGGTCGGGCCATGCGCGATGGCACCCTGCTTCCCCGGCCCGGCGCCGACCTCGGAAGGCAGACCTTCGACGAGTGGCTGGCGTCAGTGGCGGCGGCCAACGGTCGCATGACCTGACGGGATCGACCACCGCTGGATGTCGGCGGCCGGTGGCAGAATGGCCCCGTGCTGCTCGACGAGTTGGTCACCACCGCCGAAGCCGTGACCGCCACGCGATCACGGCTCGCGAAGGTCGACGCCCTCGCCGAGCTGCTGCGCCGCCTCGAACCCGATGAGATTGCGCCCGCGGTCGGGTTCCTCCTCGGCAAGCCGCGACAGGGCCGCGTCGGTGTCGGATGGCGCGGGCTCTCGTCCATGCTCGGCACGCCGGCCGACGAGCCGAGCGTCACGATCGCCGAATTCGACGAGTTGCTCGAGCGGCTCGCCGCGGCATCCGGCGCCGGCTCTGCCACCGCGCGTGCGGGCGATCTGCGCGAACTGACCGCTCGGGCCACCGAGCGTGAGCAGCACTTCATCTCTCGGGTGATCCTCGGCGAGATGCGCACAGGTGCCCTCGAGGGCGTGCTCACCGACGCGATCGCCCGTGCCGCCGATCGGCCCGGCGACGTCGTACGGCGAGCCGCGATGCTCTCGGGCGACCTCGGCGAGACGGCTCGACTGGCGCTCACGGGCTCCGCCGAGGAACTCGCCGAGGTCGGGCTCGTGGTGGGCCGTCCCGTGCTGCCCATGCTCGCCGCGACCGCGCCGACCGCGGCGGCGGCGGTCGAGGGCACCGGCGAGGCATCCGTCGAATACAAGCTCGACGGCGCGCGTATCCAGGTGCACCGCGCGGGCGATGACGTGCGCATCTTCACGCGCAACCTCGCCGACATCACGCACCGGCTGCCAGAGGTCGTCGAGGTCGTGCGACGGATGCCGGTGCGCGACGTCATCCTCGACGGCGAGACGCTCTCGCTCGACGAGAACGAGGCGCCGCGGCCCTTCCAAGAGACGATGTCGCGGTTCGGCGCAGAGCGGGCGCGTGAGGTGCTGCTGCATCCGTGGTTCTTCGACGTGTTGCACGTCGACGGGCGCGACCTGCTCGACGAACCACTCTCGACACGGCTCACCGAACTCGAGCGCATCGCCCCGGGCCACCGCATCCCCGGCGAGGTCACCGCCGACGCCGAGGTGGCTGAGCGGGTGTCGCGCGATGCGCTGGCGGCCGGGCACGAGGGCATCGTCGCCAAGGCGATCCGGTCGCCGTACGCGGCCGGCCGGCGTGGGTCGAGCTGGGTCAAGGTCAAGCCGGTGCACACCTACGATCTGGTCGTGCTCGCCTGCGAGTGGGGATCGGGCCGCCGCACCGGGTGGTTGTCGAACCTGCACCTCGGCGCGCTCGACCCGACCGGGGAGTTCGGCGAGCCGGGCGCATACGTGATGGTCGGCAAGACGTTCAAGGGGCTCACCGACCAGCTGCTCAGGTGGCAGACCGAGTACTTTCCGACGATCGAGGTGCGCAGCACGGCGAACACCGTCTGGGTCGAGCCGACGACGGTGGTCGAGATCGCGATCGACGGGGTGCAGCGCTCGACGCGGTACCCGGGCGGCATCGCGCTGCGGTTCGCGCGCGTCAAGCGGTATCGCGACGACAAGCGACCCGAAGACGCCGACACGATCCAGGCGCTGCGGGGGTTGTTGCGCGGGTGATGGCGCTCGCGCGTGCTGGCGCGCACGCTGACCGACCGGATACCGCGTGGCGGCGCTACGGACGCTACGCGTTCGCATCGATGGCGGCCATGTCGCCGGTGACCACGTCGCCCGCGCGGGGCATCCGTTCACTCCATCTTTCGCTGCGGGAGTCACGAGCGGAACCCCTTTGCGAGCCTCGCGCTATCGGGCGGAGCGCATCCGTGGTGAGATGAGCGGGTGATCAGCAGGGGAACATGACCGGAAGCCGCCGGCCGCACGGCGTCGAGCTCGACGTTCGGGTGGCGGGTGGCATGGTGCGCGGCGTGCGTGAAGGCGGGCTGCTCGCTTGGCGCGGCATCCCGTACGCGGCACCACCGGTGCGGGCGTTGCGGTTCGCGCCCCCGGCGGGGGTCGTGCCGTGGGCTGGGACTCGTGATGCATCGGTGTACGGGGCGATCGCTCCGCAGTCGTTCTCGAATCGGCTGATCCGTCCTCCGTCGATGGTGGTGGCTGCCGACGAGGACTGCCTCACCGTGAACGTGCACGCGCCCGATCACGATTCGTCGGCGTCAGCGCCCCTGCCGGTGATGGTCTTCATTCACGGCGGCGGCTACAGTGCCGGCTCGTCGCGCGACTTCTCTGGACGAGGCGAGGGCTTCGTGCGAAGCACCCGCGTCGTGTACGTGAGCTTCAACTACCGGCTCGGCGCGCTCGGCTACCTCGACTTCACCCGCTACTCGACGCCCGAGCGACCGCTCGCGAGCAACCTCGGGCTGCGCGACCAGGTCGCCGCCCTGCGCTGGGTTCGCGACAACATCGCGGAGTTCGGTGGCGACCCCGAACGCGTGACCGTGTTCGGCGAGTCGGCGGGCGGCAACGCCGTCACGACGCTGATGGCGACGCCCGCCGCGCGCGGGCTCTTCGCCCGGGCGATCGCGCAGAGTCCGCCGCCGAACGCGGTGTATCCGCCGTCGTTGACGGCGCGCTGGGCCGGAGAGTACGTCGATATCCTTCGCGAAGTCGTCATGGCGCACGATCATGCGGCTGCGGCTGCGGCTGCCGTTGCGGCTGCCGGTGTCGGTGCCGACGACCGCGTCGGCGTCGGGGTCGCTCAGTCGACGCCGCAGCAACTGCTGTCGGATGCCTCTCCCAGCGCACTCATCGCCGCATCCGTCGCGTTGCAGGTGCGCACACCAGATGAGTATCCCGGCTCGTTCTGCTTCGCTCCAGTGGTCGACGGCGAGTTCGTGCCCGAGCGACCGTTGAGGGCATTCCGCGACGGTCGTGCGCACCGAGTGCCGTTGATCATCGGTACCAACGACCGCGAGGGATCGATCTTCCGTGGCCGTGTCGATATCCTCCCGCGCAGCCCGGCCCGGATCGACGCGCTATTCGATCGTGCGCCCGCCGGATCGCGTCAGGGGATGCGCGACGCCTATCCGGGCCTGCCGAACCGGCGAGCGGGCGCCGACTTCGGCGGCGATTATGGGTTCTGGTACCCGAGCACTCGCGTCGCAGACTTCCACTCGCGCTACGCCCCCGCCTGGTCGTACCGCTTCGACGTGGCGCCACGTCTGCTCGAGCTCATGGGCCTCGACGCAACGCACGGCGTCGAGATGTTCGCCCTGTTCGATCGCACCGACGAGCCGCTCGCGCGCGTCATGACCTCGCTCGGCGGATATGAGACGTACGCGGCGGCCGGCAAGCGGATGCGCGCGCTGTGGTTGCGATTCGCCGAGCTCGGAGTGCCGGCGGAGCACTGGCCGCGCTACGACGAGCGCCACAGGTGGACGCTCGTCATCGATGACGACGATCGCGTCGAAGCGGACCCGCGCCGTCAGCGTCGCCGGGCATGGCATCGGTTCATCCCTGCGCTCGCGGGCTGAGCGAGGGCACTCCGGGTGACCGTTTCATTGGCGAGCGGCCAGCGCGTCGCGGATCTCCTCCTCGATGAGGTCGCCGTTGATGGTCGCGCCGGCCATGTTGCCGGCCGCGGCTGCCACAGGCACGGTCGCCGACGGGTTCACCACGTTGCCGACCGCCCAAAGCGTAGGCACGCTCGTGCGACCGGTGGCGTCGACCTCGACCCACTCACCACCGCCGAACGTCTCGGCCGTCGCCGTGCCGAGACCGCGGAGCAGGGCGTCGTTCGGCACGGGCGTCGTGTGGAGGAAGATCGAGTCGATCGGCGTTGAGTCGTCATCGGCGAGTCGGATGCCGCTGAGCCGACCGTCGGCGTCGGCGTCGACGGCTGCGATCGGCCGCCGCTCGATGCCGATGCCGCGGACCGTCAGTGCCAGGGCGTCATCGTCGCTCAGTTCGCGGGCATTCGCGAAGAACGTGACCTGGGCCGACCATTGCCGGAGCATCTGCGCCTGGTGCGTGCTCATCGGGCCCGTCGCGAGCACGCCGATGCGCTGGTCGCGCACCTCCCAGCCGTCGCAGTACGGGCAGACGACGGCCCCGGTTCCCCACTGCTCGACGAGGCCCGGTATCGATGGCAGTTCGTCGCGGAGTCCGGTCGCGACGAGCATCCGACGCCCGCGGTGGCGTTCGCCCGAAGCGAGCTCCACGGTGAAACCGTCGTCGGCCCGCTCGGCCGACACGACCTCGCCCGGAGTCACGACGACGCCGTAGCGCTCGACCTCTGTGCGACCCACGGCCACGAGGTCGAGCGGTGACCAGCCGTCGCGGCCGATCACGCCGTGCATGTGTGCGGCGACTGCGTTCCGCGGCGTCCCGCCGTCGAGCACGAGCACGCGACGCCGTGCGCGGCCGAGCATGAGGGCGGCGCTGAGCCCGCCGCTGCCGGCGCCGACGATGATGACATCCCACGATTCGTTGTGCATTCGGTCACTCTTGCCCCTATCCTGCTGATGGCGCAAGATGGGTTGCTGAAATAGCAAGGAGCGGAGACCATGACCGCGGATCATGACGACCTCGGAACCGTCCTGGAGGCGGTCGCCCCGCGGTTGCGCGAGCTACGTCATCGCCGAGGGGAGACGCTCGCCGAGCTCTCCGCCCAGACCGGCATCTCGTCGTCGACGCTCTCGAGGCTCGAGTCGGGGCTGCGCAAGCCCACCCTCGACCTGTTGATCCGGCTGGCCGCGGCCTACCGGGTGAGCCTCGACGACCTCGTCGGCACGCCGCAGATCGCCGACCCGCGTATCCATCCGCGGCCGTTCTACCGCAACGGACGTGCGATCATCCCGCTGACCAGGAACAACCCCGACGTTCGCGCCTTCAAGATGGTGCTGCCGGGGCATCCGCCCGATGCGCCGGTCGAGCAGGGTGGTGCCCACGAGGGCTACGACTGGATCTTCGTGTTGAGCGGGCGCGTACGGCTCGCGCTCGGCGACGACGAGATCGTGCTCGAACCGGGCGAGGCCGCCGAGTTCGACACCCGCGTGCCGCACGGCCACGTCAGCGCATCGGAAGAGCCGGCCGAGATCCTGAACCTGCTCAGCACCCAAGGTGAGCGCGTGCACGTGCGCAACGCGTAGGACAACCGTTCGGCGGAACTTGACGAGTGAGGGTTCCTCACCCAAACGGGGGATGATCGCGTCGCCCCGATCGGCGTAGCCTGCGGAACGTCGCCGGCCCGGGGCCGACCGGGCCGCTGAGGAGGGGATTCCAGCCATGTCGACGCGCCTGGAAAAACTCGCACTCATCCTGTCGGCCGCCGCGATGATCGCGGCGGCGACTGCACCGGTTTCCGCCGCCGCGTCCGGAGGCGGCACGACGATCCGTGGTCATGTCACAGTGGCGGGCTCCGCAGTGGAGGGGTCGACCGTCGACCTGTTCCTCGCAGGTTCAACCGCAGGCACGGCGACGCATCTGTCGACCGAGACGACCGACCGGCTCGGCCGGTTCCGGCTGCAGGTGGCCGACTGGATCAACGACGATGGGGTGCTCTACGCGACGGCGCGTGGGGGCACGGTCGACGACATCGCCGTCCCCGACGCCGCAGAGCTCGCGGCATCCCTCGGCGACCTTCGCAACGGCAAGGCCGAGATCAATGAGCTGACCACAGTCGCTGCGGGATACTCCCTCGCCCAGTTCGCTGTGAGCGGCGTGATCGGTGGGCCCGCTCCGGGCTTGCAGAACGCGGCACTGATGCCCCGGAATCTGGTCGACCTCGACAGGGGGATTCCGGCGCGTTTCCTGCTCCTCTCCCCGAACGGCACGTCGACCGAGACCCTTGCGACGTTCAACTCGCTCGCGAGCATCGTCACCGGTTGCGTCATGAGCACGAACGATTGTGATGCGTTCCTGGATGCGGCGACCGACGCCTGGGGCGTGCGCCCGCAGACGACGTGGCAGGCGATGACACTGCTTCCCACGAACCCCTCGGGCGATGCGCCGGGCGTGTTCGCGCAGATCCCCGAGGATCCCGAGTTCACGCCGGTGCGCACAACGGTGCCTTCGGGATGGGTCGTCGCGTTGCGGTTCTACGGCAATGGGCGCCAGTTCAACGGCCCGGGCAACGTCGCCTTCGACGCGCAGGGCCAGGTGTGGGCCAATAACAACACCAACTGGTCGAAGCTTCCCTCGGAGATCTGCCCTGGAACCGACATGTTCCACCTCGATCCGTACGCGCCACGGCAACCGATGGAGACCTTCACGGGCGGCGGACTCAACGGCGCTGGGTTCGGCATCGCGATCGACACCCGTCATCAGGTGTGGGTGGGCAACTTCGGCTTCACCGGCTCCGAATGCAGGGAAGCGCCGCCGACGTCGAACAGTGTGTCGGCGTTCCAGCCCGACGGTGAGCCGATCTCGGGCGATGACGGGTACACCGACGGGCCGTTGAGCTGGCCGCAGGGAGTCAAGTCGGATGTCGACGGCAACATGTGGATCGCCAATTGCGGGAACGACTCAGTCGTCGTATATCCCGATGGCGACAACACCCGGTCCTTCGTGGCCGGCACCGAAATCCCCAAGGCGTTCGATGTGGCGCAGAACACCGAGGGGTCGGTGTTCGCGACCGCGAACGCTGGAGATCAGGTCTACGGGTTCGCTCCCGACGGATCGCCGCTGCCGAACTCCCCATTCGGTGACTCGTCCACGATCCGCAGGCCGCTCGGGGCGGCGAGCGACAGCCTCGGCAATGTCTGGGTGTCCAACTCGGGCGTCGTCGACATCCCGTGCAGCACCGGAACCATGCTCGAGACGCCCGCGCCGGGTGCGAACCTGGAGGGCACCATTGCACGCGTGGGTGCCGACGGGTCGACCGAGAGCTTCGGCGGAGCCGGGCTCACGGTGCCCTGGGGAATCGCGGTCGACGGCGACGACAATCTCTGGGTCGCGAACTTCGCCGACCAGCGGCTGTCGCACCTGTGCGGCGCCAGAGCGAGCACGTGCCCGGCCGGCGAAACGGGGCACGAGATCTCGCCGGCCGAGGAGGGCTACGGATTCGACGGCCTGCAGCGTAACACCGGCGTGCAGGTCGACCCATCAGGCAACGTGTGGCTCACCAACAACTGGGTCGCAGTGCCGAGGCCGGTCGACCCGTTCGGAGACGGGCTCGTGGCCTACCTGGGCATGGCCGAGCCGGTGAAGTCGCCGCTGATCGGCACGCCCGAGCGGCCCTGACTCCACCGCGGTTCGCTCTGGGTCTCCTGGATGCGCCGAGGATGTAGGCCGGCCCGTGCTCGCCGAGAGTGCACTCCTCGCCCGGATTCGGGCGGCGAGTGCACGCTCGGGTCGTGGCGGCGACTCAGCTCGCCGCGGCGCCGGTGAAGTCCTCCACCAGGTCGGGTGGGCAGGCAGCGGATGCCGCGTCGGGCCCTGCGACCGCGGCGAGGCGGTCGAGCGCGGCGAGCGTCGCGAGTCGATCCCCGCCCGCCCAGCGCGCCTCGGCGAGCGCAGTGAGGACCATCGTCTGGTGGCCTCGGTCACCGGCCGCCTCCGCGACCGACAGCGCCTCTTCGAGGACGCCGACACGGGCATCGGGCCGGGCTCGCCGAGCCTGCAGCATGAGGCTCCGGGTAACGCACCGCAGATCGCCGAGACGGCGGAACGTGCCGACCAGGCTGTCGATGTTGTCGGCCTCGGTCGGCGCATCGGGATGCAGCTTGGCCCGCACCAGGTAGGCGTGGGCGAGTTCGTGCTCGTTCCCGACGGATCGCGCGTAGGCGATGCACTCGGCCACGAGCTGCTCGGCGCGCTCGGGCTCGAGACCCCACTCCGCCGACGCGAACGCCAGCATGAAGCGGGCATTGTTCACGTGCATGGCATCGCCGGCGAGCGCGAAGCCGCGCATCGCCGCCGCGAACTCCACCATTGCCGGCTCGGCCAGCGGCGGTGACGGGTGGCAGAACGCGATGCCGCGCATCTGGTGCACGGCGGCGAGCTCCCAGTCGTCGCCGAGCGAGGCGGCGATGCGTTCGGCCTCCTCGAGATGCACCAGCGCGGATGCTTCGCGATCGCCATAGGCGTCGGCCATCCCGGCGAGATGGTGGGCCGCGAGCCGCGCACGGTCGTCTCCGTGCGTACGGGCCGCCGCCAACGCTCGATCGGCGAGGTCGGCGACGAGCTCGACATCGAGGTACGCGAGCGCGTTGCCGAGCAGGAGCAGCTGTTGCGGGGTCGCCGTCGCGAGCACTCGTTCGTCGCGCGCGGCCATGGCGATGGCGCGCACGCTGTCGACATCCGACCCGTACTGCTCGACGCCGATCGCGAGGTCCGCGGCGAGGGGCAGGGCCGACGGATGCTGCGCGGCCAGCGCCCACCGCAGCGCCGCATTGACCTCGGGGCAGAGGGTCTCAGATAGGTGCATGGCCTCGGCGCTGTCATCGCTGCGAGCCCGGAGCACGAACTCGTCGGTCACCGCCTGCATGTAGACGGCGTGCTGCTCGAGGACCTCGCGGATGACAGAGGGATCGGTGCGGGCGTGCACGAATTCGCGCATCACCGCGAGCAGGCGGAACCGGCGCGGCGAGCCGCCGGTGGCCACGAGCATCGAGTGGTCGAGGAGGCGCAGCACCGTGCCCTCGGCGCCGGGGTGCGTGACGGTCGTCGCGAGGTCGATGTCGAAGGTGCGGGGGAGCGCGGCGAGCCGGCAGAGCACTGCGCGTTCCTCGTCGGTGAGGAGATCCCACGTCCACTCGAACGCTGTCTCCAGCGTGCGATGGCGGCCCTCGGGCACCGCCCGATCGAGCGTCGCGAAGTCGCGGTCGAGCCGCGCGGCGAGCTCGTGGAGCGAGAGGTGGCGGGCGACGGCGGCCGCGAGCTCGATCGCGAGCGGCAGCCCGTCGAGCCGCTCGCACACATGCGCGGCGTGGTCGAGGTCGGCGCGTGACGGCTGCGCGGCCGAGAGCCGCATCGGCGCTGCCGCCGCGCGGCCGGCGGTGCCGAGACGGTCGAGGAACATGGCGACGGCCGCGGCATCCGCGTCCCCCACCGGAAGCGGAGCGAGCGGATGCACCGTCTCGACGGGGTCTCCGATCGGGGTGCGCGATGTCGTCAGCACCCGCAGTTCGACCGCGGTTGCCTGAGCGCGCGCGACGATGTCGCCGACCGCGCGGCCGACCCGGTCGATGTTGTCGAGCACCAACAGGTACGGATGCGAGGCGGGCGCCATCACGACCGACGTCGCGACATCCGCCCCCGGCCCCGCCTCGAGGTCGAGCGCGCGGGCGATGCGCGCGATGACGTCACCGGGCTCGGCGTGCTCGAGCTCGACGACGATGGGCACGCGCCGGCTCCGGCTGGCGAACTCGAGCGCGAGGCGCGTCTTGCCGACCCCGCCCGGACCGACGACGGTCACCCAGCGGTGTTCGTCGAGCAACTCGGCGAGCGTGGCGAGTTCGGCGTCACGTCCCACGAAGGCGTTGCGGGGGAGTCGAACGGATGCCGC